>JAVBOJ010000101.1:0-5132 GCA_031550755.1 Oscillospiraceae bacterium
TCCGCCCCGGCCAGTTTGCCATGCGCTGCAATCTGGTGCGGCTGGACGAAAACGGCTGTCTGCATGAGGCCTGCCCCGATATTTCCGCCGAGGACGGTCTGGCGCTGGGGCAAAAACTGCTGGAATCGCAAGCCTTCCGGGAGGCGCTGGGGGCGCTCGCCTACCTGCCGCAGAGAGGCTTTCGCCATTTGCTGATCGGCGAGGGAGCCCTGCCCGCCGGCATGACCCCGCCGCACAATGTCCACGGCGCGGCGTTTTCCGAATACCTGCCGCAGGGCATCATCGGGCGGCTGATGGAGGCATCCCGGGAGGCGCTGCGTGGCGATCCGCGTGCGCAGGCCGTCTGGCCGTGGGGCGCGGGCATGGCGCCGGACTACGAGCCGTTTGCGGAAAAATTCGGACTTTCGGGCGCGGTCATTCGGCGGTGCCCATGATTCAGGGCATGGCACGGCTGGCGGGGCTGCTCGCCCCGGTGGTGCCGGGCGCCGACGGAACCCTGCACACCGATTGGAAAGCCAAGGTAGACGCGGCGCTGGCGCTGCTGGCAAAGGAAACGCCGTTTGTCATGCTGCATTTGGAAGCGCCGGACGATTGCAGCCACGCGCTCGATCTGCCCGGCAAAATGCAGGCCATCCGCATGGTGGACGCCATGGCGGCGGCGCTGATGCGGGGCATGGAGGAGATGGGGCGGCCGTTTCGGTTGGTCGTGCTGCCCGACCATGTCACCACGACGGAACAGGGGCTGCACAAGCCCGACCCGGTGCCGTGGTGCCTGTATGACAGCCGCGAGCCCAAGGGTGCGCCGGTCTGCTTCCGCGAAACGGCGGAGGGTGAGGTCTGCGAGGCCGACGGACCGCTGAAGCGGCTGCTGGAGCTTCTGTAAAGGCATTAACACAAAAGGCGGATACTCAAAAGAGTATCCGCCTTTTGGTTTAGTGCTCGTCGATGGTGTCACGTTCACGGAACAGCAGCGACACGCACCACACGCCGGCCAGACCCACCAGGGTATAGATGATGCGGCTGACCACAGCGCCCTGACCGCCGAACAGCGCGGCGACGACATCAAAGCCGAAAATGCCGATGCTGGCCCAGTTGAGCGCGCCGATAATGATAAGAATGAGAGAAACTCTATCCAAAACAGTACATCTCCTTTTGTGTTTTCGAAAACAAAGTTCCGCCGTTATTATCGGCGGAACTCAGAAAAAATATTCAAATCAATGCTTCTGCGCCTTGATGACCTTCAGCCGCACAAACTCCTCGCGCTCTTTCTCCTCGAGAGCTTCGGCAATGAATTTCACATCGGCCTGAAAATTGGGAATAATGATATTTTGCAGGGCGTTTGCCCTTTTTTGTGTTTTTTTAATGGCATAGGCCAGCCGATAGATGGAGGTCTCGACCTCGGACAGCTCGCGGGTCAGCAGCTTGACCCGGTGAAACTGCAAGCTGGCGTTGTCCAGCAGGGAATTGGTAAACGCGAAGCCGTACGGGATGCCCGGACGGGTCTCGTCCATGGTGACGGAGGGGATTTCGACGCCCATGACCGACCGGAAGCGAATTTGCAGCGAATTGTCCGGCTCGACCGAGCGTGAAAACTCGTCGCAGTTGCCCAGCGTGATGGTGGCCGCCTGAAGGGCGGCATACGCCTCGCGGAAGGTGGTGTCGATCTTGCTCTGGATTTCGGACGCGCGGTCGATCAGGCTCATCATTTCGCGGATTAAGATGTTGCGTTTGCGGTCCATCAGCTCAAAGCCGAGCTGCGCCAAAGTCAGCGACCGCTTGATGGCGACGAGGTTTCCCTTGGTGGGAATCACGGGCATGGGAAGTCACCTCCCGGTTATACATCGCCGCGCAGGGCAATGGCGGCGTTTTCGGCAAAATATTTTTTCAGCAGCAGCGCGTCCACCCGGTCGAGCTCCTCCTTGGGCAGCACCGAGAGCACCTGCCAGCCGATTTCCAGCGTTTGGTCGATGGTGCGGTTCTCGTCAGCGCCCTGACGTACGAAATGCGCCTCGAACAACCGTCCGAATTCCATGTACTTTTTGTCGATGTCCGACAGCTCATCCTCGCCGATGACCGACGCCAGCGCCCGCGCCTCCTGCACCTTGGCGTAAGAGGAAAAGAGCTGGTTGGACAGCGCCGGATGATCCTCGCGGGTATAGCCCTTGCCGATGCCGTCCTTCATCAGGCGAGACAGCGACGGCAAAATGGCAATCGGCGGATACATGCCGCGTTGATCCATCTCCCGGTCGAGCACGATCTGTCCCTCGGTGATGTAGCCGGTCAGGTCGGGAATCGGGTGGGTGATGTCGTCGTTGGGCATGGTCAGCACCGGCACCTGCGTGACCGAGCCGGACTTGCCGGCGATCATGCCGGCGCGCTCATACAGCGACGCCAGATCGGAGTACAGATAGCTCGGGAAGCCCTTGCGGCTCGGGATTTCCCCCTTGGAGGAGGAAAACTCGCGCAGCGCCTCGCAGTACGAAGTCATGTCGGTCATGACTACCAGCACGTGGTAGCCGTGTTCAAAGGCCAGATATTCGGCGGCGGTCAGCGCCACGCGCGGGGTCAAAATGCGCTCGATGATGGGGTCGGAGGCCAGATTCATAAACATGACCACCCGCTGCAGCGCACCCGACTCCTCAAAATCCTTTTTGAAAAAATCGGCGGTGTCATTTTTGACGCCCATGGCGGCAAACACGATGGCAAAGCCGGTGTCCTCGCCGCCAACCCGCGCCTGCCGCACCATCTGCGCCGCCACCTCGTTGTGCTTGAGGCCGGCACCGGAGAAAATGGGCAGCTTTTGGCCGCGAATCAGGGTGGAGGTGCCGTCGATGGCCGAAATGCCGGTATAGATACAGGAGCGCGGATACTGCCGCGCCACCGGATTGATGGCCGAGCCGTTGATATCGCGGCGGGTGTCGGGAAAAATCTCGCCGAAGCCGTCGATGGGGCGTCCCGCGCCGTCAAAAATCCGGCCGAGCATCTCCTTGGACAGGGAGAGCTCCATCGGATGCCCGGAAAACCGGGTGCGGGCGTTTTGCAGCGAGATGCCGCGCGTGCCTTCAAACACCTGCACGACAGCGCGCGTACCGTCCATGCGGATAACGCGGCCGAGACGCCTGGAGCCGTCCGTCAGCGAAATTTCCACCATTTCCTCATAGGAAGCGCCGGTGACGCCGTCCAGCACGACCAGCGGCCCGGAAATTTCCGACAGGCCCATATATTCCATGCGCATGCAAAAAACCTCTCTTTACGACTCCGCCGAGAAAACCGGCTTGTTTTGTGCCAAAATGTCTTCGATGGTTTCGACGACATCCTTCATATAGTCGTCCAGCTTGGAGACCTGATCGTTGGGGACATCGTATTTGATGCGGATCAGCCGGTCAAATAGGCCGGTCGCGGCCAGCTGCGACAGCGGCACCGATGCCTCGACCAAGCGCTTGCCCTCGTCAAACAGCCGCAGCATGACCTGCATCATGCCGAGCTGTTTGTCCAGCGGGACATAGGTGTCGGTGGCGTGATAGGCGTTCTGCTGCAAGAAGCCAAGCCGCACGACCCGCGCAGTTTCGATGACCAGCTTTTGATCCTCGGGCAGGATGTCCGCGCCGATGAGCTTGACAATCTCGTTGAGCTTGGCTTCCTCCTGCATGAGCCGCGACAGACGCGCGCGCGCCTGCGCGAAGGCCGTCCCAAACCGCTGCTCATACCATGGGGAAAGCTCCGAAATGTATTCGGAATACGATGTGATCCAGTTGATGGCGGGGAAGTGGCGGGCATAGGCCAGCTGCCGGTCAAGCGCCCAGAAGCAGCGGATAAACCGCTTGGTGTTCTGGGTGACCGGCTCGGAAAAGTCGCCGCCCTGTGGCGACACCGCCCCGATGACGGTGACCGAGCCCTCCGACTCGTTTAGATTGATCATGTATCCGGCGCGCTCGTAAAATTCCGCCAAACGCGAGGGCAGATAGGCCGGGAAGCCTTCCTCGGCGGGCATTTCCTCCAGCCGGCCGGAGATTTCGCGCAGCGCCTCGGCCCAACGGGAGGTGGAGTCGGCCAGACTGGCGACATGATCGCCCATGTCGCGGTAATATTCGGCCACCGTCATGCCGGTATAAATGGACGCCTCACGGGCGGCCACCGGCATATTGGAGGTGTTGGCGATCAGCACGGTGCGCTCCATCAGCGGCTTGCCCGACTTGGGATCCTGCAACTCGGAGAATTCCTCCAGCACCTGGGTCATCTCGTTGCCGCGCTCGCCGCAGCCGAGATAGACGATGATGTCGGCGTCCGACCACTTGGCCAGCTGATGCTGGGTGATGGTCTTGCCCGCGCCGAACGGGCCGGGCACGGCGGCGCAGCCGCCCTTGGCGATGGGAAACAGGGTGTCGATGATGCGCTGGCCGGTGATGAGCGGCCGGTCGATGGGCAGACGGCGCGCCACCGGGCGCGGCCGGCGGATGGGCCATTCCTGCGCCAGAGACAGACTGATTTCGCCCTTGTCGGTTTGCAGCGTGACCAGAGGCTGCTCCACGGTATAGTCACCATTGGTGGTGGCCTTTGTCACCGTTCCGGAGACGCCGGGCGGCACCATGGCGCGGTGGCGGACGATGCCGGTCTCCTGACATTCGGCGAAGACCTGCCCGGGCGAGAGGGTGTCGCCGGCCTTGACCCTCATGTCCACCGTCCATAGCTTTTCATTGTCCAGCGACGGGATGTTGACGCCGCGGCGAATAAACGCCCCGGTGCGCGCCTCGATTTCGCGCAGCGGACGGGCGATACCGTCAAAAATATTGCCCAGCAGCCCGGGCCCCAGCTTGATCGACATGGGCGCGCCGGTCGTCTCCACCGGATGGCCGGGGGAGAGGCCGGTGGTGTCCTCATACACCTGAACAATGGTGTCGCCGCCGTGCAGACCGACGACCTCGCCGATGAGCCGGTCGGGGCCGACAAACACCATATCCATCATGCCGAAGGCGGACTCGCCGCGCGCGGTGACCACCGGGCCGTTGACGCCGAAAATTACGGATGACATACAAAGTCCCCTATTCGTCGATTTTCAAATCGAACAATTCGGAAAAACGCCCGTGGCATTCCTCCAGATTCGTATCGAAGGTTTCGTCCATCTGCCGGTTCAG
>JAVBOJ010000039.1:0-20574 GCA_031550755.1 Oscillospiraceae bacterium
ATTGACGCCGTGGCCGCCGCCGTGCTGGAAAAACAGGGGACAAGCCCCGGCGGTACCAGCGCGCCGGCCGATTCCATGCAAAAGGTCGTCATCCCGTCGGGCAAGACGGTGACGCTGGCGCTGGGCTCCGAGGTCATGCTGCGTCTGGGCGGCGCGACCTGCGTGGCGTCCGGAACGCCGGGGCTCATCGATATGACCTCGGGCGCCGATCTGGCCGGCGGCAAGGCACTGGAAAAAAACCATCTGTATATGTCCACGGTGGAGGGCCGCGGGTTTAAAACCACCGCCGAGACCACGGTGTTCATCCGGGGCTCATACACAATCGGCTAATGTCGAAACAAGAGGGCGCGGGGGATTTTCCCCGCGCCCTCTTTCTGTTACTTTTAAAATAAGTCCCGGCTGTTCTTTACCATGGCGACAAACTCCTGTCGGTAGCCCTTTTCGTCAATGCCCAAGCTGTCCTGCGCCAGCGCCAGCACGCCGTTTACATCCAGCCCGGCGTGCGAGGAGCCGCGCAGCAGCTGCCCGTATCCGGCCACGGCGGCGGCAAAATGGAAATCGGACGAGTTGGCCTCGCGCAAATCCTCATACCGCACCGGCACCGTGATGGGAATGCTCTCGTTCTCGCCGGGGTGCTTGTAGCGCAGCCGCACCTCAAACAGCTCGTCGGGATAGCCGCCGCTGTTGCCGTATTTTTGCCCCTCCGAGCGCAGGGTCAGCTCAAACAGCGCCACCACATCGGTGCCGACGCCGATCTCGCCGGCGTCCTTGGTGTCGTCGGTGAAGTCCTCGTTGGCAAGCTGACGGTTTTCATAGCCCAGCAGACGGTAGCTCACCACGTTTTCGGGGTTGAATTCCACCTGCGCCTTGACGTCGTCGGCAATGACGAACAGATTGGAGGACAGCTCATCCACCAGCACCTTTTCGGCGGTGTGCACCGAGTTGATATACGCATAGTTGCCGTTGCCGTGTTTGGAGAGGGTCTCCATGATGTCGTCGCGGATGTTGCCGGTACCGAAGCCGAGGATGCTCAGATAAACGCCGTTGCCGCGCTTCTCGCTCACCAGCGTTTCCAGCTCGGACGTGGTGGACACGCCCACGTTGAAGTCGCCGTCGGTGGCCAGAATCACCCGATTGTTGCCGCCCTCGATGAAGTTCTTTTCGGCCAGCTTGTAGGCCGAGAGGATGCCCTGTCCGCCCGCCGTGGAGCCGCCGGCGCTGAGGTTTTGGAGGGCGTTTAGGATCTTCTGGTAGTCGTTGCCCGGCACGCTGTCCAGCACGATGGCCGACGAGCCGGCATAGGTGACGATGGAAACCCGGTCGTCCTCGGTCAGCGTCTCGATGAGCAGGGTGAAGGCTTCCTTCAACAGTGGCAGCTTGTCATAGGATTCCATGGAGCCCGAGGTGTCGATGAGGAAGACCAGATTGCTGCGGGGCAGTTCATTTTTGTCGATGTCCTGCGCCTTAACGCGGACGAAGGCCAGATATTTTTCCGCGTCATAGGGCGAGCGACCCAGCTCGGCGTAGACGGCCAGCGGGTGCTCACCGAAGGCCATTTCCCCGTCGTAGGAGAAATAGTTGACCATTTCCTCCACCCGAACGGCGTCGGCCGGTGGCAGATTGCCGCTCTCAAGATACCGCTCCACGTTGGAGTAGGAGGCCGTGTCCACCTTCAGCGAGAAGGTGAGGGTGGATTCCTGCGCGACGGAAACCTCGGGGTTTTCTGTGATGGCGAGGTAGGATTCGCTGGAAATAATCCCAAAGTCGTCTTTGGAAAACGCCCCAAACGGCGGCATTCCGGAGGCATGGGCTGGCTCTTGCTGGGGCGCCGGTGCCGTGGGCGTCGCTGGAGGCAGGGATGCTCTGCCTGCCGGCCACGGCGGCGTGCCGGAGGGTAGCGGCGTGGGACTTGTTGCCCCCGAGGGACTGCAGCCGCACAGGGCCGCGAACAGGACGAGCGCGAGGATCAGGCAGGTCAGCTTTGTTTTCATGTTTTCCACTCCTTACGTCGGGGGCGCTCGGAGCGCCCCTCTTTGTGTTACTATCAGTGGAAACCCCGCCGCGCGGGAAAACATTACATGAGATGAAAAATTTTATACAATACACGCGCCGAGGGTCAGCAGCGTCTCCAGCTCGTACCGGCAGGTCAGGGTGTAGACGACGCCGCCCTTTTTGAGCGTCAGGAGCTGAAAGTCGGGGCCCCAGCTGGCGTAGGCGGTCGCGCCGTCCAGCGTGATCTGGGTGAGCTCGTCGGAAAAGCTGTTGTCGCCGGTGCGCTCCAGCGTCATCACCACAGGGTCGTGGGCGGTATTTTCCAGCGTATAGACGGTTTTGCCGTTGTCCAGCGCGACGGTTAGCACCGAAAACTCCGCCGGCAGGGAGAAGGAGAGCGGCATAAGCCCGTCGGGAGCGCCGGGCGTGTGCGAGGGCGCGGCACTTGCACCCGGCGGCGCGGAGGCAAGTCCGGGGGAGGGTATCGGCCAAACCTCCACGCCGGTCGAGGCCAACATGCCCAGCGTCACCACCAGTAGCACCGCCGCCGCCACCGCGCTCAGCCCGCCGACCCAGCGGACGCTCTCCTTGCGCCGCAGACGCGCGCGCAGCTTGCGCTCCAGCCCCGCCGTATCGGTGGGCTGTTCCGGTTGGGCTTGCAGCGCCTTTCCTTCGCGTTCGGAGTAGGCCGAGGCGATCCGCTTATAAAATTCATCCGACCGGCTCATACAAGCCCCTCCTTTGCCAGCAGTTCCGACAGCTTTCGCTTGGCGCGCAGCAGCCGCACGGTCACGGTGTTTTCCCGCAGCCCCAGTAGCCGGGCGATTTCCCGATGACTGAGGTCGTGGGCGTACCGGAGCAGAAAGACGCTGCGCAGCTCCTCGCTGAGCGCGTCCAGCGCCGCCATGATCTCCCCGGACGACAGCGCCGAGAGCACCTCTTCCTCCAGATCGTAGGCCGACGACATCTTTTCGTCCAGCTCGTCGGTGTTGCGGCGGCGGTCTTTTTTCAGCATGGTCAGCGAGACGTTTTTGACGATGGTCAACAGAAATGACGCCGACTGAGGAGAGACCGGGTCGCCGATTTTGCGCAGGTTTTTGTACACCCGGATAAACGCCTCGCTTACGGCGTCCTCGGCCAGGGCGTAGTCGCACAGAATTTCATACGCCTTGTGCAGCATCAGCCGTTTGTATGTTTCAAAGAGAAGGTTGAATTTGTCCCGCTCCTCCTGCGTGGAAAATACGAGGATCAAGCGCCCTCACCTCACATGTCGCCCATTATGATAACTCCGGTGGCGGGGAAATTGTTACACCCCCGGACAAAACAATTGGGCGCCGGTTGGGGCGCCCAATGGCCGTATGTTTTTCAGGACAGAACCGACTGCGCCAGCACGGCGTTCACCGCGCCCTTGGCCACGAGCTGGGAGAGCAGGGTGCCGGACGCGTTTTTGGGCCGGCAGGACAGCGCCTTGTACGAGATCATGACCACCTGATCGCGCAGGAAGGTTTTGGAAATGGCGTCCATGTCGGACTGCGAAAACAGCCCGGACTGCACGCAGAAGGTCATGGATTTGTCCCATTGGAAGTCGCCGAAGGTATCGCTGTAACCCAAGGCGCGCAAGACAAAGGTCATAAAGTCGCCGGGCTTTACGGTCGCGTCCGGCGTGAATTTGACAGCCGAGGTGCCCTTGGTGTAGCCCTTTTCATAGGCGTACGCCACGTACGCGCGCCCCCATTCGGGGACGTCGGCAAACGGGGAGACCGGGCTGTGCGCCAGCGCCGCCTGTTCCTCGCCGAGTAGCCGGATCATGATGACCAGCGCCTCCAGCCGGGTGGCCGCGCGGTCGAGCTGATAGCCGGTCGGCGTGCCCAGAAAGAGCCCCAGTGTTTTGAGCTTGTCGGCCTGCGCCGTGTACCGTACGGTATAGGCTGGGAAAATGCGGTAATACCCGTCCACCGTAACGGTGGCGGTGTCCGACTGCACTACAAGGCCCGTGCCGCGGTCAGCCGTAAGGAAATATTGGTTCAGCACCGCCGGTGCGCCCACCGTGACCTCCTTGCCGGTGGTCACATTGACCAGCTTGCCGCCGGCGGGACCGGTGAACGCCGCGGAGCCGGCCCGCAGAACAAGACCCGCACCGACGCCGCCGACGATGCGGTCGCCTTTTTTGAGGGTCAGCGGGGTGGGACGGGCGGCGAACCCATCCGCCGAGCCGGCGGGGTTTTTCTTGAGATATGCGCCCGCCACGGCGGTCGCCAAACCCGCGTAACCCTTCTGGGTCAAGGCGGCGCTGTGTTTGTCAAACAAGGGCTTGTAGCTTTTGTCCAGCGCCTGACCGGCAAGCGACAGCACCTTGGGGACAAACACCGAGTCGAGATAGCCCAGTGTCACCACCGGGTCGGCGGCGGTGCCGGCAGTCCCCGAGGCGGCCGGGATCAGACCCAGCAAGACAATCAACGACAAAATAGCAGGCAAAACTCGCTTGTTCATGGTTCCTCCCCTCGCGCACGATAACAGAGTGTCATCAGACTGTCCGCGAAATGGACATCCTCCACCTGGACGTCATGCTCATGCAAATGCAGATCGACATTGGTAAAATTCCACAAGCCCCGGACACCCAGCCGGGAGAGGCGCTCCGCCATTTGCGGCGCCAGCTCGCGCGGCAGGGTCAAGACGGCGATGGCGGGCCGGTGCGCGGCGCAAAACGCGTCCAGCGTATCAATGTGCAGCAGCGGAATCCTGCCGAGGCTTTGCCCCACAAGGGCCGGGTTCACGTCAAACGCTGCCAGCAGACCCACGCCGGCGCGGGCGAAATCAAAATTGTTGCACAGTGCGCGGCCGATATTGCCCACGCCGATGAGCACGGCGGTCGTCCCGCGGGAAACACCCAGAATCTCGCCGATCTCCGCCCGCAGATTTTCCACATTGTAGCCGTAGCCCTGCTGGCCGAAGCCGCCGAAGCAATTGAGATCCTGCCGGATCTGCGAGGCGGTCAGCCCCAGCCGCTGGGCCAGCAGCCGGGAGGAAATGCGGGTCACGCCGCTTAGCGAAAGCTCCTCCAGATGGCGAAAGTAACGGGGTAGACGCCGCACCACAGCCGGAGATACCTTTTGTTTGGGCATATTTTTGCCTCCGTTGTGTTGTGGGTTCAGCCGAGACGCGCCATGGTCTCCATGATATAATCGGAGAGCTGCTCGCAGGTCGCGCCGGTATCACGGCCGGTGACAGCGATTTTTTTCTCCTCATACAGGCAGATGTCCAGCGCGCGCTCAAGCCGACGGGCGCGCTCAACAAAGCCGATGTGCTCCAGCAGTAAGACGGAGGCGCGCAGCATGGAGCTTGGGTCGGCGTACTGCGCGCGGCCCTCGGTCACCATGCGCGGCGCCGAGCCGTGAATGGCCTCAAACATGGCGTACCGCTTGCCGATGTTGGCGCTGCCGGCCGTGCCGACGCCGCCCTGAAACTCGGCGGCCTCGTCGGTCAGGATGTCACCGTACAAATTGGGCAGCACCATGACCTCGAAGTCGCGGCGGCGCTTGGTGTCCACCAGCTTGGCGGTCATAATGTCGATATACCAGTCGTCGAAAGCGATCTCAGGGTATTCTTCGGCGATTTTTTTAGCGATTTCCAAAAATTTTCCGTCGGTGGTCTTGATGACATTGGCCTTGGTGACCGCCGTGACGCGCCGGCACCCGGTTTTGCGGGCGTGCTCAAAGGCTAGGCGCACAATGCGTTCGGTGCCGGCGTCGGTGGTGACGGTGAAATCGACGGCGATGCCGCCGACCTCGACGCCCAGACTGCCGACGGCATACGAGCCCTCGGTATTTTCACGGAAAAAGGCCCAATCGATGCCCTCGGCGGGCACCTTGACGGGCCGGACGTTGGCAAAAAGATCCAATTCCTTGCGCATGGCGACGTTGGCCGACTCAATATTGGGCCACGGATCGCCGCGCCGGGGCGTGGTGGTGGGGCCCTTGAGGATCACGTGGCAGGCCTTGAGCTCCGCCAGCACATCGGGCGGAATGGCTTGGCCGCAGGCGGCGCGGTTTTCGATGGTCAGCCCCTCGATGTCGCGGAAGACGACCTTGCCGGTGTCCAGCTCGGGCGTCAGCAGTGCGGCCAGCACCCGGCGGGCGCAGGCGGTAATGGCGGGGCCGATGCCGTCGCCGCCGCAGACGCCGATTACGATGGGCGAAAGGGTTGCAAAATCAAGGAAATCGCCCTGCGCCTCCATGGCGGCGACCCGTTTTTGCTGGGCGGCCAAAATTTCTTCAAAGCGCCGGAGCGCGGCAGATTGTCCGTTCACGAAAACCCATCCTTTGTTTATTTTTTATCATTGTAACCCACCGTCGGGCGGGTTGTCAAATGTACAGGGTGTTTTTTGCAGCGAGTTTCGCACGCCCAGCGACAGCGCGCGGTGCGGACAGGCTTTCACGCAGCCTCCGCAGCGGACACACTCGGGATCGTCGGGCCTTTGGGCGGGATCGACCTCCGCGCCGCAAACGCGGGCGCATGCGCCGCAATGGGTACAGGAATGCCCATCGTGGCGCAGACCAAACAGCGCCACCTTGTTGAGCGGGGCGTAGACCGCGCCCAGCGGGCAGAGAAACCGGCAAAACGGCCGGTAGATCAGGGCACAGGAGACGAGGGTTACAAGCAAAATCGACAGCTTCCAGAAAAACAGGCCGCCGATGCCGGCGCGCAAGCGCGCGTCCGCCAGCAGGAGCGGGATGCCGGCCTCCAGCGTTCCGGCGGGGCAGACATATTGGCAGAATACCGGTGCGCCGACGCCATTCTCAATAGTGAGAATAATCGGCAGAATGACTACCAACACTATCAGTGCGAGATATTTCCCATATTTGAGAAATCGGAAAATCCGCAACTTTTTGAGCTTTTTGACAGGAATCTTGTAGAGCAGCTCCTGCAAAAACCCAAACGGGCAGGCAAAGCCGCAGATCAGCCGCCCAAACAGCACCCCAAACGTCAACAGCAGTCCCGCCACGAAGAACGAAAGCCGCAATTCGGGGCTAGAAAATCCAGCCTGCAAGGCGCCGATGGGGCAGGAGCCGACCGCGCCGGGGCAGGAATAGCAATTGAAGCCCGGCACGCAGATCCGCTTGAGGTCGCCCTTGTACAGCCTGCCGGAGAGGAATCCGCCCAGATTGGCGTTGTACAGAACCGTCGCGCCGAGTTGCGTCCATCGTCTCTTATCCAAGGCCGATACACTCCAGACAAATGGCGACCGCCTTGCGCCACAGCGTCAGCGTCTCATCCCGCCAGAGCCCCGCGGCCACCAGCAGCAGGCCCAGCGCCAATACGCCCCAAAACCAAACTTTCCGCTTCATTCGATCTGAATTTGGCGCTTTTCCAGCCGGGATTTGATGACCCGGTCATAAATCAGCGTCTTGAAGGTGGCCAAAATGGGAATTCCGAGCAAAATACCCATCAGGCCGGCGAGGTCGCCGCCCACCGTGATGGCCACGATGGTGAGCAGCGGGCTGATGCCCACGGCGGAACCGAGGATTTTGACGCCAATGACACTGCCGTCCAAAATCTGCAAAACAATGCATATAATCAGCCCGTAAAGCGCCTGAATTGGGTTGAAACACAGCAAAATAATCACCGTAATGACCATGCCGACAATGGGGCCGAAATAGGGAATCATGTTGCAGATGGCGGCCAGAACGGCCAAAAACGGCGTCAACGGCAGGCCGAAAATGGTGTAACAAATGGCGCTGAGGATGCCGATGATGGCGGAATCGACGAACTTCCCCACGAAAAACTGGGAGAAAATCGTGTTCGCTTCCCTCAGAAACCCAATGCTTTTGTCCGCTTTCTCACTTTTAAGAAATGCGTACATGATCTTTTTGCAGTTGCGGATCAGGCTTTCTTTTTCGAGCAGGGCGTACAGCGAAATGAGAAGTCCGAAGAGAATGTTCAAAATCAGGCGGGTGGAGGTGCGCACAATGCTCTCCAGCGAGGAGACGTTGAGGATGCTCGACAGCACGGAGGACAAGGCGTTTGTGACGCTGCCGATGAGCGAATTGATGAGGTCGATGCCCTCGGTATCCAAGCGGGTGAAGGAGTTGGCGACGAACTGCTGCGCCGTCGGGATGAAGTCCTGCAACGCGGTAAACAGCTGCGTGAGGCCGTCAATCATGAGCGGGATGATGTAGACCAGCATCCACACCAGCAGGCCGACAAACAAAATATAGGAGACAATAATGGCCGCGAGGCGGGGCAGGCGGAGCTTGGCGCGTAGCCAATTAACCGGGAAATTGATGATATAGGCGATGGAAAACGCGATGAGAAAACGGGTCAGCACATACAAAATACCGCCGAAAATGGCACTGGTAAAGGCCAGCGTTTTTTCATAGTCGGTAATAAAGGCAAACAGCAACACCCCCACGATAAAGGGGAACAGATACTTCAAATAATCCCGCCACTTGTGTGCCACGCCGTCTCACCTCCCAAACTTTCAACCAGTATATCACAAAATGCGTCGTTATTCCAAGAGGAAAACAGAAAATTTATCGGGCGAGGTTACGCGTTGGACGACAGGGAGGAAGGCGATCCCACACAATAAAGAAGACGGCCTGCCGAACATCCCGGCAGGCCGTTTTTTGCATACGAGAACTCAATAAATCGAATACAGCACCTTGGCCGCCTCCGCGCGGGTAATATTCTTGTCCGGCCGGAAGGTGAGGTCGGGATATCCGCCGATTACGCCCAAGCCGGTCAGCAAATCTATGTGTCCGGCGGCGAATTCGGGAATTTTGGCCTTATCGGCAAAGGTCAGACTGCCCTTGGTATAGCCGCGCGGCAGGCTGCGCCCCAGCATGGTGCAGAATTCCGCGCGGGTGATGGCGGTGTTGCCGTCAAACAGCAGCTTGCCGCCGGAGGCCTTGCCGCGCAGCACCCCGATGGAGTACAGCGCACGCGCCTCCCGCAGGACGGAGGGCGGGATGGACGCCGCGTCGTCAAACGGCAGCACTACCGCGTCATACTGCGCCAGATCCAGCTTGAGCGCGCGGGCCAGATAGACCGACATTTCGTTGCGGGTCAGCGGCCGCTCGGGATCGAAATAGGTGACGCCGTTTTTCTCCGCGCCGGACACCACGCCCAGCCGGCTCAAAAGCTCCACCTGATTGCGCGCCCAATGGTTTTCCAAGTCGGCGTACAGGGGCTTGTCGGCCGGGATGGCCACTTGCCGGTAATCGCGGCTGAGCCGTGCGCGGTTGCCGGCGGGATCAACCGCCTCCAGCGTCATGCGATGGGGCAGGGTGTCGTTGGCGGGCCATTTGGCGGTGAGCCGCCCGGTCACCTGGTCATAGCTAAAGCCCACCGCCGCGCCGTCCAGCGTCAGAGAGACGCCGCCGCGCTTCGGGGGCGTGAGGTTGTCATCCATTACGGTTGCCTCGAAATTCACATAGCCCGGTTCGATTTCAGCGTCGAATTTGACGACGGTCAAAACCGGCGGGAAGATATCCTCGTACAGATCGTACGAGGCGGTCCATTGGTCGGTAATCAGCGTGCCGGAGGCGGCTCCGCCGGCGGTCAGCAGGATTTTAAAGGAGGTGATCCGCTTGATGCCGGCCGGCAATTTCAGATGTAGCAGGCGGTTGCCGGAAAAGTCCAGCGTGGCGAGCGTCATGTCGGTTTCCTTGCCGGAGGCATCCGCCACCGTGAGGCTGACAATGTTTTTGGAGTTGTCGCCGGTCAGCCAGAGGTTTACATAACCTGCCCCATCGGGTACGGTTATCGACACCGGCAGCGACAGAGCGGTTTGTCCGGCGGGAAGTCCCGCGAAGTTGTAGCGGATGCTGCCGGCGCGCAGGCCGTAGGGGGCCTTCTCGACCTCCTTGAGGACGGTAAAGGCCATGGTGTCGTCGCCGGAGCCGAAGGCAGTGGAGGACTTTTCAAAGTCCTCCAGCACCTCGGGGGCGCGGCCCACACCGACCGGCAGGGCGGCCGAGGTGTTGCCGTAGCTGGCGTAAATAATACCGGTGGCGCCGTTGGCCATCGAAGCGGTAAACAGACCGTTTTGGTCGATGGTTCCGATGTTGCCGACGGCCGACCAGATGAAGCAGCTGTCCTGGCTGGATACGGGCAGGTAGTTGTAATAGCCCCGCGCCGCGAGATCAAGGGTCTCGCCGGGCGCGACGGTCAGGGAGGACAGGGCCTGTCCGCTTTTTTCGTTGAGAATGGAGACCGATTCCAGCATGTCCACCACCCGGATGGTGGCGCGGCCGGTGAGGCTGCCCGCGGCGGCGGCCGATACCTCGCTCACGCCGGCCGACAGGGCGGTATAAAACCCGTTTTGCGCCACCGAGCCGATCTCATCGCTGCCGCTCCAAGTGATCGGCGGGACGGTCAGGGCGTGGTAATTGTCGTCGGTGGCATAGCAGGAGAGCGGCAGATAGGCGTCCTTCAGCAGGGTGGCGACGGCGGGAAAGACAAACAGGCGGGTGGGAACGGTTTGCTTGGCGAGGTTGTTGACGAAGAATATGTAATTGGACACCTTGCGTGGCGTCCCCTCGGAGGGCTTGTTGACGGTGGTCATGGCCGCTTGTCCCGGGTAGGTGACCCCCATGATGGTGGAACCGCCGCCGTCTAAGTTGAGCGCCTCCACACAGCCGAGCGATTTGAGCCGCCGGGCCAGCTCGGTCAGGGTCAGCCCGCCCGAATAGCCCTGCTGGCGGCCGTCCACGGTATAAAAGACACATTGTCCGTCGGCCTTGATGCCGACCGCCGTACGCGGGCCGGCGCCGGCCGGGAGACCCGATTCGATCTGCCCGTTTGTCAGCAGCTTCTGGTATCCCCCCAGCGCGCAGGTGAGGGTTTTAAACCGGGCGTCCTCGCAGGAGACCGAGATACTGACCTGTGTGCCGGCGGTCAGGCCGGAGATCCGCGACACCGGCCCCTTGGCGTCGGCCGACAGCACCATCTGCCCGGCTTTGAGGACGGCGGGCTCCGTGCCGGTGACGACCTTGTCCACCGTGCCGGTGATGGGCTGGCCGATTTTGAGGTCGCCGGTCACATTGAGGATGACATGGGTCCCTTGGGTGGTGGTTTTGGTGGTGTCTGCATAGTCGGGCGTAAAGAGGATCAGGCGATCCTGCACGCGCGGGTGGTTGACCTGATCCACTGAAATGATGCGGCTGACGCCGCCGACGGTGGCGGTGACGGTGGTATACAGCGGCGTTTTGGCCAGAAACGCGCCGCCCGAAGCGGGGAAGCAGAGCGACCATTCATAGTTGTCCGAGGCGCGCAGGATGCCGTCGGTCACCATGATGCCGTTGGGTACCCCGTTGGAGAAGGAAAAATAATCCCCATTGACGCCGAACACGGGCGAGAGCCCCTTGGCGCGCAGCTGCGCCTCGGCCTCCGTGAGCGTCAGCGACGATCCGTACAGCTTGGAGCCGTAGACCGCCATAGGCGTCAGACGCGAGGCGGCGTCCCACGTGACATAGCGCTCCTCCTCGCGGCCCTGGGTGATATGCCGGAGGGTTCCCTCGGTGAAGACGGTTTTGTCGCCGAGTGTCTGGTCGTAGGCCTTGTAGACCTCGCCGACGTCGGCCACGGAATAGGATTCGAAGAGGGAGGTATGTACGGCGGCGGCCAGCGCTGAGGGCATACAGAACAAAACAGCCAGCAAAAGCGCGAACGCGCGGCGGAATGGGGTATGTCTCATAATGGTTCCTCCGGTATGTAGTGTTTCTTTTATTTTACTCCAAAGTTACATTTATGTAAACCTTAATTTAACTTTTTTCTTTGTTTTTCGGGGGACAGGGGAAAATTCCTCTGCGGGCTTTTGTTTTGCCTGTTTCTTTCGATACATTACATAGACCTTTTGTATTGGGGGAGGAGAAACATATGAAACTGGGAAAACGCATGATATCCCTGCTGTTGGCGTTCGTTTTCGCCGCCGGCTGGATGGTGTGGGAGACGCCGGACGCCTCGGCGGCGGTGGGCGCGCCGCAAATTATCGCCAAGGGAGGCGCTTACGGCAGCTCGACGGTTTACATAAATTTTAACAGTCTGGTTTATCCCGCCGTGGGAGATAAAAACGATCTGGCGGCGCTGCTTCTGTTCGGAAAAACCGGCGAAGCGCCCACCGCCATGGGCGACAATTGGCTGGCCGACGTGACCAAAACAGACACCTGGGGCCACACCGTCCACGTGGAGGATCAAATCGTTATCTTCTACCCCGGCAACGGCTCCACGCTCATCAAGCTCAATCTGCGCACCACCCTTTTGCGGGTGCAGGATTACAGCCTGACCATCCCGGAGGGTGCGCTCAAGGACGCCGCCGATATGCCGTTGCCGCAGTACACCGGCAAGGTGACGCTGGACACCGCCGCGCCCAAGTTGATCAAAACCGAGCTCAGTCGGGACAATCTCGCCCTGACGCTGACCTTCAGCGAGGGAATGACGACCCAGGACGGTGCCGATTTACAGAATTATGTCACCCGGTTCGGTATCGCTCAGGCCGACAATACCGTTGAGTCCTCCCGCGTCTATCAGGCGCTAGAGTTTACCACCCAGTCCAATGCCTATTGGGTGGGCATTTCGTCCCTGCGGCTGGAGGGCGACAAGCTTATCCTCGTCTTTTCCGCGCCGCTGACCAAAAAATACAACTATCTGCGTATCGAGGAGAATACCCTGTACGACATCGTCGGCAATGTGCTGGTGGCCGACAAGGCGATCAAGGGCAGCGATGACGTCACGCGCAAATATACGCTGGCCGGGCCGGTTGACGCCACGGTCGATTATATGCCGCCCGAGGTGTATTCCGAGGATCCGCAGAGCCCGTACCACAGCGTGACGCCGGCCTACGCCACGCCGGACAACCGGCAGCTCGTCATCCCGTTCAACGAGCCGCTGGCGCTGTGTGTGCCCGATTTGGCCACCCTGCGTGACCGGATCCGCGTCGCGCAGTTTGACTATCTGCCCGGTGTCATCCAGCCAGGGCTTACCGGCGCGTCGGCCATCGAGAGCGCGGTGTACGGCGAGGTGCCGCCCGGCAAGCTCATCCACACCGATCAGGTCAAAATCGACGGCAGCAATCTGGTCATCACCCTGTCCATGCCGGTGGCGGAGAACAAATTTCTCGCCGTGCGTATCCCGACAGGCGTCTTGACCGACAAATCCGGCAATGTCCACGACGCGCGGCTCATGACCCTGCCGGGCATGGAGGCCTACACCTATCGCGAATACTGGTATTCCAGCCTGATTGACACGGTGTCCGACCGGGTGATCCCGGCCTATAAGGACGTGGTGCTCTCGCCCGATCTGCGGACGATTACGCTGTTTTTCTCGGAGGATATCCGCGTCAACGTGCCGCGGGTGACCGACCCGGACGCCATCAAGCTGGCCGCGCTGAAAACCCTGCTGGAGATCAAGCGGGATGGCGAATCGGTCTACCATTCGCTGGACGAGCGCGACCGCTGGGGCGACGAGCTGGCGGATTCCGTGACGGTACAGGGCAATAAGGTCATCATTGTACTGCGTGAGCAGCTCTCCGGCAAGCTGAATTATCTCCGGCTGACCGCGCCCAATGCCCTGTGTGACTTCGCGCAGGACACGGCGCCGTGGAAGAACAACAACCAGCTGGAAAAAGAGTTTACCACCAAGGCGCTCGACGCCACCGCCGACGTCTCCCCGCCCATCCTGCTGTCCGACCGGCAAAACTGGGAGGTCTCCGCCGATGGCAAAAAGATCACACTGCTGTTCAACGAGCCGCCGGTGAGCAACCTCAAAAGCCTCACCGAGCTGCGCAACGTTTTCGCCGTCACCTATTATGACAACGACGCCAACCGCGTCACCCGCGATTTGTCCACCTTTGACCCCGGCTCGACCGTGGCGATTGCGGGCAGCACGATCGTGGTGACCTTCAGCAAGAAGATTTCCGACCTACTGTCCTGCCCGCGGGACAGGCAATACATCACCCTGACCCTGCGCGCCCTCAATGGTACGGTCGAGGCCGCCATCAAGGACAAGGCGGGCAATCTGCAAAAAAACGATCAAATCGCAGCCAATATTGACGTGCGGGGCGATATTACGCCGCCGCATATACAGAATATTTTGATTTCGCCCGACCGCAAGACAATTGCGGTGTATTTTGACGAAGACATCACCACGGCGCGCAGCGCGGCGGCGCTTTTGACCAACATCATGCTGCTGCGAGACTACGGCGGCAGCACTCCGGCGCTCAGTGACTTCAACTCGTTTTTCGCGACGGCCAAGCTGACCGGCAAGACGCTTACGCTGACCGTCAAGCTCCCGCTGACCAACGACCGCAACTTTATTTTGATCCGGGGCGGCACGGTGGGCGATCTCGCGGGCAATTTTGTGGAGGGAGATTTTACCCTCGGGCCGCTGGACGCCAACCCGGACAAGACCCCGCCGACCCTCAAGGCCGATCTGCCCGACAGCCGTCAGTACTGGCTGTCCGCCGACCGCAAAACGTTGAAGCTGTATTTCAGCGAAGGCATCTTGCCGGTTATCACCGACCCGGAGGGGCTGCGAAGCGCCTTCGGCCGTTCGACCACGGCCGAGACCGGCCCGCTGTTTGACTTTTCCGCCGCCGACAAAATCAGCTTCGACGGCTACACCATGACGGTGTCCTTCGCGGCGCCGCTGACGGGGGCGAAAAACTGGTTTGTGCTGCTGGGCGGCGCGGTGCGCGACGAATACGGCAACATTCAGGAGCAGACGCTGACCTCGGTCTGCGTGGACGCCACGCCCGACGAGCTGCCGCCGGCGTACACCGGCGTTGCCCTCTCGCGTGACAATCTGACCGTCACTCTGAATTTCAACGAAAACATCGCCGCCGCCGCGGCCGACCCGGCCACCTTCCGCAGCCGGATCCAGTTTGCCGACGGGGCTACGTTCTATGCGCTGGAGCGGTTTTGCCCCGGGTACACCGTGGCCGTCAGCGGGCGACAGCTCATCCTGACCCTGCCCGCGCCGCTGACCGGCAAGACCAACAAAATCAAAATCCTGGCCGGTGCACTGTCCGATACCGCCACGCCGGAGCCCAACGTCCTCAAAACCGAGGTGACCACCGCCAATATCGCCGCCTATGCCGACGAAACCCCGCCGGACTTCAATCCGCTGACCGGCGCGCGCTATCGCGGCGGCACGCTGACCCTAACCTTTTCCGAGCCGATTCTCAACGCGCGCGCCACCCTGACGGCGCTCAAGGCCAGCGTTCAGATCGCGCGGGACGGCTCGCTGTATACGGCGCTGTCGGTGAATGACACGATCAGCATCGCCGGCAACACCCTCACGATCCAATTTTCCGCGCCGCTGTCCGGCGAGAAAACCCGGGTCAAGCTGCTGACCGGCTCCCTGCGCGACGCCGCCGGGAACACCCAGAAAAAGGATGCCCTGACCAACGCCCTCAGCACCGCCGACCAGACCCCGCCGACCTTTTCGGCGTCCACCGGCGTGGCCATCAACGACAGCACGAAAAAAGTGGTAACCCTGACCTTTTCCGAGCCGGTCATCAGCGGCTTTACCGCCGCCGCCGACCTCAAAAAGGCCGTTTCGGTTTCCCGCAACGGGGGCGGGTGGGGCCCGCTGGAGGACAAGGACAGCGTGGCGGTGTCGGGCGGCAAGATGACCATCACCTTTGCCACGCCGCTGTCCGGCAACGACAATTTTCTCATTGTCCAGGCGGGAAGCCTGGCCGACAAGGCGTTCAACGCCATGACGCAGGAGGCCTACACCGGGCGGATTTACGCGACCGCGCCGTCCTTCGCGCCCAAAACCGGGCTGGAAATCACCAACAACCGGCGCAGCGTGACCCTCACCTTTGACCGGACGGTCTATCCCGTGACAATCAAGCCCGACGGGCTGAAATCCTCGGTCAAGGTCTCGAGAGGCGGCGGCAACTTCGCCGCGCTGGGCGTAAACGATACGGCCGACGTCATCGGCGGGAAGCTGTATATCACCTTCTATGCCGGGCTGGACGAAAATGCCAAAATCTCCATCGCCGCCAAGGCTTTGCGGGACGCGGCCGGTAACACCAACACCGCCGAGATCGTCACCGGCCCGGCCGATTTTCTGGAGGCGGCCTACGACCCGGCGACCGGACTGTTCCTCAGCGAGAGCCGACGGCTGGTGATTTTATCCTTCAACAAGACCATGCTGGCGGCCACCTCATCGCCCAAATCGTTCGTGCAAATCCGCCGGCTGGGCGGGGCGTTCACCGCGCTGGACAGCGCCGATTCGGTGACCGTCTCCGACGGCAAGGTATATATTTACCTGAGTGCGCCGCTGATGGGCGAAAACAACCATATCCTGTTAAACACCGGGATGCTGGTCGATTCGGTGGGCATTGACTTAAACCGCGCAATCGACTCGGGCGCAATCGACGCCGGGACATACAGCGGCTGGGCCGATGTGCGTGCCGACGGCGCGGCGGCGCAGATTGGGCAGCTGGTCGTCTCGCGCGACGCCGCCGGCCAAAAGACGGCGTCCATTCAGCTCTCGGCCTCCGGGGTCAAGAATCTGGCCTCCTCCAAGGGGAACGGCTTTACCCTGACTGCCACGGCGCCCGACGCGGTGGACGGCGTGAAAATCGGCAAGGTCAATCTGGTCATCACCGGCGACGCCGTGCAGGCGCTGCAAAACAAAAACGCTGCGCTGACCCTTGTCCGCGGCGGCGTACGGTATGTCATCCCCGCGTCGGCGCTGGATATGGAGCTGGTGGCCACCCGGCTGGGCAAGAGCTACACCGGCGCGTCGGCGGTCGATTTGGTGTTTTCCATGGGTGACACAGACGCCAAGGCAAAGGAAAAATTCGAGGCCGACGCGGCCAAATCGGGCTACCGCATTTTGGCCGGGCCGGTGGATTTTGACACCACGATTCAAAGCGGTGCGCGGCTGTTGACCTACGACCGCTTCGCCGGACAGGTACGCCGGGAGTTTCCGCTGGGCAGCACGCCGGGCAATCTCACCGGGGTGCTGGTGGAGAGCACCGGCAAGCCCCAGCACGTCCCGACCAAGGTGTGGATGCAAGACGGGCAGACCTTCGCCGTCACGTACAGCTTCACCAACAGCGCCTACGCCGTGGTCAGCGCGGTGCGCGGCTTCCCCGATGTGAAAAATCACTGGTCGAAGGACTATGTCGAGTACATGGCCGGGCGGTTTATGCTGCTGGGCGATAACAGCGGGCGGTTCAATCCCGACAAAAACATGACCCGGGCGGAGTTCGCCACGCTGCTTTTGCGTTCGGTGGGGCTGATGAAGACCGGCGCGGGCGCCGACCGGTTCCCCGATGTCAAAAAGGGGGTCTGGTATTATGACGCGGTGTCCATCGCCAAGGAGTACGGACTGATGGACGCTTACAGCGACGGGACCTTCCGCCCCGATCAGGCCATCACCCGCGAGGAGGCGTTTGTCGCGGTGTATAAGACGCTGGCCATGCTGGACGGAGGATCGTCGTTGACGGTCTCACAGGCGCGGAGCGTGCTGTCCGGCTTTGTCGACGCGGCGTTTGTCTCGTCGCAGGGATTGGTGCCCGTCGCGCACCTCTACCAGCGCGGCGTTGTCGAGGGCAGCAACAAAAAACTCAGCAGCAGAAGCCTCATCACCCGCGCCGAGGTGTCGGCGCTGTTTAGGCGGTTTTTGAAGATCAGCGGACTGACGGAGTAGGGGGGCGTGTTCGCCCCGGTTCCGAAAAATAAACCTGAGGCCGCTGCGGCGGGACTCCGTGCAGCGAAAAGCTGCACTCAACGCGAAAAGGAGGGGAAAACCCCTCCTTTTCACACTTTTCCTCCCCCCTTGGCTCATATACCGAGGCCGAAGGAAACCTTTTCGACAGGCTGAGGCCGCGCCCAACCGGGGCGGCCTTCTTGTCGCCAACTTCCATGTATAAGACAAACCGCGAAAAACATACAGTGATAGTGCGGTGGTGCAGGGGCGCTCCCTTGGCATGGCGCCCCCCATCGCGACCAGGGCGGGAAGGGGATGTGGCATGTTTTCGGTGACGCTGGCGCTTCTGCTGCATGGGATTTACCTATCCCTGCGGATGTCCGACCGGCAGGGGTCGTTTCCCCGGCCGTTGTCGGCCAAAGAGGAGCAGGAGGCGCTGGCCCGTTTCGCGCAGGGGGATATGCAGGCGCGCAATTTGCTGGTGGAGCATAATTTGCGCTTGGTCGCCCATGTCATCAAGAAATATTACACCACCGTCTCCGATCAGGACGATCTGGTATCCATCGGTACGATCGGGCTGATCAAGGCCATCTCTTCCTATCGCCCCGACAAGGAGGTGAAATTGCCAACTTACGCGTGCAAATGCATCCAAAATGAAATATTTATGCATTTCCGGCGGCAGCGCCGCCGCGCCGGAGAGGTATCCTTAAACGAACCGATCGAGGGCGGCAACGGAGAAAACCCGCTGTCCATGCTGGATGTCATCTCGGCCGACGACTTGGTGCTCGACCGGATGGAACAGGCCGAATCGGTGCAGATCGTGCGGCGGCTGGTGGAGCAGTGTCTCGATCCGCGCGAAAAGGAAATCATCATACGGCGGTATGGCTTGGCGGGCGTATCGCCCCAGCCGCAGCGGGAAATTGCCGCCTCCATGGGCATCTCGCGGTCGTACGTCTCCCGTTTGGAGCGCAAAGCGCTGGAGAAACTCGAATGCGCCTACCAGTGTGCCATGGCCTAACCAATATCCGCCAGATCCAGATAAAACGCGCCGCGTTCGGCGATAAATTCCTTGCGACCGGCCAGATTGTCGCCCTGCAACAGGTCAAACATCCGCGCGGTGCGCTCGGCCTCGTCGGGCAGCACCTGAATCAACCGGCGGGTTTCGGGGTTCATGGTGGTCATCCACATCATGTCGGGTTCGTTTTCGCCCAGGCCCTTGGAACGCGAAATGGTGGCCTTTGTACCCGTAAGGCTGGCCAGAACATCATCTTTTTCTTTGTCAGAGTAACAAAAATAGGTTTTTCCCTTGGCGTTTATTTCATACAGCGGGCTTTCGGCAATATAACACAGACCCTGCTCGATCAATGTGGGGGTGAGGCGATAGAGCATGGTGAGGATTAGCACGCGGATCTGAAACCCGTCCACGTCGGCGTCGGTACAAATAATGATCTTGTTCCAGCGCAGCGCCGACAGGTCAAACGACGCGATATCCTTGTGCTTGGAGCGCACCTCGACGCCACAGCCGAGCACCTTCATCAGGTCGGTAATAATTTCATTTTTAAAAATTTTGTCATACTCGGCCTTGAGGCAGTTGAGAATCTTGCCACGCACCGGAATAATGGCCTGAAAATCGGCGTCGCGCGCCAGCTTGCAGGCGCCCAGGGCGCTGTCTCCCTCCCCGATGAACAGCTCACGGCGAGAGAGATCCCGGGAACGGCAATCGACAAACTTCTGGACCCTGGAGGTGATGTCCAGCCCGCCTGTCAGCTTCTTTTTGAGGCCCAGGCGGGTTTTTTCCGCCGTTTCGCGGCTGCGCTTGTTGACCAGCAGCTGGTCGGCGACCTTTTCGGCCTCGGCGCGGTTTTCGATGAAATAGACCTCGAACTGCCGCTTTAAAAACTCGGCCATGGCCTCCTGCATGAATTTGTTGGTGATGGCCTTTTTGGTCTGGTTTTCGTAGGAGGTCATGGTGGAAAAGTTGCTGGAGACAAAAATCAGGCTGTCGGCGATGTCAGGGAAGGTGATTTTGCTCTCGTTTTTCTGATATTTGCCCGACGATTTCAAAAACCCGTCAAAGGCCGACACCAACGACGAGCGCAGCGCCTTATCGGGACTGCCGCCGTGCTCCAAAAAGGACGAGTTGTGATAATGCTCGATAAAATTGCCGTTGCCGGTGAAGCAAAACGCCATGGACAGCCGCACCTTGTACGCGGGCTTGTCCTCCCGGTCGCGGCCCTGCCGCTCGCATTCCCACAGGCGCGGCTCGGTCATGGCCGTCTCGCCGGCCACCTCGCGCACATAGTCCATGATGCCCTGCGGATAGCGGAACTCGGTCTGGCGGACCCCGGTTTCGTCCTCCAACCGCAGACGGAACGTGACGCCCGGATTGATGACCGCCTGCCGTTTCAGCACGTCGAGCAGGTATTCCTCCGGAATTTCGATCTCGGTGAACACATCGCGGTCGGGCTTCCAGCGGATGCGCGAGCCGGTGCGCCGCCCGGAAAAGGGCTGTTTGGACAGCCCGCCAAGGTTCTCGCCCTTTTCAAAATGCAGGGAATAGACAAACCCGTCCCGCCAGACGGTGACGTCCATAAAGGCCGAGGCGTACTGGGTGGCGCAGGCGCCGAGCCCGTTGAGCCCCAGGGAAAATTCGTAGTTTTGATCCTCGTTGTTGTGGTATTTTCCGCCGGCGTACAGCTCGCAGAACACCAGCTCCCAGTTGTACCGCCCTTCGGCGGCGTTGAAGTCCACCGGGCACCCCCGGCCGAAATCCTCCACCTCGATGCAGCCGTCCTTGGCGCGGGAGAGGATGATGGTGTCGCCGTGGCCCTCGCGCGCCTCGTCGATGGAGTTGGACAGGATTTCAAATACGGCGTGCTGACAACCCTCCAGTCCGTCCGAGCCGAAAATGACGCC
>JAVBOJ010000045.1:0-4765 GCA_031550755.1 Oscillospiraceae bacterium
GCCGAGCTCGCCGCTGTACACCAAGCTGTACGAGCAGGGGCTCATCAACCGGGGCTATGACTACGGCGCGTTCCGCTTTCCGGACGGGGCCTGTCTGTTGGCGCTCGGCGAGAGCCGGGATCCGCGGGCGGTGCAAAAGGCCCTCCTGGAGGAGGCGGCGCGTATAGGGCGCGAAGGGCTGGACGAAGCGCTGTTCGCGCGGGTCAAAAACGCGGGGCTGGGCGCACGCCTGCGCCAGCTGGACTCGCTGGAGTCCCTCTGCCGCAGTCAGGCCGGGGCGCATTTCGCCGGCGGCCTGTATCCGTCTTTTGCCGCGCTGTTTGAGACCTTTACCGCCGAGAAGGCCGCCCGGCTGCTGTCGGACACTCTGACGCCGGCGCGGATGGCCCTGTCGGTGGTGAACCCAAAAGAAACAAACGGAATATCATAACAAAGGAGAGAAAAAGATGAGTTATCCGAACAATCCCATTGCGTTTCCGGGTCTCGGGCTGGAGCTGAATCCCAATCCCATCGCCTTTACCGTGGTCGGCATTCCCATTCACTGGTACGGCATCTTCATTGCCGTCGGGTTTCTGGTGGCGGCGCTGTACGCGCTCAAGCGCGCGCCCAAAATGGGCATTCATCAGGACAATTTGATCGACGCCATGATTTTTGCCACGCCGGTTGCCATTATTTTCGCGCGGCTGTACTATGTCGTTTTCAGCTGGTCGGAATTTTCAGGCGACTGGGGCAAGATCGTCCAGATTTGGAGCGGCGGCATCGCCATTTACGGCGCGGTCATCGGTGCGCTGCTGACCGCCTTTGTCTACACCCGTATTAAGGGCATCAAATTCGGCGCGATGATGGATGTGGTCGCGCCGGCGCTGCTCATCGGGCAGTGCATCGGCCGCTGGGGCAACTTTATCAACCGCGAGGCCTTCGGCGCGGCCACCGATCTTCCCTGGCGCATGGTGGTCTATGTAGACAAAATCGGGGCGACATCGGTGGGCGAGCGCATGGCGGTGCATCCCACCTTTCTCTACGAATCGCTGTGGACGCTTCTGGGGCTGTTTGTCCTACATATATGGACAAAGCACCGAAAATTCCACGGGGAAATTTTCCTGCTCTATATCGCGTGGTACGGTCTGGGGCGCGGGATCATCGAGGGGCTGCGCACCGACAGCCTGATGTTCTTCGGCACCGGTCTGCGGGTGTCGCAGTTTATCGCCTTTTTGTCCTGCATTGCGGCGCTGATGCTCCTGATGTATCAGCGGCTGTTCCGCGACCATGAACCGGAAGAGCTGGAGGTCACCACCTTTGTGAAAAAGAAGAACCTTGTACCCGCCGAGGGACCTTCGGAGGAAATCGAAGAGGCCGAAGAAGTCCCGGAAGAGCTTGAGGAAGAAACAGAGAAGAAAGAGGAGGATGAGACGCATGACGCTGATTGACGGAAAAGCGGTGGCCGCGCGCTGTAAAGAGGAAATGACCGCCGAGGTGGCCGCGCTGAAGGCGCGCGGCGTTACGCCGGGGCTGGCGGTCGTCATTGTGGGCGAGGACCCGGCGTCCCGGGTCTATGTGGACAACAAAAAGCGCGACTGCGCCCAGTGCGGTATCTATTCCGAGGAGCACGCCCTGCAGGCCGACTGCGAGGAGTCCCATCTGCTGGCGCTGATCGAGGGGCTCAACCGCCGCAGCGATATCCACGGCATTTTGGTGCAGCTTCCGCTGCCCAGGCACCTATCGGAAAAGCGGGTGCTGTACTCCATCGATCCCGCCAAGGATGTTGACGCGTTCCATCCCTTCAATGTCGGGCGCATCATGATCGGCGATTTTGACTTTTTGCCCTGTACGCCGGCCGGCGTGATGGAGCTGCTCAAAACCTATGAAATCCCGGTGGCCGGGCGGGAATGCGTCGTGGTCGGCCGCTCCAACATTGTCGGCAAGCCGCAGGCCATGCTGCTGTTGCATGAGCACGGCACCGTGACGGTCTGTCATTCGCGCACAAAAAACCTCGCCGAGGTCACCCGCCGCGCCGATATTCTGGTGGCGGCGGTCGGCAAGGAGGGGCTCATCACAGGCGATATGGTCAAGGAGGGCGCGGTGGTCATCGACGTGGCCATGAACAAAAGCGCCGAGGGCAAGCTGGTGGGCGACGTGGTCTTTGACGAGGTGGCGCAGAAGGCGTCGTATATGACCCCGGTGCCCGGCGGTGTGGGCCCCATGACCCGGGTGATGCTGCTGCGCAATACCATCACGGCGGCCAAGCGAACCGTGCGGTAATTCCCAAGAGGGCATATTATACAAAGGATGAGGGACGTTGAGTTATAAAACCGACATAGAGATCGCCCAGGAGGCGCGTGCGCTGCCGATTGCCCGCATTGCCGAGGCGCTGGGTCTTTCGGAGGAGGAATGGTCGCCCTACGGGCGGCACAAAGCCAAGCTGGAGCTGTCGATGCTCTCCCGCCCGCCGAAAAATCCCAAGGCCCGGCTGGTGCTGGTCTCGGCCATCACGCCGACCCCGGCCGGCGAGGGCAAAACCACCGTCAGCGTGGGTCTGGCCGACGCGCTGCGCCGCTTGGGTCAGAATGTCGTGCTGGCGCTGCGTGAGCCGTCCCTCGGGCCGGTGTTCGGCGTCAAGGGCGGCGCTGCCGGCGGCGGATACGCCCAGGTCATTCCGATGGAGGACTTGAATTTACATTTTACCGGCGACCTGCACGCTATTACGGCGGCCAACAACCTGCTGGCCGCCATGGCCGACAATCATCTGCAGCAGGGAAACGCGCTGGGGCTGGATCCGCGCCGTATCCTGTGGCGGCGGTGTCTTGACCTCAACGACCGCGCGCTGCGGCATCTGGTGATCGGCATGGGCGGCAAGACAAACGGCGTGCCGCGCGAGGACGCGTTTGACATCACCGCCGCCTCCGAAATGATGGCGGTTTTGTGTCTGGCGCGCGACCGGGCCGACCTCAAGGAGCGTCTGCGGCGGCTGATTGTGGGGTATTCCTACAAGGATCAGCCGGTCACCTGCGGCGACCTCAAGGCCGAGGGCGCGCTGGCGGCGCTGCTGCGCGACGCGTTGCGGCCCAATCTGGTGCAGACGCTGGAGCATACGCCGACCCTTATCCACGGCGGGCCGTTCGCCAACATTGCGCACGGCTGCAACAGCGTCATCGCCACCCGGCTGGCGCTGGCGCTGGGCGATATTGTCGTGACCGAGGCCGGATTTGGCGCCGATTTGGGCGCGGAAAAATTTGTGGATATCAAATGCCGGCAGGCGGGGCTGACGCCGTCGGCCTGCGTGGTGGTGGCGACGCTGCGCGCCCTCAAGCACCACGGCGGACAGGGCAAGGACGCGCGCGGGACGGACGATCTCGACGCGCTGTCCAAGGGCTTTTGCAATTTGCTCTCTCATGTGGAAAACGTGCGCGACCGCTTCGGGCTGACGCCGGTGGTGGCCATCAACCGCTTTGCCGGCGACAGCGCGGCGGAGTTGGAGTGGCTCGTCGAGCAGTGTGCCCGGCGGGACATCCCCGCGGCGATCACCGAGGTGTGGGCGCGGGGCGGCCTGGGCGGCGAAAAGCTGGCCGAGGCCCTGCTGGCGGCGATGGACGAGGCAAAGAACAACTTCCGGTTTGTCTATCCGGACGAATTGCCGCTGGCCGACAAGATTACCGCCGTTGTCCGCGAGGTGTACGGCGGCGAGGGGGCGGATTTTGCCCCGGCGGCGCAGAAGGAGCTCGCGCGGCTCATGGCGGCGGGCTACGGACACTATCCGGTCTGCATCGCCAAAACGCAGTATTCCTTCACCGACGACCCCAAAAAACTCGGCAGCCCCAAGGGCTTCCGGGTCAAGGTCACCGGCGTCAAGCTGTCGGCCGGGGCGGGCTTTGTGGTGGTGTACACCGGCGAGGTCATGACCATGCCGGGTCTGCCGCCCGTGCCGGCGGCCGAGGGCATCGACGTCGGCGACGACGGCGTCATTACAGGTTTGTTTTAGAATTACGATACAGTGTGTATCGGACAATGGGCGGGAGTGGGGCGAATGGGAAGCTGCCAATATATCATGCTGGTGGGCGACGGAATGGCCGATTATCCGATGCGGGCGCTGGGCGGCAGGACGCCGCTGGAAGCGGCGGAGCATCCGGCGCTGGATGTGCTGTGCTCCCAGCGCGGCGTGCTGCGGGTGCGCACCATCCCGGAGGGACTTCCTGCCGGCACCGAGACCGCCATGCCGCTGATCACCGGCTATACCCCCAAGGTGCCCGGCCCCTTTTTGGAAATTGCCAGCCTGCGCATCGGCGGCCAGATGCTGATGCCCATCCTGTACTGGCTGCTCATCGCCGTTCTGCTGTATGTGGTGAGCAAACGCACCACCTTCGGCCGCCAGGTGTTCGCCGTGGGCTCCAGCGAACGCACCGCCCGCCTGTCCGGTGTGAACACCGCCAAAGTGAAGCGCCGGGTGTATGTGCTCATCGGTACGTTGGTGGGTTTTTCCGCCATTCTGCAGGTGGCGCGCATCGGCTCGATGGACTACGCCAACGCGGGCAGCGGCTACGAAATGGACGCCATCGCCGCGGTGATCGTGGGCGGAACCAGCATGTCCGGCGGGCGCGGCTCCATCATGGGAACGGTATTGGGCATGCTCATCATCGCGGTGATGAACAACCTGCTCAACCTGATGGGCGTGCCGCCTTTCCTGCGCGAGGCGTTCAAGGGCCTCATCGTGATTTGCGCGGTGCTGCTGCAGAAGAAAGAGAAAACGAACTAAGCAGGCCTTGGCTGCGGG
>JAVBOJ010000086.1:0-6117 GCA_031550755.1 Oscillospiraceae bacterium
CCGTCCGAGCCGAAAATGACGCCGGGACGCCGGCGCACCCGGTCGGCGCCCTTGAGGGAGGAGATGCTCTCGTTGCCGTAGGCTTGCTTCATGGAAACAGTCATTCCTTTCGATGGCATGGGACTTAGGCCGCCGGGGAGACGGTCACATCGCCGGGAGGCACGGTGGGGACATCTGGCGGCGGCGTGGGCGAGGGGCTGAGCAGGTCAAACGGATCAAACGGCAGACCATCAAAGGGATTGTTGGGATCAAACGGCGGCGTGGGCGAGGGGAGAACCGAGGCCGCGTCGGGATGCAACGCGCAGAACGAGTTGGGGGCCACCGCGCCCTCGGCCACCGGGACGACCGCCGAGAAATAGCCCGAAGGCGCCTGATTGTCCTGCCCGAAAATGCGGACGGTATAGCCCTCGTCGCCCACCGTGACGCCGGCAATCGGCATGTTGCGCTGGACGTTGAGGAAGGCCACCCGCCGCAGGGATTCCACCGGGCAATACGGCGTGGCCAGCTGGCCGCTCTCGCCGCAGACATTGGTCAGGGTGTGCACGTTGCAGGCCGAGCGGGGCACATCGTCCTTGTAAAACACGCCGGTGGCCACCCGCGACCCGCGCGGATCCAGCCTGCAGTTTTCGGTCGGGACAAGCCCGCTGTCCAGGCAGTAGGAGGCAGAAACGGTGTTGGAAAGCTCGAAGAAATCCTTGTCGGGCAAGCCCTCGTGCACCCGCTCCATGACCAGCTTCCACATGGTCAGCGCGGGATTGGTGGAGGTCTCCAGCGTAATTTTTTTGGGCTGGTCATAGCCGAACCACGCGACGGCGCAATAATACGGGGTATACCCGGCGAACCAGCGGTCATAGTCGTTGGTGGTGGTACCGGTCTTGCCGGCGATGTGCATATCCTCGAACTTGGCCTTGGAGCCGGTGCCGCCCTTGACAACGTCCTGAAGCATATTGTTCATATACCACGCGGTTTTTTCCTTGATGGCGCGCTCGGGCGCGGGCTCATTTTCCAGAATGACATTGCCCTTGTAGTCTTCCACGCGGGTATAGGTGATCGGCTTGTTGTAAAAGCCCTCGTTGGGGAAGACGCAGTACGCGGCGGTCATGTCGATAACCTTGGCGCCGGAGGTGAAGCCGCCCAAGGCCAACGGGCCGAGGTCGATGTCGCTCCAGACGGTTTTGCCCACCACTTTCTTCTCGATCAAGGTGGAAATATGCATGTTTTCGGTGGCAAACTCAAAGGAGCGCTGCGGCGTCATCATATCCACCACCCGCACCGCCACGGTGTTCGTCGAGTTTTTGACGGCATTGGCGATCGTCATGCGGCCGGTGTACCGTCCGCCGTTGGTGGAGTTTCTGGGATAGGCGCGGCTGCCTTCCTTGCGCAGCGGCGTGTCATCCACCACCGCATAGGGCGTGATGAGGTTGTATTCCATGGCCGGGGCATAGACAGAAATCGGCTTGATCGACGATCCGGGCGGGCGCTCGGCCTGTGTGGCGCGGTTGAAGGAGAGGTTCTCCTGCTTTTCGCCGCGGCCGCCGGCCATGCCCAGCACATGCCCGGTGTAAGGATCCATCAGCAGCATGGCCGACTGAGGCTTTTCCGAGCCCTTGGTCACCGGGAAATTTTCCTCGTTGGTGAACACATCATCCATGATATCCTGTATGTTTTTGTCCATGGTGGTATAAATGCGGTAGCCGCCCGACAGCACCATCTGCTGGGCGAAGAGCTTGGAGACGCCGCGGGCCTCCATCAGGTCGGCCACGACGTCATTGAACACCTCGTCGGCGAAATAGGACTGGTTGCTTTTCTCCGACGGGCGGTGGTCGCGGGAAAAGACCAGCTTCTGCTTGCTGGCGGCGTTGTATTCGGCCTCGGTCAGCTTGCCCTGATCGTACATCTCGTCCAGAATGGTCTGCTGGCGCTTTTTGTTTTTGTCCGGGTTGATAAAGGGATTGTACCGGGTGGGGGAGTTGGTGATGCCGATGATACAGGCCGATTCGGCCACGGTGAGCTCATCGAGCTCCTTGCCGAAATAGGTCATGGCCGCCGTCTTAACGCCCCAGGAGCCCTCGCCGAAATAGCAGGTGTTGAGATACTCCTCCAAAATCTGTTCCTTGGTGGTGTGTTTTTCAAATTCCAGCGCGCGCAAAATTTCCTGCACCTTGCGCTGGACGGTGACCTCTTTTTCGCCCGTGATGTTTTTGATGAGCTGCTGGGTGATGGTGGAGCCGCCGTAAGCGGAGCCGCCGCTGCCCAGGAAAAGATTGCCAAAGGCGCCGAAGGTGCGTTTCCAATCCACGCCGTTGTGCTCAAAAAACCGTTTGTCCTCGATGGCCAGCAGCGCCTGAATCATCGAATCGGGGATCTCGTCATACGATACCCGGACGCGGTTTTCGATGCCGTGGAGGGTTTCAAACTGGATCCACTCGCCGGAGCCGGCGTCCTGATAGAGCAGAAAGCTGTTTTCGGCCTGCTGGAAGTCCTCCAGATTGACGTCCAGATCGACCTCGAGGTCACGGGTGACGAACATGACGAAAAAGACCGCCATGATCGCGCCGGTGGTGATAAAAATCAGCAGCAGGGTACCGAAAATCTTGCCGATGGTGCCGATAATCCGCCCAAAGCTGCGGCCGGTATGGCGGATGGCTTTTTTGGTTTGTTTTTTCATGGGGATGTCTTCCTTTCAAAACATGCGGCGGATCTCTCCGCGGGTGGCAAGGGACAAAATTTCGCCGATACCATTGTATCATGCACTGTCAAATGGAGGGAAAGACGTTTCCCGTAACAAAAAAGACCGGAAAAGTTTGACAGCCGACTAAATAATAGCGTATAATAAACAAAAATAGAGGAGGGATTGTCTCTTGCGCACCATGGCCATCGATTACGGCGACGTTCGCACCGGCGTGGCGGTCTCCGACCTGACGGGACTGCTGGTCGGCGACGCGTTTATCATAGAGGAGCGCTCCGAGGGGCGGCTGGCCGTGCGCCTTGCGGAGGAAACGAAAAAACGGGGCGTGACCCGCCTCGTGGTGGGGCATCCCCTCAACATGAACGGCACCCGCGGCCCGCGCGCCGAAAAAAGCGAGAAGCTGGCCGCGTTGCTGCGTGAAAAAACAGGGCTCCCGGTGGCTTTATGGGACGAGCGGCGCACGACGACCGACGCCCACCGCATCCTGCACGAGGCCGGCAGCCACGGGCCCAAAAACAAAAAAAAGGTGGACGCGGTGGCCGCCGCGCTGATTTTGGAGGGCTATCTCGCCTCGGTGTGACGTCGCTCCCAGCGCCGGTTGCGCAGGAAAAAGCCGATGTCGGCCGCCACCATGGCGGTATTGAGCAGATAAAACCACGAGACAAAATCAAAGCCGGCGCTGATTTTATACACAAGGCCGGACAGGTAGCCAATCAGGATAAAGCACAGAAACAGCAGGCTTTTGCCGCCGGTGGAGCGCGAGCGGATGGATTTGTACAGCGACACGGGCCACGAAAGCCCGAAGCAAAGGATCATGCCCATTTCAAAAAATTTCATAGCTCCCTCCCAGGATTTGCCCCGATTCGATCGGCTTCGAGCGGGGCGGAAGATTCTTTTAATATTCTTTTAACATTCTGTCCGACGTTTTGTAATAAAGACTTGGTATACTAAGACCAAGCAAGCAGGAACAGTCCATTTTGGTTTTTCATCTTTTTCCCCTCCTATTTATGAAAGGAACAGGTTTTTGCCTGTTCCTTATATTTTTTTATCCTCCTCCCAAAACAGGTTTTTCGAGGAAACCATAGGGATAACGTTTGGCCGGAATGAATCCGGCCAAACGTTGAATCATTTACGAGGGGAGTAAACCGAAGGGGATGGCGGCGCCGTAACGGTTGGCGACGCTGCCGGTGACGACGAGGGTCAGCTCGTTTTCGCCCCGGCGCAAAAAAGGGCCGACGGCAAAGCGGTGGGGATTCCAAAAGCTCACTCCGGCCAAGCTGCCATTTACATAACATTCCACCATCTCGTCGGCGTGAACCGTCCACGTCTCGCCGCCGGTCACCGCCGGCGCGGCATACACACCGGTGTAGGTATGCCGGTTGTCCTCCGCGCGCGTGAGCGCCAGGGCGATTGCGGGCAGGGGCGTTTCCGCCGGCGCGGGTTGGGCGCGCAGCGCCCCGTCGGGATCGAAGAGCAGCAGCGTGCTCTCGCGCCGCCCCAGCCGCAGCGTCAGCCGCGTCCGGCCGTCGGGCGTTGTGTCAAAATGCGGGTGCGTAACCCCCGCACGCCACGGGTCAAACAGCAATGGCGTGCCGGCAACCGGCACGGACACAAGGCTTTCCAGCGTTGCGTCGCCCTCGTTTGTCACGAAGTACATTTCCAGCCCGTCTTTTGTCAAATGGGTTGCGCGCAGGTCGGGACAGGGGCTCTCGCAAACCAAATCGCGTTTTTTTACCCCCGTCCAGTCGGCAATCACCGACACGGGCAGGTCGGGGTCGCCCAGCACATGGTCGTACACATAGCCGCCGACATACAGCCGTCCGTCCTCCGCGCGGGCCTGGGACAGTAAGGAGCGCGGCAGATAGTTGAACTCGATTTGGTGCTCGTAAAACGGCGCTGCTTCCTCGACCGGCATATGGCCGCTTTCGCACAAAATCGCCGTTTTGGCGCCGTTTTTCGAGTCGGTCATCAAAAAAGAGACGCGTTTCATATAGTCTGAAAACAATCTGTAATGCGGCCACCAAATGTTCCCCGGCCCGACGTCGGGCGGGCGCTCGTCCCGGCGCGCGCCGCGCAGGCTGTAGTAAAACGCGTGCGGGATGAACAGGTTGACCCCGCGCACGCCCAGCCAGTCAATAAACCACTTCATGTCGTCGGCGGTGAAATACCACGGGACGCCGTCCCGGACGCAGACGCCGAAGCACTCGTTGGCGTTGCGCCGGCGGCCCAGATGCCGGGCGGCGTCGGACGAGCATTTGGCCTGCACCGAATCCGGCCCCACCGTCCCGCCCTGCTCGGGCGACACCCAGCGAAAGACCAGATCCTGCCCCGGAATGTGGAAATAGCGCTGCTCGTCGATGTCGTCGCTTTTTTGGGGATGCCCCATCAGGGCAATGCCGTGTGACGCGCACCAGTCGGACAGCTTTTGGTAATAGACCTCGCCCAGCCGCGCCCGGATGAGGCGGCGATAGAGCCGGACGGTGTCGTTCTCCTCGCCGTCAAACAGCGCCCGCAGGGCGGGCAGATGCCCCCCGGCGGCCTCGAGGTCGCACTCCAGACCGTCCGTCCACTCGAAAAATCCCTGCGCACCGCGCCCCAACACACAGGGCTCGTCGGTAAAAAACCCGATGACGGTGCTGCCGAAGTGCTCCTTCAGCCGCGCGTAATAGGCGTCATGGGTGAGCCGGAGAAAGGTGTCCACCGCGTCGGGATGGAGAATATCCGCCGAGGGCGGCGCGTCCGGCTGGCCGTCATCCTCGCCGAAGTGAATGCCGCGGATGGTTCCACCGCAGGGCTTTTGGACGATAAACGAGCCATCCTCCAGCGCTGCGAGGACTTTTCCCCCGGAGGCGTCGCGGGTCAGCGTGAGGCCGACCGAGGCGTACGCCGGGTTCTCCCGCGCCACCAGCCCGTGCGCCGAGCCGGAGGGGTACATGGCCTCGTCATACAGGACGATTTTCATCTCCAGCGCGGCGGCGGTGCGCACGATATGGGTGACGACCTCAAAATACGCGTCGGAGAGATATTCCAAATCGCGCGGGACGCCGATGCGCGGGTGCAGCACCACGCCGTCCACACCTTTTTGCTTGAAATCCTCCAGCTGGGCGCGCAGGGTGTCCGGGTCGAGCGCGTCGTTTAAAAACCAAAAGGGGATGGGTGTAAACTCGGCGGGCGGCGCGGCGAGGATTTCGACAAAGCGGACGATGTCCATGAATAATCCTCCTTTTGAGGTTTGTTGGGTCGCCGGTGCCCCCAAGAGGGCGCGTATATTCCATAGTATAGCAAAGACCCGCCGCGAAAGCAATTTCAGCTTTGCGACGGGTTCATCAATTTATTTTTCCGGCTTGCGGATGGGCAGCCATACTTCGCAGCGGTATTCCTCGGACTGCTGATTGGCGTCGGAATACACCTCGATATCCGGCGCGTCG
>JAVBOJ010000096.1:0-13821 GCA_031550755.1 Oscillospiraceae bacterium
TTTGAAAATGCCGTCAAACGATTCAAACGAAGAGAAAGCGTCATTATTCCGATCAAAACGGTGCAGGGCTTGATTCAGACCGATGTAAGCAATATTCTATACGTGGAAAGTGAACTGCGAAAAAAGAAGATTATTCTTGAAGATGGGATCTCATATGAGACGTACGACACCATGGAACATCTTGAAGAAATACTGAAGCCTCACGGGTTCATATGTCCGCACAAAGGTTATCTGGTCAACAGCCGTTATATGAGAGAGTTTACACCTGTTCAAATTAAGCTTATGAACGGTATCGTTCTCCCGGTATCCCGCCGAAGGTACAAAGCCGCTGCGGATGCCTTTACCAGTAACTTCGTCTGAGGAAAAAAATATGTGGGTTGTTGTTTCCCTCCTGCTGTCACTGTTTGATCTGTATATTGTTAAGTCCTACTATGAGGTGGTACTGCGCAGAAGAAGCCACAAAATATGGTTCGTTTTGACGACCCTAACATGCTTAATGCTATACAGGCCGGCATCTTTAATTCACATACTAAGCAGCGATTTGATGAATTGGAGAAAGCCAAGAGCGAGTTAGAACTTCGCATCATACAGGAGGAAATCAAAAAGCCTCTATTCACCAGAGAACAAGTTGTGTTCTGGATATGCCGTTTCCGAAAACTGGATATGGATACACTCGAAGGCCGCCGCAGACTGATTGACAGCTTTATCAACTCAGTAGTAGTGTATGATGACTGCATTCTCATTACATTCAACTACAAGGATGACGCAAAGACCATTACTTTCAAGGAAATAGAGAGTTCGGATTTATCATCCCTCGGGGGACCATGCGGAGTGTCTTTGTGGGATTTAAGAAATCTCATAAGGGCATTTCGCTTTATACAGCCCTTTTCTCCGGGGAGTAGCATAGCGCTACTCCTTTTCGCGTTTCCAGCAAGACATCCAGGTCCGGGATGAACCTGTCAAGAAAAACGCACACCCAAGCTATCATTGACACACGAACAGCACGTCCCCAAAGATTGCAAATTTCTACTTGACAACTGCCGCCGCTTTCGCGTATAATAACTCTTGCCCTATGGCGGCATAGCTCAGTTGGCTAGAGCATGCGGTTCATACCCGCAGTGTCGTTGGTTCAACTCCAACTGCCGCTACCAGTACAATTGACAATGGCTCATTGTCAATTGACGCGGCCCGTTGGTCAAGCGGTTAAGACACCGCCCTTTCACGGCGGTAACAGGGGTTCGATTCCCCTACGGGTCACCAACAACCACCAATGAACGCCCGCGTTCATTGATTCGGAGGCATAGCTCAGCTGGTAGAGCACCTGCTCCACACGCAGGGGGTCACAGGTTCGAGTCCTGTTGTCTCCACCAAAGAAAAGCCTTAGAACCGCAACGGTTCTAAGGCTTTTCTTTGTCCGGTTTTTGCTGTGAGATTTGTTTTGTTCAAGAAAGGTTCAGGAATGTTTTGTAAAACGGCAGGAGAGCCCCGAAAACCGGGCTTCTTCTGAGTAAGCTTAATGCCCAAATTCGTGCGCCAAGATCTGCTTAAACATCCCAAGTCCCCGGCGTCGTGCCCGCCTCTCTGACCTGATTGATTGCGTTATCGAAAAACTCGCCTCAATTGCCCGTTGGTCTAACTTCACAAGTTCCCTCCGGCCTCGGCACAAAAGCCAAAGGGGGGAGAGAAAAGCGCGAAAATGAGGGGGGGCGCCCCCCCTCATTTTCACGTGGATCGCGAGGCGAAGAATCACGTGCACAACCGCCCCCTAAGGAGATTGTACGAAAACAACAAAAAAAATAAAAATTTCTCCATATACATTGACTTATTGACGAAAGGCATCTATAATTCAAGTAGGCGTGTGTACACGTGTACACACGGACTCATTTTTTCGACAATTGACTCAGTTTTATGGCCGTGAGATGGGTGAAGCAGAAAGGAGGAAGCGAAACCGCCCCTCGGGCCCGCATTGGCAAGGCCTTTTCGCAAAGAGGAAGAGATGAGAGAAAATCTGTAGGAGGTATAATAAAACATGTTACGAAAAAGTGGTAAACGGACGCTTTCCCTGTTGGTTTCTCTGGTTATGCTGGTCGGCCTGTTTTCGGGCGTGATGGCCCCCATGGCAAGCGCGGCCTCTACCGAGTATGGCAATCCCATCACCTCGGGAGGCACACAGGACCTGGGAACATCCTCCTCGAAAGCCAGACTGACATTTCTGCGTGTGCTGGACGACAATTATACGGTTGACAAAATCGAACTCAACATTGTAAAACCCGTCGGCGCTGTGGGTTACCCCGATTTGACCGTGGGTATCTTTGCCAAGCAAGCCGACAAAGCCGCGCCGACCGGCGACGCCCTGGTCACCGGGACGATTCCCGCCGCCTCCATTCCGGAAAACACGGGCGCGGCCGCCGCGATTGTCGTGGATGTGACCGACACCGCCATCCCCAAGGGCGATTATGTCGTGGTGATTACATATCTGGGCAACAATGACGGCACGAAAAAATATCTGTGGTTTTCCGCCGCTGGCTTTTCCCAAAATATAAACGACAACAACTACAACACGCTGTTCAATTCCAATGACGGCGTCACGTGGCCGGGCAGCCCTGCCAAGGGCTACGAGGGCTACGGCTGCGGCATGAAGGTGACCGGCCAAATCGGCACGGCCGCCGCCGAGCAGCTCATTGTGGATTACAGCTTCAATGTGACGCCTCCGGGCGGCACCATCGGCCAAATCGGCAACGCCGCGTTTACCCGCTATAATTACGTGGAATTCGCACAAGACACCGTTGTCAACACGGTGGATGTTTTGCTGACCAAATTTGCCCCCAGCGGCGCGACCAACGCCTGGTCGGATGTGCGGTTGAGCATTTACCCGTCGGCCTCCGGTCATGTTCCGACCGGCGCGGCGATTAAATCCGTCGTTGTCCCCGCCGCCAACATCACCGGCGCTGTTTTTAGTGTGGAGGTCAATCAGACCCTGACGGCCGGCGGCTATGCCATCGCCATTACGCCGATCACCGGCAGCACCGCCGGGACTGACAACGCCTATTTCTGGCCCCGGCGCAACGGCGCGACCGGTGACAATGACGGCGGCTACACGAATCAGGAGGGAACTGCCTGGACGTTGCAGGCGCTGGCGCGTCACTGGATGAAGATCCATCATACGCCCTCCGGCGGCTCCGCCTCCACCATCGACTACTCCGTTCCCATCAAGGGCAGCGGCTTTGGCACCGGCACCAACGATGAAATGGAACGCGCGCAGGTGTTTGTGCCCGCCATTTCGGGCAAGCTGACCGCCGTTTCCCTGATTCCCAATGCCAATGTGGTGCCCAACACCAGCGGCCATGTGCTGACCGATCTGGTGGTCAATATCTATGAGTGCAACAACGAGACGGATCAAATCCCCACGATGCTGCTGGGCACCGTGATCGTGAGCAAGGCTGATCTCGCGCTCAACGGCGGACCTCACAGGGTCGATCTTTCCGGCGCCAACATTCTCCTGACCGCCGGGAAGTATTATGCGATGGGTTATTCTCAGCGCTATCTGGCCGTGAACGGAGACGCCGTCAACGAACATTATCTTTTCCCCACGGCCTCTCTGACGTCCAATCCGGGCAACGCCAAGAAGTTCTTTAAAAAGAACGCCGGCGGCTGGGTGGCCGAAGCGCTGGGCACCGGTTGGATGCAGGCGTATCTTGTCCCCCAGACCAGCACCGTTATTGACTTCTCCCACGGCAATACCGGCGGCGGGTTGGGCGCGGGCCATACCGACGAGCAATGGCGCTTCCAGACCTTCACCGCCGATCAGACCGGCACTCTGGAATCGGTGGACGTATTCCTCAACCGCCACTATATCAGCAGTCAGCCCTACCGGCTGCCGCTGAGGGATCTCGTTGTGGCCGTATATGATGTCAACGCGTCCGGCGTGCCGGTGGGCGGCCCCATTAAACGCGTCGTCGTACCCATCGCCAATTTGCCGTTCTCCGCCGAAACAGGCGGGGCGGGCGGACTCATCCACGTCAATCTCGACTGCGGCGGCATTGTCAGCGGCACCCGCTATGCCGTAGCCATTACCCAGAACGCCGATCCTCTGCCCAGAAACGGCGGCGGTGACAATGTCGAGGGCGACTATTTCAAATGGCCCGCGGCCAGCGTGCTCGCGGCGGCCGGTGAGGTCGCCGGCAAGATGAACACCGCCGGCTCCTGGCAGGCGGAAAGCGTCGGTACCTTCTGGCTCAAGGTCAAGCTCAACGATCAGGTGCAGGCCACACCTGTGCCGCGCACCATCGAACTGACCCCCGCCGGCCCGCTGACCATGCCTGTCGGGACGACCCAGGCGATTGCCGCCGTGGTCAAGGATCAATTCGGCGAGGTCATGACAGGCCAAACAATCGCGTGGTCCTCCTCCAACAGTGCCGTGGCCACCGTGGCGGGCGGCGTGATTACCGCCGTGGCCCGCGGCACGGCGACCATCCGGGCCGAATGCGGCAGCGTGATGCAGACGCTCTTTGTCACGACGTACGAGTCCATCCCCAACAAAATCGGCGGCGCACCCAATATCTCTCTTGACATGGGCGGCACCGCCACGCTGGATTACAATGTCATCGACGAGATGAAGGATATCCGTGCGCAGGACAAAGCGTCCATTACCTTTGAAGTGCTCACTCCGGGCGTCATTTCCCTGAGCGGGGCCACCGTCACGACGCTGGCTCCGGGTGCCGCGCAGGTGCTCGTCAAATGCGGCGAGCTGAAAAAGTACATCAATATCAACGTCTATGAAACCTCCGAGACGCTGGTCACCCCGACGGCCGGCATGGTCATCACCTCCAACGTCAAGTTCGCCCCGGGCGTGTATACGCTGTCGTCCGGCCTCGTCATCGGCGCGGACAACATCACCATTGACGGAAACGGCGCGACCATCCGCTACGCGGGCACCCCGTCGTACAACGGCACGCCCAAGTACGGCGTGTCCAGCGTCGGGTTTGACAATGTGACGCTGAAAAACCTCAATGTCACCAACTTCAACACCGGCCTCAACATCACCGATGCCGAGGGTTGGACGATTGAGTACTGTGACCTGTCCAACAACTATACCGACCCGTCCTAAGGCTGGGGCGACGGCAAGGCCTACGGCGCGACCAACCTTGTCCGCTTTAACAACGGTACCATCCGCTACAACAACGGCAACAACAACTGGAACGGCATCAACCTGAACTACTCCAACAAGAACAAAATTTACGGAAACGACTTCGGCATCTGCTCCAACGTGGCGCTGCGCATGTGGGGCGCTTCGTTCAACGAGATCTATGACAACTGCCTCAACTGGGGCATCCGCATCGATCCGGGCGAAACCCACGCCAGAGACTCGACAAGCGCCCTGCTGGAGTACAACTCCAATTACAACTACATTGCCCGCAATGACTTCATCCACGGCGGCGACGGCATCTTTATCCGTCCGCTGCACGGTGCGCCCCCGATGGGCAACTACTTTGAGGGCAACGATACCTCGTGGGCCAACAACAACGCCGTGGAGTCGTGGGCCCCGGCCAACGTCTATGTCGGCAACAAGGCCAACTTCTCCAGCTACGGCTTCTGGATCGGCGGCTCGGACTTCACCTATATGATCGGCAACGAAGCCCGCAACAACGGCGGCAACGGCGGCGGCATGTCCAACGCGGCCGGCGACGGATACTTCGGAAATGCCGGTTTCACCTGCGCCAGAGGCGCCAGCACCGACCACGTGCTGATGATGGGCAACCGTTCCTATGACAACTTCGGCCCCGGCCTGTCCATCCTGAACCTGCTGGGCTCTCGCGACCGCGCCTCCCACTGGCTGGTGCAGAACAACCAAATCTACGGCAACGCGGTCAAGGGCTATACCGGCCATGGCATCGCGCTGAAAAACGCCGACTGGGTGGATATCCTGTCCAACCGGATCGAAGATAACGAGCAGCAGAAAATCTTCCGCGACACCGATACCTCGAATATCTTCATCGGCAGCAATGAGGGCGTGACCACCGCCGGGATGCCCACGCTGAACGTGACCGCCGCCCCGGCCGTCACCTTTGATCTGGCCGACTCCTACATGGCCGACATCCCGCAGAAGATCAAGGACGCCGATTTCGGCATCGTCCGCGTTATGAACGTCGTCGTCCGGGCGGGCGAGGAAGTAACCTTTAACGCCGGCGCGGCGGATCCCAACGGCGGGGCGCTGACCTATCGCTGGGACTTCGGCGACGGCAACATCGAAACCGACGCGGTTGTCACAAAAACGTTCTCGATTCCCGGCACGTATGACGCCGGTCTGACGGTCAGCAACGGCACGCTGGGCAACCTCCAGGGCATGATCGTCACCGTCCTGCCGGTCGGCGAGGAGCTGGCCGCGGCCAAGGCCGACTGGACGCTCTCCGGCGGCGCGGATCTGAAGGCCGAGCTGGTCGAGGATTCCATCCGCCGTGTGGCGGGCAGCAATTCCGTCCGCGTCAATGCCGACGCCGGTCTCAACTACAAGCTTACCTCCAAACAGCTGGATGTGGACTTCAGCGAGTATTCCGCGCTGAGCCTGGCGCTGGACGTACAGGTCGAATGGGGCCTCAGCACCGCGTATGCCCTGCCGATCGTCCGCCTGTGCAAGGACGCGAACAACTACATCCAATACATCCCGGGCAAATATTACACCGCGCCGATCAACCTCCCCGACAGCTGGCCGAGATATGCGTTCCAGACCCTGCAAATGTCGCTGAGCGCCTCCAACAGCCAGTTCAGCCGTTCCGAAATCGGCTCGGTCAAACTCAATGAAATCAAGTATATTGAAATCGTTCTGGGCCCGCAGGGGCAGGGCGGCTCCTCCATCGCCATTGACGGCCTGATCCTGACCCAGGCCGAGCCGAGGGGCAATCTGGCCCCGGCCGACAGCGCGGCGGTCGTCACCGACGGCGCGGGCAGCGGCAATGTGCAGGCGATTCTGTCCAACGATCTGAGCGCGCTTCCGGCCTCTCTGGCCAAGTACACCACAGCCCCCGGCGAGGCCTCCTGGTTTGGTGTGGACTTCAACCAGCCCCGCTACGTGAACACAATCCACGCCTATTACTATTATGAGAGCAGCGTAGCCGGTTTGGGCAAGCCCACCGCCGTGGCCGTGGAATACTTTGACGGCACAAGCTGGCTGCCGGTGACAGGCCTGACCGAGCCGGTCAAACCCACGGTCAGTCAAAATGTCTATACCTTCGACAAGGTGTTTGCCGAAGCGGTGCGCGTCGTACCCGTCGCCGAAGAGGGCAAGAGCATCAGCATCTACGGCTTCAAAGCCTTTGACACGGAAAATCTCCTCGCCAAGGGCAGCGTGCAGGTGACCTCCTCCAGCCCCGCAACAGTGGATGTCACCTCGGTCAGCGTTGTCGTCAACAAGAAAAAGCTGACCGTGGACGGCGCCCTGCCGCTGTCCGACCTCAAGGTCATGCTGTACAATGTGGAAGGCGACAAGATCGTGGGCGCGCCGCTGGCCACCGTCATCGTTCCGGAGGCCGATGTCGTCGGCGGCGGCAAAGAAACCACCGTCAACCTCACCTGTGCCGGCCTGACCCCGCTCAAGCGCTACGCCATTGCCGTATCCCAGACGAACTACAGCATGGCTGTGGGCGGAGACATTCAGTCGCATTACCTGTTCCCGACCCGCAGCTTGGCCGGCGTTAACGAATACTACGGCAAGATGAACGGATCCGGCGGCATAGGCCCCGAGTCGCTGGGCACCGCGTGGATCAAGGTCGTCACCAATCAGGGCACGGTGGACTATATGTCCGGGACGCCGAGCGGCGCCGGATATGGCGCGGGTCAGCGCGACGAACAGCTGCGCTACCAGACCTTCACCCTGCCTGAAACCATGTGCGTCACCTCCAACGACGGCAGCATCGGCGACACAAACGGCTGGACCAGCGAAGGTCTGACCGGCGGCTCGTATTGGCTGCAATATGACCTCGGCGCGGAAAGAGAAATCGGCAAGGTCGCCCTCTATTTGGGCACTGTCGCCGACGCGCAGCTCCCCGATTCGGTGAAGGTCGAATACTTTGACGGAACCGAATGGCAGGAGTTTGCCACGGCGGACGCCCCCGGCGCCTATGTGGAGCTGGCCAAATACGAAGCCGTGACGGCCGGCAAGCTCCGCGTCACCATCGCCGGTACCGACGGCACGGTCTGCCGCGTGCGCGAGGTGGAAGCCTTCGCCGACACCAAACCCTTTGATATCTCCGACCTGCAGGCCCTCATCGCGCAGGCCGAAGCCCTGACCGGCAGTGTTTATACCGCCGAAAGCTGGGCGGCGCTGCAAGCGGCTCTAAGTGTGGCCAAGAACATCACGACCGCGTCCGCCTACAGAGATTATGTGACGGCCCGTGATAATCTGAGCGCCGCGCTGGAAGGGCTGGTCAAAAAGGCCACCGTCATGAAGATCGATGGCGGCGGGCTGCGCAGCGTCAAGAAGGGCAAAACGATCACCCTGAACACCATTTACGACGGCGAGCTGCCGCTGAGCTGGGTGAACCTGACCCCCGCCAACATTTCCATTGTGGTCAGCGCCGACGGCCAGAGCGTTACCGTCACCGGACTGAAGGCCGGCACCGCGATGATCACCGTCAAGACCACCGACGGCAGCAACATCACGACGATGATTACCATTTCCGTTACAAACTAATCTTCCGCGGAAATGCGGAGGCCGCCCGGGTAAATTCCCCCGGGCGGCCTCCCACTGTTCGGATGCGCTATGTGAGCTCAAACGTCATAATTTCATGCGGCTCTATGGAGAAACGGAGGGCTCCGTCCGAGGTGTCCATCGGCGTCAGCCGCCGCTCGTCCAGCGAGACCCGCCAGACCGGCCCGACACCGGCGGGCAGGGGCAGACAGACCTCCTGCGGCGCATCGGCGACGTTGAACAGGCGCAGCACGACGCCGTTTCCGGCTTCGGCGGGTTTGACCGCCGACAATCGCACCAAACCGGGCAGCCGAGACAAAAACGCCAGCGGATTCCCCGCCGGGGCGGCGGCGCGGACGGTCTGCCGGATGTACGCCGGATGCAGCCGGCGGTCGGCCAGCGCATAGGTGCCCGCTGTCTGCCAGGAGCCCTCCCGCCAGGTGGCCGAATAGGAAAAGGAATGCGTTCCCAAGCACTGCGCGCCGGGGGTTTCAAAGCTCCAGCCGCCGTTTCCGTGCCGGGTGTTGAGGTCGTCGCGGGACAGCCAGCCCACGCAGCGCAGGAGCGTCAGCCGCAACCGGGTCTGCCCGTCGCGGTTTACCGCCTCGTATTCCGTCAGCCCCCGGGCGGCGAGGCTGACCCCGTACCGTCCGTCGCCGGCGTCGGCAAAGCCGTGGGTCACTTGGGCGGATTGGGGATATTCCTCCCATGTTTGCGGGACGGGCTGCTCTATCAAATGAGGCGTCACCGCAAAGGCGGACGACCCGGCCGAATGGGTACACAAGACGCCGGCGGGGAATTCCACTTGCAGCCGATGGTCATGGGCGGCATTGTCAAACCGGGTGTCAAAGTCCACCCGATCCACCCCCGGCGTCAGGGTCACCGTGACGGCAAAGGGGCAATCGACCGTCTCCTCGGCGCGTGTTTTCCGATCGGGAGACAATCCGCGCGGCAGGCGCAGTACGCCGGACACGCGCATGGTTTGCACAAGGCCGGACGAAACCGTCACCTCAAACGGGTCGGAGGGCGACAGGGCAACCACCCTGTCCTCGTCCGGCCAGGAATAGGTATATTCGTCGCCCGCGTCGCCCATATTGACAAACCGATGGGCATCGGTATGCACCCGGCCGGTTTTCCGGTCCGTGACAGCAAAGCCGGCGGTGGCAGGGTCGAAGGAGACGATATAAAACTCGTTTTCAATCCGGTCGGCCGGAGCCGGCGGGGCGGGCGGAGCCGCCGCCCGTTTCGTAAAGCGCAGCGTATGTGCGCCGTAGGAAAACCCGGGCAGCAGGAGCCCCAGTCGGACGCGGTTGGCGCGGTAAATCCGGGGCAGGTCAAAATCGGAATACCGGGGCACGAAGTCGCAGGGCTCCGCCGAGAGGATCCTCGCCGAGAACCGCCGCCCGGTTTCGTCCTCTGCCTCAACAGCCGCCGGCGGCGGCGGCAGAGGTTTGTTGTCCTCAATGATGGCCGACGCGGCGAAGTCCACCGACTGCCGCAGCGCCAAATCAAAGTCCACCGTGATTTCGGCATACGAGGGCAGGCCGTCCTGCGTCGGCTCAAACAGCAGACATTCGGCGTCGTTGGCGGGAGGCTCTCGGCCTTGCAGCCGCTCGGCGGTATCCTCCAGCAGCTGGTCTTGCAGCTGCTCCAGCACGTCAAAGCGGGTAAGCATCTCGTCGTGTACCTCGTCGAGGCTGCAACCGCAGATGCTGTCATGGGGATGATTTTCCAGAATCAGCCGCCACAGCCGCCGCTGATACCCGGCAAAGTCGAAGCGCCCGCCGATCAGCCTCTCGTGGCAGACGAGCGGTTCCAGCACCCGCTCCATGGCGGCTTGCACGGCAAAGTTGCGTTGCTTCAGGTACATCCGGGTGGACAGGGTGCCGCCCAGCAGCACGGCGCGGTCGCCCGAGCAGAGGGGGCCGGCGTAGGTTTCGAGGGTTTCGGGCAGATGGGCGTTCAGATCGGCTAAAAAATCCTGCAAGGTGGAAAACTGAATGCGCTTGTCCGAGCCTTGGCCGTTGAACGCGGCCACGACCTCCGGGATATCCCGCTCGGCCAATATATGATCCGAGCCGTTCATCAGCAGCACAACGCCCGCCTTGCTTTTGCCGCCCAAGGAATCCATCATATCCACCAGCCGCCGGACGGTGTCCGCCGCCGGGCCTCCCAGCGCCGCCATTGACCCGTAGCCGTGGGGCATATGGACGCAAAATACGCGGCTTTTCCCGTCGGGTGCCAGCCAGTAAAACTCCGTATGCGCCATATCGTGGGACGCGCCCCGCCAAAACAGGGCGGTGTCCATCCCCAGGCCCAGCAGGATTTGGGGCATTTGCGCCGGATGCCCAAACGAGTCGGGCAGGTATCCCAGCCTGGACGCGCCGCCAAAAGCGGAGGCCGTCTCCTGTCCGGTCAGGAAATTGCGGATGTGCGACTCGCCCGAAATCAGCAGCTCGTCCGGCAGGATATACCACGGGCCGATGACAATCTTGCCGCTTTGCACGGCGGAGGCGAGCCGCTCCCGATTGGATGGCCGGATGGTCAGGTAATCCTCCAGCGCAATGGTCTGCCCGTCCAGCATAAAGGATACATACTCAGGCGAACGGTCTATAATCTCCAGCAGGCCGTCAATCAGACGCACCAGCTTGGGCAAAAATGACATTCTGGTTCGATACCACTCGCGATCCCAATGGGTGTGTCCGATGAGATGTCCGCGCAGCACGGTTCATTCCTCCCTTTGTTTAGTAAACGCAGTCCTGCGCCGCCCGAGCAAAGGCCTTCAAATTGTCCGGCGGGGCGGTAAAAAAGTGGTCGCTGGCGCTGAGGATATAGCCGCCCTGACTGCCGAACAGAGAAAACAAACGCTCTACTTCTTTTTCGATTTGCTTCGGCGACCCCTTTTCCAAAAGGTTTACCTGATCCATACCGCCGATGAGCGCCACATGGGGAAACAGGTCGCGGTATACCTGCCGCGCCGTCTCGTCGTCGCCGATGTCCCCGCCCACACCGGTGGGGGAAAGGGTTTCCGACGCGGCGCAGCCGTTGGCCCGAATCAGATGGGTAATTTTGCTCATGCCGCCGCAGGTGTGATAGACCGAGGGGAAGCCCGCCGCCCGCACGGCCTCATGCATCCGCTTGTCGTAGGGCAGGCAAAATTCCTCGTGCATGGCCGGGGAGATCAGCGTATTGCTGGCCGCTCCGCCGCCGGTTTCAATAAGGTCAAACGGCATCCCCGGCAGATTTTGCTCGATATAGCGGAGCTTGTGCCTCAGCAGGATTTCCATAAATTCGTGCACCCAGTCCGGATCGTCATAGGTCGCCAAAATCATGTTTTCCGCGCCGAAAAGCTCGCAAGCGTCCTGCCAGCAGCCTCCCTGAAACCCGCAGAGAAAGGTGCGCAAAATGCCGCCATCGCCCAGCCGATCATAGACCGCCCGCGCACCCGCTCGGTTGAGGCGGGGCACCGGCCGATAGTCCAGCAGCCGAATGTCCTCCGGCTGTTTGATGAGATGCTCGGTCACCCAGGTGGTCATGGCGTTTTGCCCCTGCTTGCCCATGAGCCGCCCCCGGGGCGTCTCGATGACCGTCTCGATGACGTCATACGCCGGGCCCGAGGCTCGGCGGAGCTCCACCCGCCAGTCGGCGCAGGATTCCTCCGGTTCTGTTTCAAAATAGGTGATGGAAGCATCCAGCCCGCAATGGGCGTTGGCCTCAATGTCGGTCATCCCGGTCATAAAGGTATGCAAATGGTACGGCTGCCATTGATGGACGGTCACCGGCAGCCGATCGGGACGTCCGCGGTGGAGCGCTGTGAGCATACGGTCGCGCGAGGTCATACAAAAGTCCTCCTATTATACATGAAGGAAGTGTTATTTGATGAAACGATCTCAGGTCAACGAAGCCATCGCGCACGCCATGAAGGTTCTGAACAAAAATAGCGTGCAGCTCCCCGCCTTTGCCCATTGGACGCCGGAGGAGTGGCGGGAAAACGCCGGCCGGCTGGAGAATTTGCGCAAGATCATGCTGGGGTGGGACGTCACCGACTTTGGCTTCGGGCGCTTTGAACAGACGGGCGGCGTCCTGTTCACCCTGCGCAACGGACATCCGACCGATCCGTCGGCCGGCACGCCCTATGCGGAGAAGTTGATCATTCTGCGGCCCGGGCAGGCGCTGCCGTATCATTTTCACCGCGTCAAAACCGAGGATATCATCAATCGGGGCGGCGGGACGCTCTGCATCCGGCTGTACAATTCCCGGCCGGACGACACGCGGGACGAGGCAACCCCCGTCAACGTGCTGATGGACGGCATCCGCCGCACATGGGCGGCGGGAGAAACCGTGCAGATTGCGCCGGGGAACTCCATCACACTGCCGCCAGGCCTGTATCACCGGTTATGGGCCCATGAGGAGGACGGCGATCTGGTGGCGGGCGAGGTGTCCTCCATCAACGACGACAGGACGGACAATATTTTTTGGGAGCCCAGCGAGCGGTATACCGGGCTGGAGGAGGATACACCGGCGCACTTTGTTCTGTGCAACGAATACGACCGATTCTGCACCTAAGCCCCTTTGCGCGCCAGAATGGCGGCGGCCGCCGCCTCGGCAGCCGTGGCAGCGTCGGCGGTATAAATATCCGCGCCGACGCTGCTGCTGAACGTGTCGGTAATGGGCGCACCGCCCACCATAAAAATAACCTCATCGCGCACACCGGCAGAGGCAAAGGCGTCGATCACGGTTTTCATTTCGCCCATGGTGGTCGTCAGCAGTGCGCTCAGCGCCACCACATCGGGTTTTTCCCGGTGATAGGCCTCCAAAAACTGCTCGGGCGATACATCGACCCCCAAGTCGACGACCTCAATGCCCTTGCCCTCAAACATCATGCGCACCAGGTTTTTGCCGATATCGTGCAGGTCGCCCCGAACGGTGCCGATAATGGCCTTGCCCACGGCGGTGACGCCGCTCTCGGCCAGATAGGGTTTGAGTAGCGCCGTGCCGGTATTCATCGCCCGGGCGGAGACCAGCACCTCGGGCACAAACACCTCGTTGTTTTTAAATTTCACGGCCACGACATTCATGCCCGCCAGCAGGCCGTCCTCCAAAATCTCCCCCACGGGCACCCCGTCGGCCAGCGCTCT
>JAVBOJ010000103.1:0-8560 GCA_031550755.1 Oscillospiraceae bacterium
TCGGTTCGGCGGTCATGACGGTGCGGCCCGAGCCGGATTGGGGCAGCTCATCGCGCGCCCGTTCGCGGCGGTTGGGATTTTCGATGTTGGGGATGACCAGAGTCTCCATAAAACGCTTGATAAAGGTGGATTTGCCGGTACGCACCGGCCCGACCACGCCGATATAGATGTCCCCGTCGGTACGCTGCGAAATATCTTCATAAATGCTGCGGTTTTCCACGGTGGATTCCCCCTTCAAGAGTATCTCTTTTAAAAACTGAGGTTTTCAAAAGATGAAGAATAAGGATGTTGCTGCGGGCCAATGAATGGCCCTTCGCAACGGTTTATCCGTAGGGGCGAACTGCGTTCGCCCGCTAATAGTGTTACCGTCTCCGCGGAATCAGCAGCAGCCGCCCCTGAGAGAGCTCCTCTTTTTCCTCCAGGGCATTGGCCCGGGCGATATCGGCGCAGGTGGTGTTGTGTTTTTTGGCGATGTCCCAGAGGGTTTCGCCGAGCTGACAGCGGCGCAAAACCACCGACGGCCGGTTTGCGTGGTCTTTGGGAGAATTGAGATCCACATTGATGGCGCCCACCGCCGAAAAATGGCTGGGCTGTGTGACCATCACATCGAAATCCACCGAGAAACGCGCCTCGATGCCCTCGTGGGTGGCACCGGCCAGCACCTCGGCGGCGACCTGCGCCGCGGCGCGGCAGCGGCTTCCGGCGGGCGCTTCGAGGGAGTATTCCACCGGGAGGCGGCGGGACAGGGCATAGTACTCCTGATCCTCACCTATGTAAATGACCTTGAGCAGGGCGTCGGTGCGCAGGATGACGCGGTTTTCCTCCTCCAGCGTCTGCACCGGACCCAAAAACACCTGCGCGTCCATCACCGAATGCACCGGCTGTCCGGCCTCGACCATTTCCCGCACGGCTTGGCGGCGGGTCGATTTGTCCAGCAGATGGCTGACTTCCACCGCGTGGAATTCGGGCAGCAGGTCATAGGAGGTGGAGTAGGCGTCGGCCAGCGCCATGATTTTGTGATCCATCGAGGCGCGCGCCTGCGCGTCAATTTGGAGGCTGACCGAAATCAGGCGCGACTCGCCCGACAGCCCGGCGCGCAGCTCCATATCCAGCCCCGTGAGGGTCAGATCCACCGCGCAGTCGCAGCCGTCCTCCAGACGCTCCATCTCCAAAATCTGCGAGAAGGGAAGCTCCTGTTCCACCGAGGCCAGCGCCCCGTCGCCAAGATACAGCACCTTGGCCACAGCCGCGCCTTTGAGCACAAGCTTGTTGCCGATGGGCTTGACGTCCTGCGTGAGCAGCTTTACGTCGGCCTTTAGGATCTCCGAGGCGGCCGGCCGGCTGCCGGGGATCTCCATTTCGTCCACCACGGAAAAAACCTTGTCCCGCAGCGCCACGGGCATATAGGCGCTCTGGGCGTCCACCCGCGTCTGCACCGAGGCCTCGGCGGGATCCTGTACGCCCTCGCAGACCGTCCAGTCCTGTGCGCCGAAGACCGAGACCTCCAGCTGCACGCTGACGGCGACCTGCACCTTGCGGGGGTTCATGGTGCGCGCCTCGGCGGAGAGCAGGGAGACCTTGGCGGTGACCTTGCAGTCCGGACCGACGTTCCGACCTTCGAACACATGGGAAAAGGGGAGAGATACATCCATTTTGCGCAGGCCCCTTGCTCCCTCGGGCACGTACAAAACGGTGGCGCGCACCATGCCGAAAACCTCGGCGGCGCCGTCGCGCGCGTTTTTGTCCTTGACGACCGAAAGCCCCGATGTGTCCACGATACGGAGGATATCCGGGAACATATCGGGTACGATGATGTCGGCCGATTCTTCCTTGGTGACGCTGCCTTCCAGCACCGTTTCAAAATAACGAATGGTCCGTTTGTTGAGTTCCATGTTACCCTCTCCTTACAGCAGCTCGTTTCTGTACGAGTATATGGCCCGGGACGGGCCAATATGCCAAGGAAAAGGACAGAGAATCAAATCAAACGGACCATTGGGCAGTCAGAAACTGCGGCGCGGGATTCAGGCGATGCGCCGGAAGCCGAACAGGGCGCGCAAAAGACCGCGCAGAAATCGGGGGGAATTGACGACAACCACTTTCAAAAAAAGCACCACCCTTATACAATTCTAACAGCATCGGAGCAGACGGAGTCCGACAAAGATGACGGCGGCGGCCAACAGGAAGGAGACAAAGATCGGGAAGAGAAGCGCGGCGAGGATCAGGCCGGCACCGAAGGCCATGGCGGCCAGTCCCAGACAATATTTCCGGCGAAACATAGGGCGTCCGCCTTTCTGTTATTTTCTACTTCAGTATACGACGGAAAAGGAGAATTGTTCACCAAAAACGTAAAAAAATTGGTTGTCAGACAGACAACCAATTGAATACCAATTTCCAATTCACCTCATCAAACGCGTCAAACGCGCCGTCGGCCAAGGGTGTGAGATTCAGGCCGTGGCGGTTGGTGCCGGTGAAGGCAAACGCCGACATTCCGGCGGCCTTGGCCGCCCGCAGCCCGTTTTCCGAATCCTCCAGCACGAGGCAGTCCCGCGGCAAAACGCCCAGCTTTTCGGCCGTCAGCAGAAAAATATCGGGCCAGGGCTTGCCCAGCGTGACGTCGTCGCCGGTGACGATTTGCTCCATAAACGCGTTCAGCCCAAAGGTCTCGGCCACATACGCCACCATGCCGCGCGGCGAGGAGGAGGCAATGGCCAGCCGCGCACCGGCGGCCTTGAGCCTTGCCAGCCAATCGGGCACGCCGGGGATCAAGCCCTTGACCGACGCGCGTAGGCCGCGCATCAGCCCGGCGAGATAGAGCTCGATGAGCTCGTCCTCGGTCTCGCAGAGAGCGGGATGCCATTCCTTGATGCGCCGGGCGACCACCCGGCCCGACGAGCCGGTGATGGCGAAGATTTCGCGCGCACCGAACGGAATGCCGAGGGCGGCAAACATTTTTTTGTCCTCCTCGATATATCCCGGCTCGCTGTCGATGAGCACGCCGTCCATGTCGAAAATAACCGCTTTCAAGGAATCTCTCCATTCTTGCGCATCGGGCGTTTTTGTGACATAATAGGAAAAACGCGACAAAGTGGTGCTTGTGATGAAAAAAGTATTGTGTTTATGTCTGGCCGCGGCGCTGTGTCTGCTCGGCGGCTGCGCGAGACTGCTGCTGCGCGAGTACGCCGTCTCGTCGCCCCATGCGGAGCAGCGGCCGGTGGGCAGCAAGGAGGACACGCTGGAAGCGCGCAATTATGTAGACCTGAAAAACGCCCTGCTGCAGCTCGTGCGCGCCGGCAGCGAGACCGGCAAAATCCGCCTGTACGATTTCTCGGGCGAGATCAACCGCGAGGTGTCGCGGGCGTGTCAGGAGGTTCTGCGCGAGCCGATCGGCGCGTGGGCGGTCGATTATATGTCTCCGGAGTACACCGTCCTGCCCGGTTATACCGAACTGGAAATTTCGGTGTTTTATCAGCCGGGGCGCAGCGTCAACATCCCGGTGCTGGCGGGGCGGGCAGAGCTGGGCGAAACGCTGAAGGCGTCGTTACGGGGTTTCGACACGCAGCTCGTGGTGGAGCTGGGGTATTATGACCCCGACTCCTCGGGCTGGAGCGCCGCCGAGCTGCCGCTGTCGGTCTATCGCGACAACGCCGCCTTTGCAGTGGGCGAGCCGGCCGTGACGGTGGCGCTGTATCCCGACAGCGGCTACCGCCGCATTTTGGCCTACTCCTTTGTCTGGCCGGACTCCGCCTTGGCGTTGCGCACGCGGGTGGCGCAGGCCGAACGCGCCTGTGAGGAAATTGTGGCCGATCTGCCGGCGGGGCTTACCGAGCCGCAGACGGCGCTCTGGCTGTATGACGCGCTGATGGCGCGGGTCATCTATGATGAGGAGGCCGCCCGGGCTTTGCGGGAGGGGGCCGTGTACCACGGCAACGCCGGCAATCTGTACGGTGCGCTGGTGGAAGAAACCGCGCTGCCCGAGGGCTACGCGCTGGCCTACAAACAGCTCTGCGACACGGCGGGTCTGCGCTGCGCCGTTGTGGCGGGCGCACGTGGCGGCGACGCCCACACCTGGAATATTATCCGGCTGGAGGGCGCATGGTATCATGTGGACTCCGCCGCCGACGACCGGGGCGAGACGCCCGCGCACGACTGGTTTTTGCAGCCGGACGAGGTGATGCAGGAAACTTACGGCTGGAACCACGCGACGACCTCGCGCTGCAATTCGACGGCGCTGACGTACGCCGATCTGCGTGCCGAAATGGAGCAGCTGGGGCTTGTGGAACCGCCGGTCAGCGCGACGGGCGAGGAAACCGAGGAGACCGCACTGGTGGAAGAGTAGGGACGGCACGCACGCTCGGCCTCGCGGGCGGCAAAATACGCCTGCTCGCTGGCCAAAATGCCGCGGCGCGTTGCGCCGCCTGTTTTTGGCATCGCTCGCGCGTATTTTGCCTGCTCGGCCGGCTCGCGCGTGGACTCACGCTTGGGCGATTCTCCCCAGCAGCAGCTCAAACGGCACGCCCTCGTTGCGCGAGATGCCCATGGAAAAGGCCAGCGCGGCGCAGTCATGCACGAAATCGCAGGCTTTGCCCACGGCGCTCTCCAGCGCGTCGCCGCGCAGCAAAAAGCCCAGCAGCACACTGGAATAGAGGTCGCCCGTGCCGTGGTATTCCTGCCCGGCGAAGGGACGCACCACCTCGCCGTATTCGCCGGATTTGGCGTCAAACCAGGCGGTGGTCACATGCCCCTCGGGCCGGCGGATGCCGGTGACGACGACCGAACGGCGGCCGCCGTCGGACAAATCTTTCAGCAGGGCGGGCAGGTCGGCCGGCTGGGGATCGTACGAGCGATCCAGCAGCAGCGCCGCCTCGGTCAGATTGGGCGTGATGAGGTCGGCCTCGGCGGCCAGCGAGCCCATCCGGCGGCACATCTCGGGCGTGTAGGTTTTATAGGACTTCCCGTCGTCGCCCATGACCGGGTCGATGAGGACAAACGCGCCCTTGCGGCGCTCGCGGCGGGCGAAATTCTGTACAATATCAATCTGCTCGGCGCTGCCCAAAAACCCGGTATACACCGCGTCAAACTTGACGTCCAGCGTCTCCCAGTGGGAAAGCGACGGCTCCATGGCATCAGTGAGGTCACGGAAGTAAAACCCCTCATAGCCGGTGTGGGAGGACAAATAGGCGCAGGGCAGGGTGTTGCAGCGCACGCCCATGGCCGAGAGCACGGGGATGACTTCGGACAGGGAGCACAGGCCGATGCCGGACAGGTCGTGGATGGCGGCTACGCGTGGAAACTTGGTCATCATGATTTCTCCTTTTCGATTTGCTTCCGATATTATATCCTGTCGCGCCGCCATGCGCAACACAAATTCAAAAAGAACTTCAACTGGAAGGATTTTCATATGAAAAAACGTCTGGCGGCCGTCGTCGCGCTGATCGTCCTTACCGGGAGTGTGCTCACCGGTTTTTCGGTATCCGACCCGGCGGAAAAGGGCCGAAGGATCCCCATTTTGATGTATCATGCCCTGGCCGAGACGCCCTGGAGCGTCGACGAGGGTCTGTTTGTGCGTCCGGAGGAGTTTGAAGCGCAATTGCGCATTTTATTGGAAAAAGGATATGAGACGGTCACGTTTGACGATTTTTCTCATATAAATGACTATTCGAAACCGATTTTGCTGACCTTTGATGACGGCTATGAGGACAATTACACCGTTTTGTTCCCGATTTTGCAAAAATACGGCTGCAAGGCTACAATTTTTATGATTGCCGGCAGCGTGGGGCGGGAGCGGTTCCTTTCGGCGGCGCAGCTGCGGGAAATGTCCGACTCGGGGCTGGTTTCCATCCAGAGCCACACCCAAAACCATCCGTCGCTGGGCGAACCGCTGACGGCGGAGGCGCTTGACCGCGAGCTGGCGGGCTCCCGGCGCGCGCTGGAGGAGGTGACCGGGCGTCCGGTCACGGCGCTGGCCTATCCCTACGGGCGCAGTACGCCGGAAAACCGCCGCGCCGCCGGCGAGAGCTATGGCTACGCCGTGACCAACACCGGCGGGAAATTTCATTGCGGGGACGATGTCCTGCGCATGAGCCGGGTGCGCGTCAACCGGTTCATGGAATTGAAGTATTTCGCGGCGCTGTTTTAGATAAGGAGATGTCATGGACAAAACACAGCGGACAAAAGAAGCCATGCGGGTCTCCCGCCTGAGTATATGGGTCAATGTGGCGCTGGCGGCCGTCAAGCTGCTGGAGGGCATTTTCTGCGCCAGTGCGGCGCTGGTCTCCGACGCGTGGCACAGCCTGTCCGACGTGTTCAGCACGGCGGTGGTCATGGTCGGGGTCAAAATCGGCGCACAAAGCGAGGACGACGACCATCCCTACGGGCACGAAAAGTTCGAGGCGGTCGCCGGGACGCTGCTGGCCGTCATTTTGTTTTTGGCGGCGGTGTATATCGGTTATTCCGCCGTCGTCAAAATCCCGGAAGCGTTGCGCGGGGAGCTGCCCGCGCCCGGCCTTTGGGCGGTGGGAGCGGCGGCGCTCTCCATCGTGGTCAAGGAGTGGATGTACCGGTTCACCGTCCGGGCGGCGGAGCGGCTGCAAAGCTGCGCGCTCAAGGCCGACGCGTGGCATCACCGCTCCGACGCGCTGTCGTCGGTGGGCAGTCTGATCGGAGTGCTGGGCGCGGTGTTGGGCGCGACGGTGCTAGACCCCATCGCCTCGCTGGTCATCGCCGTGTTTATCCTCAAGGTGGCGGTCGATGTCTTCCGCGAGTCGGTGCGGCAAACGGTGGACCGCGCCGCCGACGCCGAAACGGTCGCCGAGATCCGCGCGGCGGTATTGGCCGTGCCGGGGGTGGAGGAGCTCGACGGGCTCAAAACCCGGATGCACGCCAGCCTGCTGTTTGTGGACGCGGAGATTTTGGTCGCGCGCGAGAAAACCTTCCCCGAGGCGCACGACATCGCCGAGGCGGTTCACGCGGCGATTGAGGAGGACTTCCCCAATGTCAAGCATTGCATGGTGCACGCCAGCCCGTGCGAGGAGTAAGGGAGTGGCACGGCGGTTGGGTGATATGATGCAGGGGGTTTATCCTTGTAGGGGCGGCTATTGTCCGTCCAAATTGAGCGGACGCGAGATGCGCGCCCCTACATAGGCAGCCCAATAACCCCCTGCAAAAAGGAGGTCGGAGCTCGCGCCCCGGCCTCCTTTTCATATCCGTTCATTCCCACACGCCTGCCTGCTCCTCGCGGTATTTGTCCATCGACACGCGAAACAGCTCGGCGCAGGTGGGTGGGGTATAGGTCACGGCGTTGGCGCCGGCCTCAATGACCGCCAAAATGCTCTCCTCCCGACCGCCGCCGGTGGCGATGATGGGCACCTCGGGGAATCGCTGCCGGATGACCCGCACAATATCGGCGGTGCGCGAAGCGCCCGAGACATTGAACATGTCGGCGCCGGACTTCAGCCGCGCTTCAAAATCGGTATGTTCAGACACCACGGTCACAACAATGGGAATGTCAATGGTCTGTTTGAGCTGGGCGATGACCTCGTTTTCGGTGGGCGCGTTGACCACCACGCCCATCGCGCCCTGAAATTCGGCGTGCATGGCCAGATTGACCACCCGCGGGCCCCGCGTCATGCCGCCGCCCACACCGGCCAGCACCGGCATTTCGGCGGCCTCGATGACCGCCCGCGTGATGGACGGCTGGGGTGTGAAGGGATAGACGGCGATCACCGCGTCGGCGTTGATGTTGCGGATGATGGCCACATCGGTGGAAAACACGAGGGATTTGATGCGGCGGCCGAATATGCGGATACCGCTGGCCTGACTGATGCAGTCGGGCACCTCTAAAAAATGGTTTCTCAAAACACCGCGATATTGCGGTACTATCTTCGTCATCATTCTCTTTTCTCCTTCTTCTTGCGTTCTCATGGGCATCAGAGCTTACACGGATAATACCGTCATGGACGCCCCAGTTTCACGTACGGCGGGGTATGCCCGGGCCCCTTTTCCAAAGGGGCTGTCGGCGAAGCCGACTGGGAATTTAAGGGAGATTATATCACGCCTTTAGCCAAGGCCTTTTTTCTTCTGTTTTAGCCGCTTTTTCTCTGCTTTTTCTTGTTGCAGAAAATTTACAATATCGCTCTGATATCCACATTTTCGGCATAAAAGTTCATCCCAAACAAACTTCACATTGCCAATCATAAAGGTATCCCCAGTGTTAAAATTATATTGATATGCCTCTGGAGATTTGGAATTTACAGTTTTGGACACTTTTATCAGGCTCATCTCTGCGGAGCATTGCGGACATTTGTGCTTCCTTCGCGCATAAAAAGGGTGCTGCCACTCCCGTTTGTAGTGAAGAAGTTTCATACATAACTCCTGTACTTACTGTGGAGGTTTGGTGCGGACAATAATTTCGCCCCAATACCCATCGCGTTAACATATAGAGTATCTCCGCTTGTTGCTCATTCGAAAACGGTGCAAAAGGCTACGCCGCCCCCGGTGCACAACTTCGGGGAGTTCTTGCGCTCGGATGGCTCATCATTCTCTTTTCTCCTTCTTCTTGCGT
>JAVBOJ010000089.1:0-4987 GCA_031550755.1 Oscillospiraceae bacterium
GGATTCATTCCGGGGAGAAAATATCCTTGTTGGAAACTCCATTGAAAGGAACATCGTTCCTTTCAATGGAAGATGTTAAAACCCCGCCGCGCCCGGATCCTGCTGGCCGGGCTGATAGTCCTCCGGAATGGCGAACACCGCTTCGTCGGGAATTTGCACCGACATCTCGCGGACATCCATGGTCACCGACAGCTCGCCCGTGGCCGTGACCATCCGTAAAATCGCGCCGGTTCGCGCGTCATAATACATCTCGACACGGTTGCCGCCGCCCAGCTCCTCCACGGCGAACACGGCCTGTTGGCCGTTTATTGTTTCCTGCGACGGCGAGAGCCGCGCCGCCGAGACCTCCTCACCGGTCAGCTCGGCCTGGGCAAACATATCGGCATAGGTGGAAAAGTCGTCCGCCGATACTTCCAGATACAGCTTTTGCGCCGGATCGAGATAAAAATACAGCTCGCCCAGCTTGAGCATCCGCAGGGTCTGCGCCTCGCCGCCGTCGCCGACGCTCACGTCGATGCACATATCCTCGCCGCGCCGGACAAGGGTCAGCTCGGTCGCGGTGGTAATCCCGGACATGGTCGTCCGGGCGGAGATATCGAGAAACAGCGTATCTGCGTCGGCAAACTGACCTCCCCAGGCGTTGATTTTGCCGGCGGCCTCCTCCATGGCGGACAAAACCGACGTCGGCAGCGGAGAAACCGGCGCAGACGGCGGCGCGGAGCTCCACGGGGACGGCGACGGAGAGGGCGACGGCTCAACGGATCCCCCTGCGCAGCCCGCCAGCAGCAGACAGCCCAAAAGGAGAAACAGCAACGCTTTTTTCATCTTTTTTTCCCGCTTTCCTCTATATACGATGTCTATAGGCTATGCGGTATTTATGGTATCACGCGTGGAGGAAATTGTCAAAAGAATTGGGTGAAACGGTGGGTGTTCGTTTGTGGGGTACGGCATCCGAGGCGCAGCCGACCGGGGATTGGGATACGCCGCGCCGAGGGCGTCGCGCTTCACAGCCCCTTTTTCAGCTCATACACCGCCTGCAGCGCCTCCAGCGGCGTCAAGGTGTTGGGATCCAAGGCTTTCAGCCGCTCCGCCACAGCGGCGGCCTTGAGGTCCAGCATCGACACCTGATCGTCCGCCGCTTCGGCGCGGGGACGCGCGGCCTTGGCCGCCGGGGCATGCTCGCCCGCCTCCAGCGCCGTCAGAATCTCCCGCGCGCGGCGGATGACCCGGTCGGGCAAGCCCGCCAGCGCCGCCACATCGACGCCGTAGCTGTCGTCCGCCCCGCCGGGGACGATTTTGCGCAGGAAAATGATCTCCCCGCCGCGCTTTTTGACGGCGATGTTGTAATTTTTCACGCCGGGCAGCTCCTGCTCCAGCACGGTCAGCTCGTGATAATGGGTGGCGAACAGGGTTTTCGCCCCCAGCTTTTTCGGGTCGGCCACATATTCCAGCACCGCCCGCGCCACGCTCATGCCGTCAAACGTGGACGTGCCCCGCCCGATTTCGTCGAGAATCAGCAGACTTTTCGGGGTGGCGTGGCGCAAAATATCGGCCACCTCGGTCATCTCCACCATAAAGGTTGAGCGGCCGCCGGCCAAGTCGTCCGACGCGCCGATGCGGGTGAATACCCGGTCGCAGACCCCAATCCGCGCCGATTTGGCCGGGACAAAGCTGCCGATCTGCGCCATCAGGACGATCAGCGCCACCTGCCGCATATAGGTCGATTTGCCGGCCATGTTGGGCCCCGTGATAATCGCCACCGGCGCGGCTTTGTGCAATTCCGTGTCGTTGGGGACAAAGGGCGCGTCCTGCAAAATTTCCACGACCGGATGCCGTCCCTCTTGTATCTCGACGCCTTCGGAATAGTCCACCACCGGCAAGACATAGCGGTTTTGCGCCGCCGTCTCGGCCAGCGAGCAGAGGCAGTCGGCATAGGCCACACAGGCGGCGGTGCGTTGCAGCAGAGGGGACTTTGTGACAATTTTGTCCCGCAGGGCGGAAAAGAGCTCCAGCTCCAGCGCCACCACCCGCTCCTGCGCGGTCAAAATGGCGCCCTCCATCTCCTTGAGCGCCTCGGTGATGTAGCGCTCACAGCCGGCCAGCGTCTGCTTGCGGATATATTCCTCCGGCACCAGCGCAAAATTGGAACGCGAGACCTCGATATAATACCCAAATACCTTGTTGTACCCGATTTTGAGGCTTTTGATGCCGGTTTTGGCGCGTTGCTCCTGCTCCATTTCCAGCACCACGCCGCGTGCGTTTTGCATGATATGCCGCAGGCGATCAACCTCCGGATCATACCCGTCGCGGATAAAGCCCCCCTCCTTTACAGAGTGAGGCGGCTCGGGATCAATGCCCTGATCCAGCTCGGCTTTCAGCTCCTCGAGCAGATCGATCCCGGCGCAAAGTTCGACAAGGAGCGACGCTTTACACCCACCCAGCAGCGCCTTGATGCGCGGCAGGGCGGCCAGCGCCGTGTGCAGCGCGCGCAGGTCGCGCCCGCCGGCGGTGTTGTACACCACCCGACCCAGCAGCCGCTCGACATCCGACAGGCCGCGCAGCGCCGCCGACAGGTCGCCGCGCAGCGGCAGATTGGCATATAATTCGTCCACCGCCGACAGCCGCCGGTTGATTTCCGCCGGGTTGCAGAGCGGTTTTTCCAAAAACCCGCGCAGCATCCGTCCGCCCATCGGCGTCCCGGTGCGGTCGAGCACCCCCAGCAGGCTGCCTTTTTTGCCGCCGTCGCGCAGGGCTTCGCACAGCTCCAGATTGCGCCGGGCGGTGAGGTCGAGCTCCATGTATTTCCCAAATTCGTAGACGTTTAAGTCGTGCAGCAGCGCCAGATTGCCGCGCTGGGTGTCCGACAGGTACGACAGCAGCCCGCCCAGCGCCCGCACGGCGGCGGGCTTGTCCAAAAGCCCCAGCGACGCGAGGTCACGAGCGCCAAACTGGGCGAGGATGCGCGTCTCGGCGTTTTCTTCGGAAAACAGTTTTTCCTCGGCGGCGGTGAGCAGACAGGACAGCCGTTCGCGCAAAAACCCGGGCAAAATCTCATGCGCCATGGCGGCGGGGCTGAGAACGGCCTCGCGCGGGACAAAGCGCCCCAGCTCGGTCAGGGTGCGCTGGCTCAGCTCGTCGCCGGACAGCTCGGTGGCGTAGAGCGTGCCGGTGGAAATATCGGCAAAACAGACGCCGGCGGCGGCGTCCGTCCAATGCAGGGCGCAGAGAAAGTTGTTTTTGCCCTCGTCGAGCATCCCGGCGTCGATGACGGTGCCCGGCGTGATGATCCGCACGACCTCGCGTTTGACGAGCCCCTTGGCCTTGGCGGGATCCTCGGCCTGCTCGCAGATGGCGACCTTGTAGCCGCGCGAAATCAGCCGGGCGATATAGCTCTCGGCGGAATGATACGGCACGCCGCACATGGGGGTGCGCTCCTCCTCGGCCTTGCCGCGGTCGCGGGTGGTCAGGGCGATGTCCAGCTCGCGGGAGACCAGCCGGGCGTCCTCGCCGAACATCTCATAAAAATCGCCCAGCCGGAAAAAGAGGATGCTGTCCCCGGTCTGGGCCTTGAGCTCCTCGTATTGGCGCATCATGGGCGTGGCGTCGGACATCGGGAACACCTCTTTTTCAGAGCTCAGATAGGGCTGCGGCGCTTGACAAAACGCGGCGGCGGGGGGAGCCTCATCTCGTTTCGAACGGTTCGCCCATGTAAGAAATAGCCGCCTGTCTTTGTCGGAGGGGCGGTTATTTCTTTGTGTGTATGCTCGCCTTTCGCCTCCCAAATTATAGCGCATTTCGTCGAGCCCGTCAAGAAACCGGGGCGCGTGCGGGAACGGGCGGCGTTGGTCGGCTCCCATTTCCGCGCAAACATACATCCGGCCGAACCCCCACCAGGGCCCGGCCGGACGTATGTTACCCCTATGATCCCCCCTTGCTGATTCCGCAAGAGACCGGGCAGCCGGAGCCGTCCGATCTCTTGTGTGACTCCCCATGGTCTCGATGGGTGTTGGAGGTCACCCAAAGAGACGGGGATTTTATAGTAGCCGAAGGAACAATTTCCGTGCGCACCGCCCAAAAAGGAAAGCGACCCATGCCGTCATCGGAGTGAGCCCCGGAGCGTGCCGGGCGCTTTCCTTCCAGCCGTGCGGTACCAAGGGGAATGCGGTGACCGTTTGTAACAAAGAACGCGACCCATGCCGTCACGGGGAGGACTCCGGAGCATGCCGGGCGGCGTTGCCTTTCTTTCTGTTTGTCGAGGGAAAGGAAAACAACCGCGCTGCCTTTCGGAGCGTGCTCCGGGTCATCCCGGCTGTTTTCCTAACCTCGTGAGGATCCCGTCCGGGATCCGGGGGGATTATCGCGTCCATCTTCTGATAAGGTTTTATATCCGTCCGGCGACGGGGCGGGGTGTTGCTGATGGTATTATTGTAAGGCTTGTCTTGTAAAAATACTACTACCCGTAAGGATAGTTTTGCCCGTTTTGGCGGGTGGGAAACGGGTAGGGGACAGAGTGCGCGTCTGGTGCGCAGGCGCTCCGCGCCTTGCCGGGTCGGGTGGGGATTTGATCCGTTCCCGCCGACGTCGCAGGGCGCGATGCCTACATCGCGCCATGTTGCGGAAAATTGGAAACGACGGACGGCCCATGGCCGCCCCTACTAAAGATATACGTCCCCCGTTTCGGTCGGCGAGGCGCTTCCCTGTCACGCTCGCTCGGGTGCGCGGGCGGTCGTCCAAGCCTGCTCCGAATCTTTACGGACAGAACGCGCCGCGTTCTTGGTTCCGCAGATCCTGCGCCGCTTGGCCTCCCTGCGCACCCGGCTCGCGCTTCTGTCACGCTCGCCCACGTCCCCGCCCGACCCGGCGAGGCGCGGAGCGTCGCAGACCGGGCGGGAGTGGGCTTACCGGGCGAAGTAGCAGGGGTCTCGGGGGCGGATAGAGCCCCCGAGCGTGCTTTCTTTGGTGACTTTCTTTCGCACGACCAAAGAAA
>JAVBOJ010000156.1:0-18889 GCA_031550755.1 Oscillospiraceae bacterium
TCGGTGGAGACGCCCACTATCGTTCGGCCCTTGCAGACTCCCTCCCGTCTGTCCGAGCGTGACCGGGAAGCCTTGGGGCGCTTCGTTACCAAGCCGCAGAAGATCCGGTTTCTCATGTCCCGAGGGCTCTCTGTCGACGAAGTCGCCCGGGAAATGGACATCGGCAAAGGCGAGGTGCGCCTCATCGCCGGTCTGGAAAAATAGGCAAGCCAAAAGCCGCCCTTTCGGGCGGCATAGGGAACAGCTCCGGGAAGTCAATTCCCGGAGCTGTTGTTCTCAATGCTTTTGCGGTTTATCGCAAGTGTTCCGCAAATGAATTTTCCCTCCACGTCATACAAGCCCGTTGCGCGAACCGGTACGAACAAAGGTGAAAATCAAGAACACCCTCTGTTCAAACTCAATCGAAGTCCGACCAGTCCATCTTTATGCCTTTGCTCTCGACGGAAAACACGACGCAAAGCCGTACGCCTTCCACCGCGAGCATTTCGTCGGAGGTTTTTACCTCGGCGTCAATCGTCAGACCTTCCGCGGGGTCCAGCGTACGGCTGAGGTAGAAAAATCCGTCGCTACGCTGCTCCCACAAACCGGGCGACAGTGTAATGCTCTCGACCATATTGTTGGGCAGGGCGACAAGGTCCTCTCCCAGCATCCAGACGGCGGCTACATGGACGCGCACGTCGGCGGACAAACTGTCCTCTTTTTGAAAGGAAGCGGAGACAAAATAGGTCTCCCCGGGCACAAGCGGCTGGTTGATCGGCACCGAATTTTCCCATCTTTCGCCGCCCAGATAACCCACCGTGCCGGATATATCGGCGTTCAACTCTCCATACAGGAAAGCGTACGTATTGCCGGCCATGCCGGCGACAAAAATCACCACGGCCAAAACGGCCATAACAAGCGCGGAGCGTTTCAATTTCATGCGTTTCATCCCCTTCAGAGATGCTCTTCTCGAAAGTTTTCCGGCGCAATACGTGTATGCAACCGTATTGCGCCGGAACTTACAGGTTATATCAGGGAATGCCGTGAGTTATGTAGGATTAGTTGCCGTACAGCATGTTCATATACTCGGCATAGGTCGGGACATGGACGGAGCTGCGGGCGGCGCTAAAGCCAGGTTTCGCAGCAAGTTCCAAGTCGAGCTGCATATCGGTTCCAGCGGTGGGATCGTCAACGCTGGCGCCCCACAGGTCAAACGCGGCTTCGGAATAGGTGGCCTGGGTATAGGGCAGGGTGAAGTTGGCGGTGATCAGCGCGTTCATGAACTCGTTGCCGATGGTTTTGCGGTTGGTCTTCATATCCAGAATCGGGCTGAGGCCTTCCACAGTAACGCCTTCGGGAATCATGATATAGTAAGCGTCTTTGATCGCGGTCGTGCCGTCAGCCTGGCTGATGTGAGCGGCATCATACCACAGGCTGGGGATAGAAAGCAGGAAATCGATCTGCTCGGTGGTCATGCTGCTCGAGTCCCAACCGGTAGCGAGCCAGAAATCTTGGGTCATAACAACCGGCAAATCCATGGGAACGCCATCAATGGTAAACTCTTTGGTGCCGAACTGATAGCCGAACAGGACTTTGTCCGCGGTAGCGGGAACGTCTTGGGCGTCATGATAGTTGGTGGGATCCAGCCACCAGCCGTCAGCGTCGCTGCGGATCTGGACAGTGCCGTCAGAAACCAACTTGACAAGGGCGGGGAGATTGCCGATGTTTTGAATGGACGCATCGCCGGAGAAGAAATCGTCGCCGGCCTGCGGGGGCAGTCCGTCGGGATCATTGATCGCATTGTTAAACTCGTCCAGACCGTCGGAGGTGACTCTCAGGAGGCCAACGACAGTGCCGCCGTTGGAGTTACCGGCATTGCCGGTGAACCAGGCGAAGGTGGCGCCGGAGATGACGGCCAGGGCGATCAGGATGGCGGCCGCGCTCATAAGTCCTTTTTTGCTCTTGAGAACTTTCATCATTGTGATTTTGCACTCCTTCTTATAATTTCTTTGCTTTGTTCTTTCTTCGTATGCTTTTTTCTACATGGGACACTGGATTGCGGTTGCATACATTACTGCTTTCTCACAAAAGCCATTGGCACTCCCCCTTAGTTTGCATACCAACTACTGGGTTTTTTTCGAATAGCGGATCAATTTGACCAGCTGAACGACAATAACAAGAAGCATGGGCACAACAATGAGAAGAACTACCCCGATGCCATTCTTTAAAAAGTCCAACAGCGAACCCAGAAAGGGAATGCCAAACAAGGCAACACCAAAAACAGAAACGGACGAAACCGGGTTTGGATCATTGATTTCGTTGGCGTCTCCCTTGGTGACGAAGGTAATCGATGTGTTTCTTTGCCTGACCTCCACCACGCGGTGGGTCAAAACGGCTTGCTCCGCCGCTACGGAAAACGAAATGACATCCCCCGGACGAATCTCCGCGGCGGGCGTTTCCTTGACGACGACCAACGTTCCCGGCGGATAGGTCGGCACCATGCTGGGCGTGAGGACGCTGTACATGCGGATCCCAAAAATCGACACGCCGCCGCCCGGATCACGTTCTCCGAAAATCATCGTAGAGGCCAGGAAAATGGCAATCGCAATAAGCGCTATGAAAATCAGATTGCCGATCACCGAAAATACACGCTTGACAAGGGACTTCTTTTTTTTCGGCGCGGCGACGCGTGAAACAGGTTTTCTTGATGCCTCATCTGAGGACTCCTCCGGTACAATGCGCGCGGCTTCTTCCTCCAAAGGCTCCGCAACGGAGGTTACATTCTCCTCCGGCGCAACAATTTCATGGGAGCCGGATTGATTCTCTTTTTCCAAAATGGGTACTCCTTTTTAACGCTCCCGCCCGATTATCCAATCAGGGCAATATAGGCGGAAAGACTGGTGAAGGCGGGTACTTTTCGATATGTAACACAAATTGTGGTATCCTCAATCAACGGCAAAAGATATTCATCCGGCTGCTCTTCTATGGAAACCAGCTTGTATCCGATCGGTACATAGACGGACTCAACACGGTACAGCTCTGTGTCCAACCCAAGCATCCGGCAGCCGTCCAAACCGGCTACAACGTGATACGCGACATCGGACGGATCGACAAACCGCAATTCAAACATCGACTTCAGCTCGCCTGTATACGGCAAGCCGTCGGCGTCCAGCACGCGAATCTCAACATTCACCGTCCAGCCTTCCAAAACATCCGGCTCCAGCGGGATAATCGTGGGACCCGGAGGCGGCAGCAAGGTCACGCCGCCCGAAGGAAGCGGAACCCCGCCCTGCGCAACGCTCGCCGGATCCACCTCGGGGGAGGGGTCTGGCAGCGTGGGAGAAGCGGAAACATCCGGCGGCAACGCATGCGAGGGGCTGGGCGTCTGGGACGGGTGTAGCGGAGAATAATCATCATGGCCGGCCATCGGAGGCTCGTCCGTTGTAATATCATCATCGGTTTCCTGCGGAGTGTTTGTAACCGCCGGAGGCTCGTGCGACGGGCTCACGGCCGGTTCCTGCGACGGCTCCACCGAAGGCTCCGGGGTGTTAAACGGCAAGGGTTCTTCCTCATCGCCCACCGTAACGCCCGGCATGACGTCTCCGATCTGAGACGGCCGGTTTTCTCCCATCATGCCTTCGGCCATGGCCGCGGGCATCGACGTGAATAAAAATACAAACACGAGCGCAAGCGAGATCCATCGGAGGACACTATTATGTAACGCTCTCAATGCACTCCGACCTCCTTCCCTGAACGGGCGCCCGCCATCCACGAGGGTCGCGCCTGATCATTTCTGTCCGGGTCTTGCCACTGTCCATGTCCGGATTTCGTGAGAAAAAGAAAATTCCCATTCTCCAAAGCAAAGCTGACATCACGGTCTCCCGCGCTGTCTTTTGCTCTCCATACCCATCCGGAGCCGCGTCTCGCCCGCTATACTTTTTGTACAGTTTGCTGCGCAGCTTTCTCTGGTAACATGTACATTATAGCAAATTGCCGTCTCCTTGTAAAGGCCTTTTGTGAAAATCGTGCAAAAATTTTTAAATAATTTCGACAAATTGTAAATTTCGCGAATAAAGTTGTACGTTTTCCTCCCTCCCCGCCAAAAACAACGGGGAGGGAGGAAAAAACTTGTGTTAGTTTGTAATCATGACCGTGTAGGTCAGCGTCTTCCCGTTGGGCAGCTTGGCGACGATCATGGCAGTGCCGGCCTTGAGGCCCTTGACCAGACCGTTTTCCACGCTGGCGATCGTCGGGGTCAGGCTCAGCCAGGTGATATCGGACACGGCCGCGGCCGGCGTGATGTCGATTTCCAGCTGAAGGGTTTTGCCCTTCTTGACGCTGCGCAGGCCGCCGCCTATGGCTTTGCCTTCGGCGACATACAGCGACACGGCAGCCGACAGGCCGGATTCGCTGTCGTGGTCAACCGCGCTTACCTTATAATTATACGTTCCGGTGGCGGCGGGCAGGGTCGCGGTGTATTCGGGGATGTCGCTGGTGCCGATCAGCTCATAGACGCCGGCGTTCTCGCGGTAAATATTGTAGCTCTCCGCGCCGAACACAGCCGCCCATTTGAAGCCGGTCGTGCCGACCTTCTCCATGCTGGAGGGCGCGCGGCGGGTCATGTTGTCCTTGAAGTACATATCGGGATAACGGCTGAAGTTGTAAACGTCCGGGCGCGGCTGGGGCTTGGGCGTCCCGGTGACCTGCGTGCGCAGATAGGCCAGCTTGTCGGCCGCCGCGGCGGTGTCATGGGTGTAGATACGGATCTGCGACTGGGTCGGGGCCACGGTTCCGCCGTAAGCGGCGGCGTCGGCCACGGTCACGGCGGCGCCGTTGGCTTTTTTGTCGCCGTACAGGATGACCTCTTCCTTATTGTCGCCGCAGACATCGAGCACCCAGAAACGGCCGTCCACCTCGAATTTCTCGACCTGATTGAAGAAGCCGTCATAGATCGAGGGGACGACCTCCTCGTGATGGATCCAGCCGCGGTTGCAGGCCAGCATGAAGGAGGTGTAATGGCCGTTGTAGTTGTAGACCGGGTAGGTGATGGTCAGGAAGCCCTCTTTTTCCAGCTCGGCGGGGTCTTCCTTGTACATGGTCTGACCGAGCGAATTAATGAAGAACAGCGAGTCCCAGCCCACCGTATTGACGCGGCCGTTGGCCGGGAAACGGTAGGTGCCGCGGTTGACGCGGTCAAGGCCGAAGACTTCCAGTCCGGGCACGTCGGGGCGCAGGTCGCCGACCGACAGGGACTGCGGCTCTGTCTGCTGGCGGTTTTCCCAAATCAGCTCGGCTACGTTGCCGTAGATGTTCTGGCCGCTGGTGGCCGGGCCCTTGCCCTCCAGCTTCAGCGCGTAGGTCTGGGCGCCGCCCTCGACAATTTCCACCACGCCGTCGCCGTTGATGTCGCCAGCGATCAGGGTATCGCAGTGGTCGGTGCCGTTCACGAAGGCCCACTCCAGCGTGCCGTCGCCTCTGAACAGGCAGTAGCCCATCAGAATCTCGTCCAGGCCGTCCTCATTCAGGTCGGCGACCATCGGCATATGGCCGGTGCTGCCCCACGAGGGGTTGCCGGACAAAGACCATGTGGTGGGCAGGAGGGCGTCCTCGGCAGTCTCTGTCTCTATGTATTTGCCGGTGCGGAAATGCAAATTGAAGAAGGCGCGGTTGTTGCTCCACTGCCATTTCATGGTCAGGGCGGTGAAGTCCTCGTTGTATTGCAGAACCCACATATTGGAGTAACGGTCCTTGACAAACAGGTCACGGGGCGCGTCGCCCGGCTCGCCGAAGAAGTTGCCGATGCCGAAGCAGTCGTGCGCCACGAAGGTGTCGCGGCCGGAACGGCTGGTGGGCGAATTGGTGATGACCTGGGTCAGATCGATGGCGGGGTATTTGAGCTCGCCGGTCGCGCCGTCGAAGATGCAAATTTTGTGGCCTCTGGTCATTTTGCCCATGATGGCCACGACTTCGTTTTGGCCGTCGCCGTCGATATCGACGATCTGGGCGGGCTCATCGGCACCGGAGCCGCTCACGTCGGGCAGGGGCTTGGCGTCGGGGCTGCCGTTGGGATACAACTCGCCGGGGGCGGTGCCGTTCACAGCGGCGGCTCCGTAGTTGACGGCGCGCTGCCAAATGAGGTTGCCTTCGAGGTCGAACAGGGTCAGGCAGCCGACCTGATGGGGCTCATAGGCGTCATCCCAGCCGCTGGTGTTGCCGCCGGGGACGGTGGAGCTTTTCTGGAAGTCGGGCTGCACCATGAGGATGTCGGGACGGCCGTCGCCGGTCGCGTCGCCAATGCGCAGACGGCAGCCGCCGCCGGCGGCTCTCAGATCGAGCGCTGCCACCAGCGTGGCGTTGGGCATCGGGGTCTGGCCGTAGCAGACCGCCGAGAAATCCGATTCGACGCCGCCGACACACGCGGTCAGCTTGTACTGATACACGGTGTCCAGCGCGGTGGTGTCATCCACAAACTCGGTTCCCTCAGCAATGCCAATCTGTTGGTAATCATTGTAGCCCATGTTGGTGCGGTAGATATGGTAGTGCTCCGCGCCGGCCACGGCGTTCCATGTCAGGGTCAGATCGGGCAGGGGATCGGCACCGCCCAGCGGGGTATCGATCTTGATCTCGATGCCGGCGGGCGCGGCGAGGGCGGTTTCTTCAGCCAGAGCCATGGTGCCCATCAGGCCGGCCAGGAGGCAGAACGCGAGAGTCAGCGCCAGAGTGCGTTTCTTCATGTGGTTTCTTCTCCTTCACCTTGTTTTGGGGAATATATACATGCTTTCCCCGCCGTTATTATATACGTTCTGTTGAAAATCACCATACAAAAAAGTCGCGTTTTGTTCAAAAAACGCGACAAATGGAAGATTTTCCTTGTCTATTTCTTCAATTCCATCCAAAACACCACACCGCCAATGCGGTTCTCCGCCCCGTAGCCCAGCCCCTGCCGCTCCATCTGCGCCTTGACGATGGCCAGCCCCAGCCCGGCCTGCCCATGTTCGCGGCCGCGGGCCGCGTCGCCGCGGAAAAAGCTGTCCCACAGGCGCGGCAGGTGTTCGTCCGGGATCGACGCGCCGTCGTTGTAGACCGAAATACGCACCCGGTCGCCCGCGTCGGCGCAGGACAGCTCCACCAGCCCGCCCCGGGCGGCATGGCGCAGCGCGTTTTGCAGATAATTGCGCAGCACCTGCTCGGCGGCGTCGGGGTCGGCGGTCACCGTCACGCCCTGCGGCACAGCGTTTGTAAGCTTTAGACCCCGTTCGGCGGCCGGCAGTCCGAACCGGCGCGCCAGCCCCTCGGCCAGCTCCCCCACGTCAAACGGCACCGGCACGGGCGGCGTGCGTCCGCTTTGCAGCTTGAACAAATCGAGCAGCTCGGCAATCAGCCGGTTCATGCGCTGCCCCTCGTCCACGATGACGTCGCAGTAGTCCCGCCGGGTCGCGCCGTCCACCGCCATGCCCGCCCGCAGCCCCTCGGCATAGCCCATCATCAGCGACAGCGGCGTCTTGAGCTCGTGGGAAATGTTGGAGATCAGCTCCTTTTGCGCCTCCTGCATCCTGATGCGCTCGCGCACGTCCTCGGTCAGCGCCTCGTTGGCGCGGTGCATCCGCCCGATGTACTCCTGCAAGGCGTCGGCCATGGTGTTGACGCTCTGTCCCAACAGCCCGATCTCGTCCCGCGCGCCGGTTTCGCAGCGCGCCGAAAAATCCAGCGCCGCCAGGTCGCGCGCCACCCGCGTCATCTGCGCCAGCGGCCGGATGAGCAGTCCCACCGCGAACAGGGTGATGACCAGCCCCACCACGAGCGACAGGCCGCCGGCCATGAAGGAGAACCGCGTCGCCAGTCCGGCCGCCTCGCTGATCGGCTGCAACGCCGTGCGCAGCAGCAGGTAGACGCCCTCGTCCAGCCGCCCGGCCAGCTGGAGCTGCGAAATATCGCCCATCGGCCCGCCCGGCTCCTCCAAAAACGCCTTGGTCTGTCCGGCCAGCGCCTCTTCTAAAAATGACGCCAAATTCACCGGCTGAGTGATCATTGCCCCCGGCGGCGGCTCACCGCCCGGAAAGGGCGGATTTTGCACAAACAGCCGTGCCTCCAGCCCGCGCGAGGCGTACAGCAGCCCCGTCTCACGGCTCCAGATTTCGGCGCGGATGTTCTGATTTTCCAGCGCCGCGTCCATTTCGGACAGGGTGCCGTCACGGTAATGCGCCGCCACCGACTCGTAGGCGCTTTGCAGGGCGGCCTCCTTGTCGCCACGGTAAAACGCCGGCAAAAACAGCCGGCTCAGACCCCATACAAGCAGCACCTGCAAGCTCAGCAGGCCGCATAGCAGCAAAAACAGCTTGGTTTTGAGGGACAATTGTTTCATACCGTCTCCTCCCATTTGTACCCGAAGCCGCGCACGGTTTTCAGCGGCGCGCCGCCCTCTCCCAGCTTCTGCCGCAGGTTTTTCATGTGGGAGTCCACCGTGCGGGCGTCGCCCTCAAAGTCGTACTCCCATACGGCGTTCAGGATCTGCTCGCGCGAGAGCGCCAAGCCCTTGTGGCGCAGCAGGTAGCAGAGAAGGCGAAATTCGCGCGGCGTGCAGTCGAGCGCCGCCCCGCCCAGCGTCACGGCGTGCGCCTGCTCGTCCACCGCCAGCGCGCCCGATTGGAGCCGCTCTCCGGGCGTCTCTCCGCGCCGCAAAAGCGCCCGCACCCGCGCCAGCAACACCGGCAGCGAGAAGGGCTTGGTGACATAATCATCCGCGCCGCGCCCGAAGCCGCGCAGTTCGTCGGACTCCTGATCGCGGGCGGTCAGCAGCAGCACCGGCGGCGGGTCGGGCAACTCCTTGATCTCCTCGCAGGCGGCCAAGCCGTCCATGCGCGGCATCATGACGTCCAGGATAACCAAGTCCGTCCGTCCTTCGCGCGCAAGCGAAAGCGCCGCCAGACCGTCGGCCGCCTCGCAGACGGTGAACCCCTCGTTTTTTAGCAAATCGCACAACAGCCGCCGGAGCCTCGGCTCGTCGTCGGCCACTATAATTCGTTTGGACATATCCTCACCCCTGTTTGGTCAGACATTGCAGCAGCGGGAAAAAGCCTGGAAACGACACGTCCGCCGTCTCGGCATCCTCCACCCAGGAATCCCCGGAGGCGCACAGCCCCAAGACCGCGCAGGCCATGGCGATGCGGTGGTCGCCGCGCGCTTGAAACCGCGCCGGAGCGATCGCCGCCCCGCCGCGTATCACCAGCCCGTCTGGCGTCTCGCGGATGCCCACCCCGGCCTTGGAAAACTCGCCGCAGACCGCCGCGATGCGGTCGGTTTCCTTGAGCCGCAGCTCCTGCGCGTCCCGGATGACCGTCTCTCCCTCGGCCAGCGCCGCCGCGCAGCAGAGGACGGGCAGCTCGTCGATGAGGCGCGGGATCTCCGCGCCGCTCACCGTCACCCCGCGCAGCTTGGACGAGCGCGCCGTGAGATCGGCCACGGGCTCCCAGCCGCTGCCGGTCGGGTCGGCGGAAAGGTTCCCGCCCATCCGCCGCAAAACGTCCAAAAGCCCTGTGCGGGTGGGGTTTATGCCGACGTCGCGCAGACGGATTTCGCTGTCCGGCAATAGCAGCGCCGCCGTCAGCAAAAACGCCGCCGCCGAAAAATCGCCGGGAACTTCAACTTCGCAGCCGCGCAGCGGATACCCGCCCGCGAGACGGAACACAGGCGGGCAGCCCTTGCCGCACAGCACCTGCGCCCCAAACTGCCGCAGCATCCGCTCGGTATGGTCGCGCGTCGGGACGGGCTCGGCCACGGTCGTGACCCCCTCGGCACCCAGTCCCGCCAGCAATACCGCCGATTTGACCTGCGCCGAGGCCACGGGCAGGGTGTAGTGAATGCCGGTCAGCATCCGTCCGCGCACCCGCGCCGGGAGGCATTCATTTTCTTCCGCCGCAATGGATGCGCCCATCAGTGACAGCGGGGAAATCACCCGCCCCATCGGGCGTCTTTGGAGCGACGCGTCGCCGGTCAGCACGCTGTCAAAGTCCTGCCCGGCCAAGAGCCCCAACAGTAGACGGGCGGTCGTGGCGGAATTGCCCGCGTCCAGCGGGCCGTCCGGCTGCTTGAGCCCATGCAGTCCAACTCCTTGCACCGCAACGGTTTCCCCGTCCCACCGGACGCTCACGCCCAACCGGGACAGGCAGTCCGCCGTGGACAGGCAGTCCCGCCCCGGGCACGCGCCGCGCAGAACGGTCTCCCCCTCGGCGACCGCGCCGAGCAGCAAAGCCCTGTGGGAGATGGATTTGTCCCCGGGTACGCGCGTCTCGCCCCGGATATTGGCCGCCGGTTTTATCTGCATGATATCCCCCGATTCCCTTGCGCCGCAATCATTGCGTCGGTCAGCGCCAACGCGCAGGCGGCCTCGACCGCCGGCAGCGCGCGCACCGCCACGCAGGCGTCCTGCCGCCCGGCGAGGGTCAGCTCCGTCACCGCGCCGGCGGCAATATCGACCGATTTTTGCGGCAGGGCGATCGACGGCGTCGGCTTAAACGCCGCGCGAAAGACGAGCTCACTGCCGGCGGACAGCCCGCCGAGGATTCCGCCGCAACGGTTTGTCTCCAGAGCCGGTGCGCCGGTTTCATCCAAAATATAGGCGTCGTTGGCCTGACTGCCGCGCAGGGCGGCCAGCGCGAACCCATCGCCGAATTCCACCCCCTTGCAGGCCGGAATGGCCAGCACCAGCGAGGCGATCGACGGCTCCAGCCCGCCGAACATCGGCTCGCCCCAGCCGACCGGCACGCCGCGCACCGTGCATTCCGCCACGCCGCCCACCGAGTCTCCGGCGGCTTGCGCCGCTAGAATTTCCGCCGCGAACACCTCCTCGGAGAAGGCGTTTCCCACCGAGACCAGCCGCCCCGCGATGTCCACGCCGTATGTCCGCAAAAGCTGGCGGCACAGGGCGCCCGCCGCCACCAGGGGCGCTGTCAGCCGCCCGGAAAAATGCCCGCCGCCGCGCAGGTCGGCCTGCCCGTCGTAACGCGTCATCGCGGGAAAATCGGCATGCCCCGGCCGCGGCACGGACAAATCGCGCCCGTCGGGCCGGGCGTCCTCATTATATATAAGGAGACAGAGCGGCGCGCCGGTCGTGACGCCGTCGAGAAGTCCCGACAAAAACCGGGGGGCATCGCTCTCCCGCCGGGTGGCGACGCCCAGCTGCACCCCGCCCGGCGCGCGCCGCGCCATCTGGGCAAAAAGCGCCGCGAAATCCACCCGCAGTCCCGGCGGGAACCCGTCGAGCACCGCGCCGACGGCCTCCCCGCGCGACTCGCCGAACAGGCTGAACCGCAAGGCATTTCCCCAACAAGAGCTCATAAAATCTCCTCCAAACAGGCTCGAAAATCCGCCAGCGGAACCGGTACGAGCTCGGCCCGGCCGACCTCGCGCAGCACCGGCAGCAGCAGCGTGTTACCGCGGCGCTTTTTGTCGGCCAGCGCCGCGTCGCAGACCGCCCCGGCGGGATACTCCACCCGCTCCGGCAGGCCGTATGCTCTTACGGCGGCAGCAATTTGCGCGTCCGTCCCCGGCGGCGTCAGGCCGAGGGCTTGCCCCAGCCACGCCTCGGCCACCATGCCGGCGGCCACCGCCTGCCCGTGGGTCAGGCCGGCAAACCCGCCCAGCGCCTCGTACGCGTGCCCCACCGTGTGCCCGAAATTGAGCAGGTTGCGCGCCCCGGCGTCGCGCGGATCCTCCGACACAAGCGCCCCCTTGATGCGCAGATTGCACAGGATCAGCGCCTCATCCCGCAGCGCCACCCCGTCCGCCAGCCGCGCGAACAGCGCCGCGTCGGCGATCAGACCGTGCTTGAGCATTTCGGCGGCTCCGTCTCGCAAAGCGCTGTCCGGCAGTGTGTTCAGCGTGTCCGTATCGGCGGCGACGGCCACCGGCGGCCAAAACGCTCCGGCAAGATTTTTGCCCTGGGGCAGGTTGACGGCGGTTTTGCCGCCCAAGCAGGAATCCACTTGCGACAGTAAGGTCGTCGGCATGTGCAGCACGGCTGTGCCGCGCAAAAATGTCGCCGCGGCGAAGCCGGCCGTGTCACCCACCGCGCCGCCGCCCAGCGCCGCGACCAGATCGGCCCGGGTGAGCGCCGCCGCGGAAAAGCATTCGTACAGCGCCACGACCGAGGGCATGGTTTTGGCGGCCTCTCCGGTCGGGAGTGTCGCCCGAAAGACGGTAAATCCCTCGGCGGCAAGGGAATCCTCAACAATTTTTCCGTACAGCGGACCTACCGTATCGTCGGATACCAGCACCGCCGTCCGGCCGAGCACCGCCCCGGCGGCCAGCGCCCCAACCCGATACAGCGCGCCGGAACCCACTGCGACAGAGACGCCTCCTATGTTTTCCGTGTGCATATGTCACCACCTTGTCTTTTTAGTATATCTCTCTTTTATGCGAAAGACTGCGAAAATTTCTAGCATTTTGTTGCTTTTTGTGATACAATTTCGTTGTTTTCTGTGATAATATGGATATGCTAATAAGGAGGCGGCGGCATGTGGGATTTTCTGGCGCAGGCAGAGCAAGGCATTGTCCTGTTTTTTCAACGCACGGCGTTCCCCGCCTTTTTGGACACACTGATGATCGTCTGCACCCGGTTGGGTGACGCCGGGCTCTTCTGGGTAGCCATGGCGGGCGCTTTCGCCATCCTGCCGCGCACCCGCAAAATGGGCATCGCCGCGCTGCTGGCGCTGGCGCTGAGCTTTCTCCTCTGCAACGGACTGCTGAAGGAGCTGCTGGCCCGCCCGCGTCCGTTTTCCGTTTTGCCCCAGCTCGTCCTCAAAATCCCGCCCGAACCCTCTTTTTCCTTCCCGTCGGGGCATACCTCCGCCTCGTTTGCCGTGGCGTTTGTGTTCTGGCGCGAGCTTTCCCCTCCGAAAGGCGTTCCGTTTCTGATCCTCGCGGGTCTGATCGGGTTCTCGCGGATTTACCTCAACATGCATTATCTCACCGATGTACTGGGCGGCGTTCTGCTCGGGGCGCTGTGCGCTTTTCTGGGTCTTTTTTTGGTGCGGTTCATGGCAAAACGAACGCCGCGCCGTACGGTTCAACAGAAATAAAACGTAAGGAGGAGACACTCTTTTGAAGCATGACGGACGAAAAAACAGCAAGGATGCCATCATCGAAGTGGCCATCGATCTGTTTTCGCAAAAGGGTTATACCGAGACCTCCATGCGGGAGATTGCCACCGGCGCCGGCATCCGCGCCAGCTCGATCTACAACCATTTCACCTCCAAAGAGGCTATTTTGCTCTTTGTTTTGAAGGAATACGACACCTATTCCAATCGTAGCCAGATGCATCGCCAGCCTGTGACTCTGCGGCCGGAAGAGACGACGGTGGAGTCGATCTCCACGCTGATGTTTTATCGTTATCCGCAGGAAAGTTACGAGAGATTCCATAAAATTATGCGCTTTTTGACAGCCGAATGCGGGCGCAACCCCATCATCACCCAATTTTACCGGCAGCATTCCAGCAGGAGCTATATGCATATCAGGCGCATCCTGGGCGAGCTGGCGGCGCGCGGTTGCATCGACTGCGACGTCGATACGATCTCCACCATTCTTTACAGCATTTCAACCGCTTTCCGCACCTTTGCGGTGCTGGTTTTTGACATTCTGGACTAATCCTCGGAAAAAACGACCATGTTCGCCGCGCTTCATGCTGTATTGGAGCAAATCATTCCCAAGAAGACGTAAAAAGGCCGCCCCATTCTGTGGGACGGCTGTTTTTCATCATCATCAGGCATGTTTCAGTACGGCGATTTCCAGCGTATGCCGTTCGGCGACCTCCTCCAGCCTCGTCAGCCGGCCCTCGTGCCCATGAATGGCGTACTGGTTGAGATCGTGCCCTTCCAACGCGGCGGCGATCTTGCGCATTTCAACCTGTTCGATGTTGATCAGCGAGACCCGCGCGGCGTCCATATACTGCTCCAGACTGGTCACCCGGGTGTCCAGTCGCTTGACATCGGCTTTCAGCTCGGCTACGTCGGTTTTAAGTACAGCAACGTCGGTTTTCAGCTCGGCTACGTCGTCCTTCAGCTCGGCTACGTCGGCTTTCAGCTCGGCTACATCGGCTTTCAGCTCGGCTACGTCGGCTTTCAGTTCGCCCACGTCGGCCTTCAGCTCTCTCAGTTCGGTCAGAATCTGTCCCAAAATTTCGTGTTCCATGCCGTCTCACTTCCTTGGGAAAAAGTATACCACACCTTCTCCCCCGTCGTCAAGCCCGACACAAATTGACAAATCCGCCGGGATGAGATACTATATCTGTGTTCGAAGCTCCGAAATTTGACTATATCTGGTGATGACGCATGACGCCGACGTTGGAATCGTTTCTCGCGCTGCTGCTGCAAAAAAATGAGCAGATGAACCTCACCGCCACGACAGACCCGGTCGAGGCGGCCGTGCGCCACATCGAGGACTCTCTGACCCTCCTGCCCTTTCTGCCGGAAGGAGCGACGGTCATCGACGTGGGCTCGGGCGGCGGTCTGCCGGGTCTGCCGCTGCGCATCCAAAATCACGCCCTGCGCATGACACTCCTGGACGCAACCGAGAAAAAAGTAGACTTTTTGCGCGATATTTGCGGAAAATTGCAGCTTTCCGATGTGTATTGCCTGTGCGCCCGGGCCGAGGAGGCCGCCCTGCTGCCGGCCAACCGCGACCGGTTTGACGCAGCGGTTTCGCGCGGTGTGGCGTTTTTGCCGGTTTTATGCGAGCTCTGCCTGCCGTTTGTGCGGCCGGGCGGGGTGTTTTTGGCCATGAAAGGCACCGACTGCGAGGCCGAAATCGCCGCCGCCGCGCACGCCCTGCGGGTGCTGGGCGGACGGTTGAAATCGCTGGAGCGGGTGACCTTGTCCGGCGGGCTGGTGCACACGGTGGTTGTCATCGAAAAAGTTTCGCCCACGCCGGCGGGCTACCCGCGCCGGTTCGCCAAGATCAAAGCCGCTCCGCTGTGAGGAGGGAGACCATGGGAATCATCCGTCAGCTGCCGCGCGAGGTGTCCGACCTCATCGCCGCCGGAGAGGTGGTGGAGCGTCCGGCCGCCGCGGCCAAGGAACTCATCGAAAACGCGCTGGACGCCGGCGCCACCGAGGTTACGGTGGAATGCCAGCGGGGCGGCGTGGCGCTTTTGCGCGTGACCGACAACGGCCAGGGCATGCTGCCGGAGGATGCCCCAGCGGCCTTTCTGCCCCATGCCACCAGCAAGATCCAAACGGCGGAAGACTTGGGGGCGGTAGAGACGCTCGGCTTTCGCGGCGAGGCGCTGGCCGCCATCGCGGCGGTGTCGCGGGTCTCGCTGTTGACCCGCGCCGCAGGTCAATCGCTGGGGTATTCGCTGACGCTGGAAGGCGGGCGGATCACCGACCGGCGCGAGGCGGGCGGGCCGCTGGGCACCACCATCGTGGTGCGCGACTTGTTTTTCAACACGCCCGCGCGGCAGAAATTCCTCAAAAAAGACGCTACCGAAGCGGCGCATATCCTTGCGGTTGTACAGAGAGCGGCGCTTTCGCACCCTGGAGTGAGTTTCCGGTTTCTCAAAGATGGGAAACAGGTGCTGCACACGCCCGGCGACCACAATTTGCGCTCCTGCCTGTACAGCCTCTGGGGGCGTGAGTTCGTCGAGGAAATGCTGGAAGTCCCTGCGCGCGAAGGGACTATACAGGTGCAGGGCTATGTCGGCCGACCGGAAAGCGCCGGCGGCAGCCGGCAAAACCAGCATTTTTTCGTCTGCGGACGCCCGGTGCGCGCCCGCGTGTTGACCGCCGCGCTGGAGGAGGCCTACAAAAACCGCCTGACGGCGGGCAGACTGCCGTCGTGCGTTTTGCATATAACTCTTGCGCCGCAAGAGTTTGACGTCAACGTACACCCCGCCAAGTGGGAGATCAAATTTGTCTCCGACCGGGCGATATTCGACGCGGTGTACTACGCCGTTTTGTCTGCGCTGACCTCGCAGGAAGCCCGTCCGCAGTGGAGCGCCGCGCCCCGTGCCGCCTTTCACGGCACCGCCGCGAGCCGGAGCGACGCCTTCGTCCACACCACCGCCGAGAGCTTTCGCGCCCAAGCGGCGCAGTCGGTTCCCATTTTTGAGAATAAGTCCGCCGCGCCGGTCAGCTACCTAAAAAATAGTTCTCAAAATTGGGAATACGACTCCGCCCTGACCCTTCGCCAGCCCGACCGTCTGCCGACGGGCGGGTATTCCCCCGCCCCCCAACCGCCCCCGCCCGAGGCGGTGAAGATCCGCGAGACGGTTGCGGTGGAGTCGGTAGCGGCGGCAGTGCCCCGCCTTCTTGGCGAGGTGCTGGGCGGCTACATTTTGGCCGAAGAGGGGGACGCGCTGGTCATCATCGACCGCCACGCCGCCCATGAGCGCATGATCTACAACCGCCTCAAGCAGACCGAAAAAGACCCCATGGCGCAGCTTTTGATGGTGCCGCAGACGGTGTTTCTGCCGCCGCAGGAGGCTGAAATCCTGCTGGAGAAAAACGCCCTGCTGTCCTCGCTGGGCTTTGGGCTGGAAGAGTTTGGCCCCGGCAGTCTGCTGCTGCGCGAAGCGCCGGAGGGCCTCGATATGAGCGACCTGCCCGGGCTTTTGTCCGAGATCGCCCGCAAGCTGCTCGACGGCCGTGACGTCACGCGTACAAACGACGAAGTGCTGCATCTGGTGGCCTGCAAGGCCGCCGTCAAACTGGGGCGGGCGTCCGGCCGGGAGGAACAGTCCGAACTCGTGCGCGCCGTGCTGTCGGATCCCGATCTGCGCCACTGCCCGCACGGGCGGCCGGTGGCCGTCTGGCTGGACGCGCGGGCCATGGAAAAGCAGTTCAAGCGATGACAAAGCTGTTGTGTGTCGTCGGCCCGACCGCGTCGGGCAAAACCGCGCTGGCCGTAGAGCTGGCGCTGCGCGTCGGCGGCGAGGTCGTCTCGTGCGACTCCATGCAGGTCTATCGCGGCATGGATATAGGAACCGCCAAACCCACTGCGGCGGAACGCAAAGGCGTCCCGCACCACATGCTGGACGTCGTGGCTCCGTCGGAGGAGTTTTCGGCGGCGCGCTATGCCGCCGAGGCCGGTGTCATCGTTGATGACATCCTGTCGCGCGGAAAAACGCCCATTCTGGCCGGCGGCACCGGCCTCTATCTGCGTGCGCTGGTGCGCGGTCTACCGCCTTCGATGCCCGATGACGGCGGGCTGACCCGCCAAAAATGGCAGGATTTCGCCCTGCAAAACGGCAGCGCCGCGCTGTGGGCCGCCCTCCAAAATATTGATCCGGAAACCGCCGACCGACTGCCGCACAATGACCTGCGCCGCATCGTGCGGGCGCTGGAGGTCTTTGATCTGACCGGTGTTCCGCTTTCGGAGCATCATCGCCTCACCCAGGCCGTTCCGCCGCGCTACGAGACCTTCATGTTGGGGCTGCGGCCGGCCGACCGGGGCTCGCTCTACCGCCGCATCGAGGCGCGGGTGGACGATATGCTGGTGCGCGGGCTGGTTGGGGAGGTGCAAACCCTTCTGGGGAGCGGACTTTCGCCCCAAGCCACCGCCATGCAGGCCATCGGATACAAGGAGGTCGCCGCCCATCTGGCCGGGCTTTGCTCCTTGCCGGAGGCCGCCGCCGCTGTCAAAATCGCCTCCACCCGGTACGCCAAGCGCCAGCTCACCTGGTTTTCCCGGCAGGAGGACACCCGGTGGCTGTGCGCTGACGATGAAAATTTAGTCAACCTCTCGACCGAATACTTGGAAAAATTTTGATTGCACTACGGTATTCTGTCATGTATAATCAGTGAGAGCGTAGCCACGGCTCATCCGACGGTGGAGCGAGGAAATTATGTTAACCGGATGGGTGACAGAACGGACGGCTTTCGGCCGTCCCTATAAAGAGAGGGAGCACCATGGTACAAAAACTTACCAACTATCAGGACCTGTTTCTCAATCAGGCCCGCAAAGACCGACAGCTTGTGACCGTTTTTTTGGTCAACGGATTCCAAATCAAGGGCATTGTCAGAGGCTTTGACAACTTCACGGTGGTGCTGGAGGTGGACGCTCGCCAACAGCTCATCTACAAGCACGCCATTTCTACCGTCATTCCCTCGCGTCAGATCCCCCTTGCACAGGAGACGCCTCCCGAGGAATAAATGAAAAAACAGGGCTTTTTTACCACCAAAATCATCATGGCCATTTTGGCGGTCTTTGTTGTGACCTTCATGGGCTATCATGTGCTGGACGCCTTTCGGGATCCCGTCGGAACGGTGGACGCCGTCCTCTTTTCCACCCGGGACACCTTTAAGGCTACCGGCTATTTTGTGCGCGACGAGCTGGTTTTGGACGACGCGCCCGGCATCGTGGAGTTGCAAGTGCTGGAGGGCGAGCGCCTCAAGGGCGGGCAGGCCGTCGCCGTCGTGTACAGCGACGAATCCACCCGGCTGCGCCATATTGAAGCGCGCACCTTGCAGGCGCGCGTCGAGCAGCTGGAGCTGGCCAAAAGCCATCAGGCCGATATCACCAGCACCACCGAGACCGACCGGCGCATTGATGAGACCCTGCGTGCGCTGGTCGATACGGCGGCCAACCGCGATTTTGCCAATTTGCCGCAGGCCGGCATGGAGTTTCGCGCCTATCTTTATAGCCGGGCGTATGTCTACGGCGGCGAGGTCGATCTGGACGGTCTCATTGCCGACGGCAAAAGCCGCCTGAGCGAGCTGTCCGGCGGGGATTCCCACGGGCTGACCAGCATCCGCGTGACCGAGCCGGGCACCTTCAGTACCGTCATCGACGGCTACGAAGGCCTGCTCACGCCGAACATGCTGGACACCCTGTCGGTGGCCGATTTGGACAAGCTGCCCGCGCGGCGGCAGGCAGTTACGGTCCCCGAGGGGCTGGGCAAGCAAACCCGGGGCTTTTC
>JAVBOJ010000003.1:0-4786 GCA_031550755.1 Oscillospiraceae bacterium
GGCGGTGGCGGTGGGCGGGCTGTCGTTTGTGTTCCGCCACACGCCGGGGCACACGCCTGGCGGTTGCTGTATCGCTTGCGGCGCAACGATATTCTCGGGCGACACCCTCTTTTGCGGCGATGTCGGACGCACCGACCTGCCCGGCGGCCACTATGAGACCCTGCTGGCCAGTCTGCGCAAAATGGCCGGCTGGGGCGACGGCGCCGTCTACCCCGGCCACGGGGAGGCCACGACGCTGGCGGGCGAGCGCGAGCGCAACCAGTGGATGCGGGAAGCGCTGCTATGAAGTTTCAACTGATCGGGCACGACTACCGCTACGCCGCCGAGCAGAGCCTCTTGGTGTTTTTTCCCGAGGAGGCGCACCGTCTTGTCGAAAGTATTCCCAAAAATGAGAATAGTGTCGTTTCCACACTGAACGTCTTGCCGGGCAGGGCACGCGCCGAAATTTTCCTGCGGCGGGACGGGCGCTCCCTGCGGGCGCAAGCCACGGTGAACATCCCGTCCGACGCGCCGCCGCGCGAGGTCACCCGACTGCAAACCCAGGCCGTCAAGCGGTCGTTTTACCGCGCCGCCTGCCGGTTTACCGGGGTGAGGCCCCTCTGGGGCGACCTCACCGGCATTCGCCCGGCGCAGCTGGCGCGGCGGGTGCTTGAGCGCGGCGGATCGCCCGCCGAAGCGCGGCGGCATCTGGAAACGGAGCATTCGGTTGCGCCCGAACGGGCGGAGCTATGCGTCGCGGCGGCACAGGCTGCGGCGGACTGTAAAAAAATGCTGAAAAAGCAGGAAATCTCCCTCTATGTCGGCATCCCGTTTTGCCCCACACGCTGCCTGTACTGCTCGTTTGTCAGCCAGACGGTCGCCCGCGCCGGGGCGCTGATCCCGGCCTATCTGGAGGCGCTGGCGCGTGAGATAGAAGCTGTCGCAACCCTCACGCGCACATACGGTTTGCGTCCCGTGACGCTCTATGTCGGCGGCGGCACGCCCACCACCCTGACCGCCCCGCAGCTGGCCTTTTTGATGGATACGCTGGCGCGGCACGTCGACATTTCTCACTTGTGGGAATACACCGTCGAGGCCGGACGGCCGGACACGGTGGACGATGAAAAGTTCTCAATTTTGAGAAACGGCGGCGTCACCCGGGTCAGCGTAAACCCGCAGACCATGTCGGACGAGGGTTTGCGGCGCATCGGCCGGCCGCACACCGCCGACGATGTCCGCCGCGCTTACGGGCAGGCGCGCCGCGCCGGGTTTGACTGCGTCAACATGGACCTCATCGCCGGGCTGCCCGGCGACACACCGGCCGGCTTTTCCCGCACGCTAACAGAGTTGCTTTCCCTTGCGCCGGAACAGATTACGCTGCACACGCTGGCGCGTAAGCGCGGCTCGGCGCTGTCCGAGGAGACGATGGCCCCGCCCGAGCCGGGCGTTGTGGAAGCCATGCTGGCCGAAGGCTTCGACCGCTTGCGCGGCAACGGCTACGGCTGTTATTACCTCTACCGGCAGAAGTTCATGGCCGGCGCGTGCGAAAACACCGGCTGGCGGCGGGATGCGCTGGGGCTCTACAATCTCTGCATGATGGAGGAGCTGCACTCGGTGCTGTCGGTGGGCGCCGGCGGGGTCACCAAGCTGGTGGATCCGCAAAAAGGGCGCATCGAACGGCTCAACAACCCAAAATTCGCGCCCGAATATCTCGAAAACTTTGAAAAAAACCTGCCGAGCCACCAAAAAGGCATTGCCGACTTCCTTGATTCGTTGTAAAATAACAAGATAACACATATACTATAAAATAAAGAGCAGCGAGGGTTTGTATGATCGGGATGATCGATTACGATTTTGACAAGATCCGGGCGCGTGTGGAATCCGACCCGGAAACCTTTGTGGCCGAGTGCGACGCATCGTTTGACGAGCGCATCGGCCTCATCGCCGACCGCCTGACGGCGCACATCGCCCGCAGCCCCATCGTGCTGCTGTCCGGGCCGTCCGGCTCGGGCAAAACCACCTCCGCCAAGCTCATCGAGCGGGCGCTGGAGGCGCGTGGCGTCGCCGTCCACGTCATTTCGATGGACGATTATTACCGCACGGTCGATCTGGAGACCCACCCGCGCGACGAGGCCGGCGTGGTGGACTATGAGTCGCCCGACTGTCTGGACGTGCCGCTGCTGACCTCCCATTTTGCCCAGCTGGCCGAGGGACAAGAGATTTTGGTGCCGAAGTTTGACTTTCCCAACCAGCGCCGCCATGCCGACCGGGTGGCCCCGTTGCAGCTCGGGGAGAATGAGATCGCCATTTTTGAGGGCATCCACGCCATGAACCCCATGATTTCCGGCCCCATCGGCGCACGGGCGCAGAAGCTGTACGTCTCGGCGCGCTCCAATGTCAACCGCTTCGGCGAGGTCTTTTTCAAGGGCACCTGGACGCGGCTGATGCGCCGCATGATTCGCGACAACAACTTTCGCGGGGCCGACGCGGCCTATACCATGACGCTGTGGGCCGGGGTGCGGCGCGGCGAGAAGCGGTATATTTCGCCCTACAAGGGCTCGGCGGATTTGATGATCAACTCTTTTTTGCCCTACGAGCTGAGCATTTTGCGGGATTATGCCCTGCCGCTTCTGGAGAACATCCCCGACCCCTGCCAGCGCCGGGAGGAGCTGCTCTCCATCGCGCCGCGTCTGGCGCAGTTTCCGCCGCTGCCCGCGCGGCTGGTCGCCCCGGGCGCACTGGTGCGGGAGTTTATCGGCGGCGGGGATATTGTGTATTGATAATCCCCAGTCGGCTGCGCCGACAGCCCCTTTGGAAAAGGGGCCTTGGGAAAACGGGCGCATCTCTATCTGTTATCTGTTCGTTGTTATCTGTTATCTGTCGAAAGGGGGTTTTCACATGCAGGATCAAGTGCAGGAGCTGCTGGAAAAACTGAAGAAGGCCGCGAAGATCGCCGGAGAGGCGGCGGGACAAGGCATTGACGCCGCCGGAAGGGTCGCCGGACAGGCGCTGGAGGTCACCCGTCTGCGGGTGCAGATCGCCGGCGTGAAGTCGGACATCGGCGTGCTGCACCGGGAGGTCGGCGCGATTGTCCACGCCGCCCACCGCGACCCCGCCGCGCCGACCGATACGCTGGACGAAAAGCTGGAGGCGCTGGACGCCAAGGTCGCCGAGCTGCACGAGCTGGAGGCCAAGCTGGCCGTACTGCAAAAGAAGACGGTCTGCCCCGCCTGCGGGCGCGCGTGCTTGCTGGAGGATACATACTGCCGCGCTTGCGGCGCAAAGCTTACAGACGATAAGGAACCCGAGGAGGACGCATGAACGGACGGGAACATATACAGGCCGGCGCGGCTTTTTTGCGGGAACGGCTTTCCGGATTCGCACCGGAAATGGTTCTGATTTTGGGTTCCGGGCTGGGTTTTGTGGGGGATTTGGTGCAAAATCCCCTTTCTTTTTCGTACCGGGAAATCCCCGGCTTTTTCCCGGCCACCGCGCCGGGGCACGCGGGCAAGCTCATCCTCGGCAATCTGCGCGGCCGCCGTGTAGCCGTCCTGCAAGGGCGGCTGCATCCGTACGAAGGGCATTCGATGGAGGAGGCGGTGCGCCCCCTGCGCACGCTGGCGCTGCTCGGCGCGAAAACGCTGATCGTCACCAACGCCGCCGGCGCGGTCGAGCCGTCCTTTGCCCCGGGCGACATCATGCTGATTGACGATCACATCAAGCTCAGCTTTGACTCGCCGCTGCGCGGCCCGAATTGGGACGAGCTGGGTACCCGCTTCCCCGATATGACCTTTGCCTATTCCCCGGCGCTGAAGGAGACGGCGCTGCGCGCCGCCGCCGCGCTCGGCCTCCCGCTGCGCCGCGGGGTGTATATGTACTTCCCCGGGCCGCAGTACGAGACCCCGGCGGAGATCCGCGCGGCGCGTGCCCTGGGGGCGCAAGCGGTCGGGATGTCCACCGTGCCGGAGGTCATCGCCGCGCGCCACGCCGGCATGGAGACGCTGGGCTTTTCGCTGCTCTGCAACATGGCCGCCGGGATTTTGCCGCAGGCCCTGTCTGAGCAAGAGGTGCTCGACGCGGCGGCAGCCGCGCGGGAGCCGTTTTCGCGGCTGGTATTGAGGTGCGTCGAAGAGGTGTAGAGGCGCGGAACATGCGGGCGAACACAGTTCGCCCCTACAAACGTGGGGTAACGTCGGGCGATTGATAATCGCCCCTACAAACGCCCCCCGTCCCTATCTGTTATCTGTTAACTATTATCTGTTATCTGTATCAGGAGGTTCTATGGACATCCTCTTCTCCAACGTCTCCGTCCTGACGCCGGACGGGGTGCTGCCAAACGCCCATGTCGGTGTGTCGGGCGGTAAAATTACATATGTGGGCACAGAAAAACCGGACGCGCCGTCCGCGCGGGTCATCCCCGGGGCGGACAGACTGCTGCTGCCGGGGCTTGTAAACGCCCACACCCATCTGCCCATGACGCTGCTGCGCGGCCTGGCGGACGACTGCGCACTGCAAACCTGGCTGTTTGACCACGTCTTCCCCGCCGAGGAGCGCCTGACCGGGGCGGCCGCCGCCGTGGGGGCGCGGCTGGCTGCGGCCGAGGCGATTGCGTCGGGGACGGTGTCGGTGTCCGACATGTACTTTTTCGCGGAGGACATCGCCGCCGCCGTGGCGGACACCGGCCTCAAGGCCAATCTCTCCCGTCCGCTGGCGGATGCTTCCCCGGAAAGCTATGACCCCAAAACCGACCGGCGCATCGACGAGCTGCGGTCGCTGATGGAGCGTTTCCACGGCTACGACAACGGGC
>JAVBOJ010000095.1:0-9484 GCA_031550755.1 Oscillospiraceae bacterium
TTTCACGCCGCCCTTGACCGGCGCGGCGGCGGTTTTGTCGTAATACAGCTCAAGTTGGTAACCGTAAAGTCCGGTGACCGCGTCGGCCGAAATGGTCACGGTAAAGGTTTTTCCGGCCTTGACGAGCTCGCCCGCAGAGGCGGGGGAAGCAGACGGCGAAGGAGACACCCCAACCAGCGGCGCATCGCCGCCGGGCACGGTATCCGTCCCGCCGGACGGTTTGGGCGACGGCTTGGGGGTGGGGTTCCCGCCGGTGCCCGGCCTGGAAGCATTCAGCGTCCCGACTTGGCCGGACAGCGTATCCAGCGTCTCCCGCAGCGCGTCCAGATCGGCGTACAGCCCTTGCAGGCTGCCGTCCACCGCGTGGGAGTTGTCGGTCAGGGCGGAGATTTTCGTCAGCAGCGCGTTCAGATCAGCTTGCAGGCTGGCCAGCGCCAGCGCGTCGGCATCCGACGATTTTAAGATGTCCAACTCGTTTTGCAGCGCGTCGGACGAGGTTTTCAGTGTATGTATATCATTGGAAAGCAGGTCGTAGCGAGCCTGCAAAGCGTCATAGTCGGAGCGCATCCCGTTCACGAGAAACAACGAGATGGCCAGCAGCGCGACAAGGAAAACCCCGCCAAAGACAACATACCATTTTTTCTGTTTTACAAACTCTCCCAGCTTCATGTGCGTCCCCTCTATTCTCTTTACTTGCGCGGCATACGCCGCGAGACAAAATCCCGCGGCGTATGCCGGAACGAAATAGATTATTTGATGAGCTTCGCGACATGCGTGACGTCGCCGATGTCGATAGCGCCATTCTTGTTGAAATCAAAGAATTTGGCTTGCGCCCACAGCGGATCGGCCGACGTGACGCCGAACAGGTCGATGACGTTGGACAGGTCGATCAGGGTGACCTTGCCGTCGCCGTTGGTGTCGCCCGCCTTGCCGGCGGTTGTGACCGAGACGGAATCGGACGCGTGGATGGTGGTTTTGTTGCCGCTCATGTCCTTGTAAACGAAATCGGCGTTTACGGCGATGGCATAGTCGGCGTTGACCTGCGTGACGTCGTCCCTGACCGAGAACTGCGCCTCGCCGAAGGAGGTGACGTCATATCCTTCGCTCATCAGGGTGACGGTCAGGGAGCCCGGCTGATTGTCTGTTTCCACCACCGTGACACCGGGACCCGGCACAAAGCCGCGATAGAGGAACTTGGACGCGTCATACAGGAAGGTGAGGGTCGTCGCGTTCGTGCTGACCGATTGCGCGAAGCCGGCGGTCACCTTGAAAAAGTCCCCGGCGGAGAGCAGTGCGGCGTCGGTGGTCGCCATGAATCCGAAGACCTCGGCCACCGGCCCATACAGCGCCATGAGCGCGTCGGCCAGCGCGTCCACGGCGGCCTGCGTGGCGTTTTCATTTGTGACAAGCAGCCAGCCCTCGGCCTTTTTCTCCTGAATCGCCGTCCAGGTCGCGGGCGGATAGTTGTCGGCGCTGACGTTGGCGGCCAGCAGGGTCAGGAGCATGGCTTTGTTGGGCGCGGGCACCAGCGTGACCTCTTCGAGGAAGAAGTTGTTGTCCGTGTCGTCGCTGATCACCAGCATGAGCTTGGTAAATTCGGCGGCGGGGGCGGTATAGCGGAAGCTGCCGTCCAGCTGCGACCAGACCATGGCCTTCAGGTCGTTTCTCTCGGCGATCAGCGTCGAGTCGACCACCGCGCCCTCGGCGTCCAGCGCGACGAGCTCCGCCTTGGCGGCGGCACTGGCCACGCCCGCCATAAAGAAGGCGTTGAGCTTGTAAGTCTCGCCCACGGTGAGCTTGCCGGTGATGTCCTGCGCCGCGCCGCTGCCGGCTTCTCTGGCAGAGACGGCCAGCGAGTAAGCGTTTGTGGTGTTGGTGGCCACGGTCGGCGCGTTGTAGTTCTGCGCGTTGGTGGTCGCGAGGGTCGCCGTGCCGGAGGAGACCCACGGCGTGGCTCTGTTGGTGTCAAACCCGCCGTTGGTTAGCACGGTTTTGGGCGCTATGTAGGTCTCGCCGAATTCAAACCGGTCGAGGGCAAACAGATTGCTGTCCTGCCCGCGCGCGACCAGATACAGATCGACGTGCGCGCCGTACGCGCCGAGGTCGCCGGTGTCGATCTGCGTGGTGTAGGCCTTCATTTCGCCGGTACCGGCGGGGATGAGGAGCGTGCCGACCACCTTGCCGGTGGGGCTGCCGACTCTGGCTTCGATCAACCCGCCGGACTGGGACGCGGCGTAGGCGGTCAGGCTGAGGATGTGCCGCCGGACGATGCCGCCGTTGGCCGAGCCGTCGGCGAAGTTGATGTTGGCAAATTTCAGGTACTCATTGTTGCCCAGACCGGACACCAGGCCGTTTTCCGCCGTGAGGGCGGCGTTGGTGCCGTCATTGACTTCCGCCTCGAGACTGGAATGGATATCGCGCCAGCCGTCAAGCCCGGGCAGGGACGCCTTTTCGCCCAAAACAGGCACCAGGGTGACCACGGTTTTGGCCGGGAGGTCGAGGGAGAAGCTGCCGCCGGAGACGGCAATGGGCGCGAGCTTTTTCTGATTTTCACTGGCCGAGGTGCGGAAGCCGACCACGCCGTCGGTGCCGGCGGGGAAGTCCTGAAGGGTAAAGTCCAGCGTAACATCCGCGCCCTCGTTGGTGACAACAAGGGAGAAATCGTCGTTGGCGGGGTTTTTGTAGGCGATGACGGTCACGCCGGTGGCCGGGGCGCGGGTGGCCTCCATGCGGACATAGCCCGGATCAATGAAGCGGGAGATCTGCCCGAAGGTGTAGAAGCGCTTAAACACGCGCACCTCGCCGGTGGTCGTATCGCCGTTGCCCTGCGGGGAGCCGGTGGTCGCCATGCGGATGAGGTCGGAGCCGTCCGCGCCGTTGTTGCCCAGCGGCCACCACCACAGGTAGGCGTTAAAGCCCGGGTCGCTGGTGAACATGTTGGAGATAAAGCGCGTCCAATACAGCCCGTCGGTGATGGTCTGGTTGGCGTACACCTGGGTGTTGGCGCTGGAGGCCGAGCTGGAATTGTTCTGGGTCATGTACTCGGTCTGCCAGAGCTTGCCGTAGCTGCGCAGATAGGCGGGGAAGCCGGAGGTGACGCCGGCGGTCGCCGGGCCGTTATTAAAGGTGCCGGCGCTGCCGTATACATGGGTGGAAAAAACATTGATATAATCATGCTTTTGGGTTTCGGCATTGATGTTTTGCAGGGTGGCGGAATACTGGCTCAGCGCGGACAGGTTGGTGGCCTCCGGGCCGACCAACAGCGGCGGAGCCATGCCGAGCGCGGCAAAGCGGCCTTCGTCGGTGGCTTTTTTGAGCGCCGGCCCGAGGTATTCCTCGATAAACTCCTTGTACGCCGCGCCTCTCAGCACGATGCCGGAGTAGCCGTGCTGCGCCTCGGACTCGTTCACCGGGCAAATATGGGTGATGGTGATGCCGAATTCGCGCTTGTACCCGAGGGCATACTCTACAAAATAATCGGCGTAGGCCTGATAGTATTTTTTCCGGCCATTCCCGTCCAGATCTTCCCTGAGCTCGGGAGCCTGTCCGTTTGCGTTTTGCCCCATGACGCTCTGGTTTTTCTTCATCCAGTAGGGAGCCGTCCACGCGTTGGCGTAGAAGGTTTCGACGCCGCGCTTCTGCGCCTCCTGCATCACGAAGACCTGCCCGCGGTCAAAGGTCGGCTTGACCTGCTCCCAGTTGGGCATATCCCAGACAAACTGTCCCTCTTCGGGCTCGATGGTATCGCTCGGGCCGTCATACCAGCGGTTGCCCCACTGGGCGCCGGTGGCCGCGTTGGTGATGCCGCCGTCGCCGACGATCACACGGACGATATCCAGCCCGATGCCCTTTTCGGTGTCAAACAGCAGATCCAGCAGTCCCTCGGTGATGCCGGGCGCTTTGGTGAGAAACTCGACCAGCGGCTCGCCCTTGTTGAACGCCCACGCGCCGCCCAGACCGTCCATTACCTGTTTTTCATTGTTCCACTGCACCGTGACGGCACTGCCGGCGGCCAGCGCGGCGGGGACGGGCACCACAGCCAGCAGCAAAACGACGGATAATACACCGGCCAGCAGACGGAATTTTTTATAAGTTCGCATTGATAATCCTCCCTACTCTCTTCCCTGAATCGGCATACGCCGCGAGAATTTTCCCACGGCGTATACCCAAAAACAAACATGCGTTATGCGATCAGCTTTGCGACATGCGTGATATCATTAATATCGATGGCGCCGTTTTGGTTGAAGTCGAAGAATCTGGCCTTGGCCCACAGGGTGTCGCCCCGTTGGACGCCGAAGTAGTCAATGACGTTGGACAGGTCGATGAGTGTGACCTTGCCGTCGCCGTTGGTGTCGCCCGGGACGCCGGTGGTGGCAAAGCAGGTGGTTCCCTCGGCGGTTCTGGTGTACTTATACTCGTCCGCGGTTTTGAAGATGTACTCCACATGCACCGTAACGCAGCTGCTCTCGTTCCGGATGTCGGCGTCCTCCTTGGCTTGGAAGCGCAGGTTGACGAGATTCAGCGCGTCATAGCCGACAATCATGAGGGTCAGCTTGACCTGCCCGGTGCTCGCGTCGGTTGTGACATTGGTCACGCCGTCCACGCCGAGGTCGCCGGCATAGGCAAACTTGCTGCTGTCATAGGTGACGGTCACGGTGGCGGCATTGGTGGCGGTGACCTCCTCAAACGCGGCGGCGACGTCAAAGTACTCGCCCTTGGTGACGAGACCCTTGGAGGCGGTGACGCTGAGCGCGTGGGGCGGTGCCTGCCACGGGTTGGTGCTCTCGTCATAGTCCACATACGGGTCGGTCTCCCACAGCGGGGCGTACGAACCGATGCCGTTTACGCGGAAGTTGATGAAGGCGACGATGTCGGCAGTCTCCAGAGAGGTGGTGGTATGTCCGCCCTTGTCCATGGTCAGGGCAATGCCGTGCGGATCGCCGAGGAATTCCCACGCCTTTTTGGCGGCCTTATAGCTCACATGCATGGCCTGCGGGTTGGTGCCCCAATCCTGGAAACCGCCGGTAATCATGACCGAGCGGCCTTCGGAGGCGCACAGCGCGATGATGGAGTGCTGGTCATAGGGCAGCCGCACCGGGGCGTCGCTCGCCGCTTCGATAAACTCGGTGAAGATGCGCTTGTACCAGCCGGGATGGCCACCGCTGGTGTTTTTGATGGATTCATAATAGATGCCCTGGGCGCTGGTGTCGCCGCCGGGCGCGGCGGAGGCGTTGATGCTCCAGCGCGGATAGAAGGTGTTTCCGTTGTAGACAGCCGGATCATAATATTTGCCGTTGTAGAGGAAGCGCCAGTTGGAGACGCCGCCGGCACCCGAGTTGCCGGGCACGGTCACCGCCACGCGTTTGTCAAACGCGCCGGCCGCCAGGGCAAACTTGCCGTTGATGGAAAATCCGGTGACGCAGATGCCGGCCGGGTTGATTTCGGGGAACAGCGGGGTGCCGTCCTCCTTGAGGGAGAGCAGGCCGTCCACCACGCGGGAGAAGCCCCACGCCCACGCCATGATGCAGCTCACGTCGTTGTCGGGATCATCGGCGATGAAGGGGAAGAAGTCGTAATAGATGCCGGTGGTCTGCGCCTCGTTGGCCCATGTGCCGGTGTTGAAGCCGGCGGTGGCGATGCCGGCGTTTGTATACGCCGTGCCCGAGCCGCCGATCATGACGGGCACCAAACCCGGATAGGTCGTGCGATTGGGCAGGGTAACGGCGGTGGTGAAGGTCTTGGTGAGGCCGTTGTACACAAGCCGGCCGGTCAGGGTATTGCCGCTGCGGGTATAGGTCGCGACCATGTCCTCGGGCACCGGGCGCTTCTTGCCGTACTGATAATACTGCGCCAGAGAGGAAATCTCCTCCTGACGGAGCGCCCAGTCCTCGGCGGAGGCCACGCGGGAGCCGTCCATGAATGTAAACAGATCGGGCAGCTCGGGAATGTCGGCCAGACGCTTGGGATCGGGCCATTCGCCGGGACGGTTGAGCGCGAACAGCGCGGCGTCCAGCGCTGTTTTGACGACATTGACCTCATCCTGCGTGGCGGCGGGCTGATTGTAGTATGTATCGACGGCGGCGGCGAGCGGCGCGGCGATGATGTCGCCGTTCTCATAGACCGCCAGATTGGCGTTTTGCGCCTTTACGATGGATTGGAACAGGGGGAGCTTGTCCACCCGCGCGGGCACCTCGGCGGGCTTCTCGGACAGCACAATCGCGCCGAAGTTGGCGGGGCGCTGCCACTGGTTGCCGGTGCCGTCGTACCAGAACCACTGGCCCTGACGGTTGCCGCCCCTGCCGTTGTTGATCTGCACGTCAAAGCCGAGGCTCATGCCGCCGGCCAGACGCCGCAGGTCGCCGATATAGAACACCGACTCAACGATATAGCCGGTATCATTGTTTTCGGCGTCCTTGGTCACGCGGGTGGCCGAAATCAGGCGCTCGTTGCCGCCGTGATCAAACGACGCGACGTTGGTATACGACACGCGGAACTGGAAGTCGGTGTTGGCATAACCGCGGGTGGCGGGCGTTTTGTTGTTCAGCACGTCCACGAAAATTTCCACCGAGTCCTGATTGTAGTTGGGGCCGGCGGAATTGTCCAGCACGGTATCAAACACCTGGGTCATCACATAAAGATAGTTCTCATCCCAGAGAACCTTGAAGCTCGCGCCGGTGTTGAAGTTGGCGGCGGGGCTGCCGGAGGGCTTGTTCACCTTGATCCAGGGCGCGGCGTTCCAGCCGGAATCCAGCGTGGGCAGACCGGGGTTGATGGAACCGTACGTAATGGGAATATTGTTGGCGACCACCATGGGCTCTTCGGCGGTATCCCCTTCCGCCGCCAAGGCGTTTACCGGCAGAAAGGCCAGTGCCATTGCCAGCACGAGCGCCATGGTGAAAATCCGTCTTGTCTTGCGGTGCATAGTATTCCTCCTTCTTTATTTTCACGGCGTCACAGCGTCCGTGTTCTACAATGTAATCTCGGCCTCCAGCGGCGCGCATCCCATCAGGGCGACGCTCCGCGCGTCCGGCTGGGAGAACCCGACGCTCAGCCGGTGCGAACCGGGAATGCTCTGCCAGTCGCCGTTTTTGTCGCAGCGGTCGAAGGCGTGCTTCCACAGCGGGACGGTGACCGTCCGGCTCTCGCCGGGCTGCAAAAACACCTTGCCGGCACCGCAGAGGTTGCGTATCTCCCGCTGACCGGGCGACTGTACATAGACCTGCACCGTCTGGCCGGCCGGGATGGTTCCGGTATTTTGCACCGTGACGGCGCAGCTTTGCGCGGTCGCCTCCAGGCCGGACAAGGCAAAGCTTCCGTAGCTCAGCCCGAAGCCGAAGGGATAGAGTGCCTCGCCGGTAAAATACCGGTAGGTGCGGTTTTTCATGTTGTAATCGCGGAAATCGGGCAGATCCTCGGTCGCGCGGTAGAAGGTCACGGGCAGCTTGCCCTCGGGGCTGAACCGCCCGAAAATGGTCTCGGCAATGGCCTGGCCGCCCAGCGCGCCCGGGTAGAAGGCCTGCAAAATGCCGCCGACATGCTTGTCCGCCCACGATACGGCCAGCGCACTGCCCGAGATCAGCACCAGAATGACCGGCTTGCCGGCGGCGGCCTCGACCACCTTTTCCAGCAGATAGTGCTGACGGCCGGGGAGCTCCAGGCCCTTCTTGTCGCTGCCGATAAACTCGTTGGCGGCGTCGCTCTCCTCGCCCTCGATGTCGGCGTCCAGCCCCAGACAGAGGATCACGGCGTCGCTCTGCCTGGCCACGGTGACGGCCTCGGCGATGCGGTTGTCCGGCTGGGACAGATTGTCCACCTTGTCCTTGTACAGATGGCAGCCCTCGGCGTACAGCACCCGTGCACCGGTCTCGGCCGCCAGATCCCGGACGCCCCGCAGCACGGTGATGTGCTCGGACGCCGTGCCGAAATAGTTGCCCTCGAGGGCGCGGCGGCTGTCGGCATTCGGGCCGATGACGCCGACGGTTTTGATCGTATCGAACGACAGCGGCAGCGCGCCGTCGTTTTTGAGCAGCACCAGCGTCTTGCGGGTCACGTCCAGATTGAGGGCGCGGTGCGCGTCGCAATCGACCACGGCGTACGGAATGCTCGTATACTGTTTGTTTTCCGGGCCGCCCAGCATCCCCATGCGCATCCGCGCGGTCATCAGCCGGGTCACCGAACGGTCGATATCCTCCTCGGTCAAAAGCCCCTCGCGCACGGCGGCCAGCGCATAGCCGTACATGTTGCCGCAGTTGAGGTCGCAGCCGTTTTTAATGGCCAGCGCCACCGACTCGACCGGCGTGGCCGTCACGCAGTGGAACTCGTGAAAATCCTTGATGGCCCAGCAGTCGGAGGTGACATGTCCGTCAAAGCCCCATTTTTCACGCAAAATGTCCACCAGCAGCAGCTTGCTGCCGCAGCAGGGCTCGCCCAGCGTGCGGTTGTAAGCGCCCATGACCGCCTCGACGTCGCCCTCGCAAACGGCGGCCTCAAACGCGGGCAGATAGGTATTCCAGAGGTCATATTCATCACAGATGGCGTTGAACATATGCCGCTCGGTTTCCGGTCCGGAGTGGACGGCAAAATGCTTGGCGCAGGCGGCGGACTTCAGGGCGTCCCGGTCGGGGCCCTGCAGGCCGCGGATAAACGCCAGCCCCAGACGGGCGGTCAAATACGGATCCTCGCCGTAGGTCTCGTGGCCGCGCCCCCAGCGCGGGTCGCGGAAAATATTGATATTGGGCGACCAAAAGGTCAACCCCTTGTAGATATCGTGATCTCCCTCGGCTTGCGCGGCATGGTATTTGGCGCGGCCCTCGGTGGAAATCGCGTCGGCCACGCGGAACAAAAGCTCCTCGTCAAACGCGGCCGCCAGCCCGACGGCCTGCGGGAACATGGTGGCCGTACCGGCGCGCGCCACGCCGTGCAGCGCCTCGTTCCACCAGTTGTAGGACGGAATGTCCAGCCGGGGCACCGCCGCCGCGCCGTGCAGCATTTGCGATACCTTTTCCTCCAACGTCATTTTGGAAACGAGCTCGGCCGCCTTGGCTTTTATGTCCATATTGACAAAACCTCCTAAATTTTGTAAGGTATTTTTTCAGAAGTAGAATAAAATAACGTTTTCAAAAAACGTTCAAAAAGGATGAATTTCGCAAAAAATATATAATTCCCGAAAACGTTTGTAAAAAATTCATAATCATGTTTGCAAACGGCTCGTTTTTCTTGTCTAAATAGTAACATTGACAAAGAAAATGACGAGTGCTAAAATAGCCTTGAAAAATAATTTAATAAATAATAAACATCACACCTGCAGACTGATGAAAATGGATTTTCGAGCGGATAAGAAGCGAGAATTCGTAGGCACTGCTTGTGGTGTGTATTTATTTTTGGCAGAAAAGTTATGGCAAGGCGGCGAATATAAGTTCGCAAAATAAAAAATGAGAGGTCGTGTTTTTTTATGGAGATTCTAATGGGCATTTCCGTTGCCCTT
>JAVBOJ010000115.1:0-14663 GCA_031550755.1 Oscillospiraceae bacterium
GACGGTCCGGCCGAAATCTCCCGCGACGACGCCTACGGGCCGAGCATCACCGAGGTGTCGGTGGGCGACGGGCATGTGCTGGCGATGGATGACCGAGGCACCGTATGGGCTTGGGGCCGCAACGAGTATGGGCAGGTGGGCCGCGATCCGGAGATGTTCCCCGAGCCCATGCCAGATATGCCCGCGAATACCGTGTTCCACGGCGCGGAGCGCGTTGTGGCCTACGGCAACTCCAGCTATGTCATTTCCCAAAACGGCGCGCTCTACGCGTGGGGACAAAACGACAAGGGGCAGCTCGGCCTCGGGCATCGGGACAATGTGGCGCAGCCCACCTTTGTCGCGCCGGGCATTGTCAGTGTCATCCCCGGCCCGGGGTATTGTCTGGCCGTTGATATGAATCATTACCTGTGGATCTGGGGTGAAAATGAATATCTGATAGATCCCTATATGCCGGTCGGCGAGCGGCTGGGGATCCTCTCCGACGTGGTCACGGCGGCGGCCGGGGACGGATTCGTCCTCGCCGTCAAGACAAACGGCGACCTGGTGGCCTGGGGCAAAAACGACAAGGGGCAGCTCGGCAACGGCAAGACCGTCAACCGCCTGTCGCCCATCACGGTGATGGGCAATGCGGTCTCGGCGGCGGCCGGGAAGGACGGCGGCTTCGCCGTCACCTCCGACGGGGCGCTCTGGGCTTGGGGCGACAATACATACAATCAGCTCGGCATCGGTCTGCCCAAAAAGCTGGCCACGCCCGAAAAGGTGATGGACGACGTCGAGGGCGTGTTTCCCAACGGGAAACAGGCGATCTCCGGCAGCTACGGGGAGTATTCCTATTATCCCTATACCCTCGCGCTGAAGAACGACGGTACCCTCGTGCGCTTCGGTGTGGCCGGATACGGCACCTCGTATGACAACTATCCGTGGATTGACGGCGACGCGGTGTCCCGTCCGGTGAAGCTCATGGAAAACGTAAGCTTTGCCGAAGCCGGCGCGGCTGAGGGGCACGCCCGCATGAAGGACGGCACGGTCTGGGGCTGGGGCGAATACATGCGCGGGGCGTTTCCCAATACGACCGGCGGCAGTATTTCCTACCCGGATTACACATCGGTATACCACGCGGCGGCCATGTCGTCCGGCGGCGTGTCCACCATCTATTTCAGCAGCGGCAATTACACCTACTACGCCAGCACCGGCGGCTCCACCCTGTTTTTGATGCCGGACAAAACCCTCTGGGGTGTGGGCACCAACAGCTACGGCGAGATGGGCATGGGCGGGGGACACAAAAACGAGGCCCCGGCCAAAATCCTCGACAACGTGGCGTCCATGTCCATGGGCGGCTCGTACTTCCGCATCGGGGATTACAGCACGGCGTATTATTACGGCCACGGCCTGGCCGTCAAGGAGGACGGCGGCCTCTGGGCTTGGGGCAACAACAACTACGGCCAGCTTGGGCCCGCGACGGGCAACGGCTGGACGCCAGTCAAGGCGATGGACAATATGTCGCTGGTGTCCGCCGGCGGGCAGCACAGCATGGCCGTGGACAACGGCGGGACGCTGTGGACCTTCGGTGACAATCGTCACGGCCAGCTCGGCGCGGGCGAAGAGACAAAAACCTCCACGCCGCAGCAGGTCATGGCCAACATCAAGGCCGTCGCCGCCGGCGGGGAACACAGTCTGGCGCTGACAACCGACGGCGTTTTGTGGGCGTGGGGCGCAAACGGGCGCGGGCAGGTCGGCAACGGCTCGGCGCTCGACCAGAGCAGGCCGGTGCGGATTATGGATCACGTCAAGGCCATCGACGCCGGCGGGCAGTTCAGTCTGGCGCTCAAGGAGGACGGCAGTCTTTGGGCCTGGGGCTCCAACTTTTTGGGGCAGGTCGGCAACGGCAGCGCCGCGGACACGCTCGTCCCGGTGAAAATTATGGACAATATCGCCTCGATGTCCGCCGGGGCCGACCACAGCCTCGCCGTCACCAAGGACGGCGTGCTCTGGGGCTGGGGCAGCCACGGACAGGGACGTCTGGGCATGTTTCAAATGCAGGTGTTTGACAAGGTGCGCCTCAGCGCCGACCCGCAGGGCGGCTCGGAGGCGGGGCTTTCGGTGACGCTGACGCCCGCCGAGGCCGCGCTGTATCAAAACATGTCGCTGCGGCTGACCGACAAGGCTTCCGGCGTCACCCGCACCGCGCCGGTGTTTTCCTCGCAGACGGCTTACGGCTGGCGGTTTTTGGACGCCGCGCATCCATATGAGCTGGCGCTGCTCTCGCCGCGCGGCGAGGTGTTCGGAGCGTTGGACGGTCTGCGTCTGACGCCCGGCACAACCAATGCCGTTACAACAGGGCGGTTTGACTTCCTCGACCCGCCGCTGACCGCCGCGGTGACTGTGCAGGACAAAAATGGCCCCGTGTCCCCGTCGCAATATACCGTGCGGTGGTATTCCCAGTGGGGGGACTATCTCGGTCAGGGCGGGACGTTGGCCTATATCCGCCCCGGTACGACGCAGGGTTATGAGGTGACCCTGTCCGACGCGCTGGCGCGGGACTATTACCCGCCCAACCGGACGTCGGCACGCATTGATGAAAACGCCGCGCTTTCGCTGACGCTGAGCCCCTATACCGCCGTCGCCGCACGCGGCCGGGTGCTGGATCCCCATGGCGGTGGGCTGTCCGGCGCACATGTAAGCCTTGTGTATTTCGCGGGCACCGCCGGCGCGCGCACCTATACCGCCGTGAGCGCCGACGACGGAGCCTTTGCGCTGCAAACGCTGGCGGGACAGGCAGAGCTCTTTGTCTCCCACCCGGGGTATGGGGAGTACGCCGGCGCTGTGACCGTGACGGACGGAGCCAATCTGGGCGGCATCACCCTGCGGGCGCTGCCGGACGAGCGGCTGATCGCGGACATCACCTATGTCGAGGCCGCCGCGCCGGACGGGACGCCGGCGGTATCCTACGGCACGGATCTGTCGGGCTATGCCGTCACGGTGGAAAACGAGACGGCCGGGACGGCGCTGTCCGGCACGCTGGCGCGGTCGCCCTATCTCTACCTGCCGGAGGGTGGCGTGGCCGACGGGGACAAACTGACCGTCTCGGTGGCCGATCCAGCCGGTTTTTTCGCCCCGGCAAAAGCAACCGTTACATACAACGCCAAGGGCGGCAACGTTCTGCCGCTGACCCTTGTCCGAAACGGCTTTGTCCGGGCGGAGCTGACGGCTCCGGGGCTTGTCACCGCGCTGATTTTCGGCGCGGACGGGACGCTGCTGTCCTGGCGGGATATCCCCGGCGGGCGCTATGATAGCGGTGCGCTGCCCGACGGGGACTACACGGCGGTATTTTTTGGCCGGGGCGAGATCGCCTTCCGCCCGCGCGAGCTGTCCCTGCTGGCACGGACGGGGCTTGCGGCGGGCACGGATTATCTGCAAAAGACGGTCACGGTGAAGGCCGGGGAGATCGCCGAGCTGGGCGGGCTGACCGTCCCGGCGCTCGACGAGCGCCGCCTCTATGTGACCGACAACGCCGATACGCATGTCACCGCATCGGTGACCGAGGTGGCCGCCGGGACGACCCTGATGCTCCGGGCGCAGCTTTCGCTTGACGCGGCGGGCGGCAGCGCCCTGAGCGGCCGCGAGCTGGTCTTCCCGCTGCCGGCGGGCGTATCGCTGCTGGCTGACAGCGTGACGGTGGGCGGCGGCCGGGCGGCCTATACGCTGGACGGCTCCACCCTGCGCATACCGGTGCAGCTGTACGGCGACAACCCGGTGGTGCGGTTTTATGTCACCCCCTCGCGCGACGGCGCGCACAGCTTCGCCGGATTTTTGACCGGCGTTAGGGACGGAGACGACTTTGCCCAGCCGATCGGCGCGGCGTCGGTGGACGTGACGGCGGCCACCACGCTGGAAACGCCCAATATTGTCAGAGACAAAACGGTCACCGCCGCCGGTACGGCCATGCCGTACGTCCGCGTGCGGCTGTACAGCGACGGCGCTCTGGTCGGCGAGAGCGTCGCCAGCGCCGCCGGACGGTGGAAAATCGCCTTTGCGCTCATCGACCCGAAAAACCACAGTGTTCATCGCATCACCGCCGCCGTGCTGGGCGAGGACGGTACATGGGCGGTCTCGCCGCGCAATCGGTCGGTCGTCTACGACGAGGGCTATGCCACTCTGTCCCAAATCACCATGACGGTGTTGCCGCACGGCGGACCGGAGGATATTGTCATCCCGTTCGGAGACGGTGCGCAGGCCGTTCCGTTTTACCCGTTTGACCCCAGTTATCCCAAAATCACCTTTGCCGCCGCGTTTGAAACCACCAAGCCGGACAGCGTCGGGCCGGTGCACATTCTCACCTACGGCAGCGACGGCGCGGAAACCATGCTGGAGGCCGTCTATGACGCGCGGAAAAAGGTCTGGCTGGCGGTGGGCACCTACAATGTCATCTCCGCGCCGGTGCGCGTCGGGGCGGTGTGGGGCATGAAGACGGACGATGAGGAGATCGAGATTGACGAGGAGGAGCTGACCGCCGGCGAGTCCGAGCTGCTGGCGCTGACAGACGCGCTCTCGGGCGCGGGAGAATACGGCTATCTGCTGGCTGAGGCCATGGAACAGGCCATGACCGAGGCGGGGATCTCGTTTTCGGCTTCGGGCGGCGGCTTCGCGCCGACGGACAGCGGGACAAAATACGGCAGCTTTACCGTGGCGGTCGAGGGGCTGGGCAAATCGACCATCACCCTGAGCCCGCTGGACAATCTCACGCCGGAGAGTCTACTGGCCGCCGGCTACCGCAAGCTCACCGGGCAAAGCCTCTCCTGTTATTTTCTGGAGGCCGACAACTACACCTGGCTGGCCAATTTTGAGGTGGACACGCTCTATCAGATCGAGACCGTGGCCAATATCATCACCGGGATGCCCGATCTGGAGCCCATCGCGCACAATATTTCCCAATGCTTCCTGCAAAATATCGACGCCATCCGTCAAATGGCGGCCGACAATCTCAAAAAAACCACCGAGCCGCTGGAAAAAGAGAAGTGGCTGGCGCTGTCGCGCGCGTCTGCCGAGCTGTCCGACGCCGTCTATCCGTATCTGAACCGGTACCTGCTCGGGCCGCTGTTTGAATACTTTGTGGGTTCGTATGTCAAGTCGCTGGAGCGGCTGGCCGGATACGACGATTTGATCGGGCGCATTGAGGCGAGCGGGAAATGCGCCGATCTGCTGAAAAACATCAACGCCGCCAAGGCGCTGGAGTTCGCCAACGCGGGCTACAACATCCTGTCGCAAATCGAGTCCATCGCCGAGGCGGCCACCATTTTGGGCGCTTCGGCCGCCATGGCCGCCTTTTTGGAGATTCCGCTGGCCGGGGCGGTGGCCGCCGGCGTCGGCTGTATTGTCCTCGGCGAGGTTCTCGGCGCCCTGATCGACAAGGCCAAGGAAACCGCGCTGATCAAGACCTATGACGCCCTCCGGCAGGAGGTGGACGCCTGTCTCTACGTGCAGGGCGGCGGAGGCGGCGGTCTGCCGGGGAGCAATCTGTGGCCGGATACACGCGGGCTGAAAAAGGCCGTCGATCCGTCCGGGTACGTCTATGAGGCGGTGGAATCCAACCGCCTGCCCGGCGTCACGGTCACCGCGCGGTATTGGGACGAGGAGGACGACCGCGCCGTCATGTGGGATGCCTCCGAATACGGCCAGCAAAACCCGCTGGTCACCGACGGCGTGGGCTTTTACGCCTGGGATGTGCCGTTCGGCGATTGGCAGGTGCTGTATCAAAAGGACGGCTACGAAAAGACCGAGAGCGCTTGGCTGCCGGTGCCGCCGCCGCAGACCGAGGTCAATGTCGGGCTGGTGTCCTACGGGGCGCCCGCTGTGGACTTTGTCAATGTCTATGAGGACGGCGCCGAGCTTGTATTTACCAAATATATGAAACTCGAGGATCTGACGGAGGAGTACTTCTCCCTGACCGCCGGCGGCGAAAAAGTCCCTGTGACCCTCGAATGGGACGGCGAATGGGGCGGCGGGGAGGAATATGCCCGCGTCGTGCGTCTGCGCCCGGAGGGCAGCCTGTCCGGCACGGTCACCGTGACGGTGGACGGACGCGTGCGCAGTTACGCCGGTGTGCCGATGGGCGGGGATTTCTCCGGCTCGTACGGCCTCGCGCCCGTGCTGTGGAGTCTGGACGCCGACGATCTCGGCATTGCTTACGGCGAGAACGGCACGCTGGCCGTGCGGGTATCGCCGGGGGAGGCCGCCGTGGGGCGGACAGTCTACGCCCAAAGCCGCGCCGGGCGCATGGTGGGGGTGTCCCCGTCGGCCACGGTGGACGAAAACGGACTGGCGACCTTTGCGGTGGAAGGGCTGTGGCCGGGCGAGAGCGAGCTGGTGTTCACACTGGAGCGCTCCCTGCTGTCCGCCGCGTGCCGGGTGATGGTGCTGCCGGCGGCGGTCGAGCCGCCCGAGCCGCTCAAAACGCCCGCGCCCACGGTTTCCCCCGCGCCCGGCACCGTGCCGTACGGCACCGGGGTGACCCTGACGGCGGTGTCCGGAGCGAAAATCTACTACACCACTTGCGGCGCTTGCCCGTACGCCGACGGGGCGCTGTATACCGCGCCGATTGCCATCACCGAAACCACCCGCCTCCGCGCATATGCCGTGCTGGACGGGTACCTCAAGAGCGACCGCATCGACGTGACCTATACGATTGCGACCGGCGGCGACCCGGGTGACGACACCGAGGACGTCGCGCCCTACACTCCGCCGCTGGCCGGGCCAAAACTCACCGACATCGCCGGTCATTGGGCGGAGAAGTACATCGAAAGAGCCGCCGAAAAGGGGCTGATGAACGGCGTCGGCGGGAACCTCTTCGCGCCCGACCGCGTGTTGACCCGGGCGCAGGTCGTGCAGGTGTTTTACAATCTCTACGGACAAAACGCCGCCGCGCCGGCGGCTGGGTTTTCTGATGTATCCCAGACGGCGTGGTACGCCAAGGCAATCAACTGGGCGGTGCGGAAGGCGATTCTGCTGGGCTATTCGCCCGCCTTGTGCGGCCCGGACGACCCCGTCACCCGCGAACAGCTGGCGGTGATGCTCCTGCGGCTGGCGGCCTATCACAACAAAACCCTGCCCGAGACGGCGGACGCCGTGACCTTTGCCGACGCGGCGGACATCAGCCCCTACGCGCGGGAGGCCGTGGCGGCGCTGCAAAAAAGCGGGATATTGCAAGGAAAACCGCAAAACCGCTTTGATCCGCGGGGCGGGGCGACCCGGGCGGAGATGGCCAAGGTGATCTGCCTGTACCTCGACGCCGTGGGCGAGTAAAAGAAGCTTGGTCGGGGACGCTTTGGCGTCCCCGTCTTGTTCTGCGGCAAAAACCAAAAAATACTACAAAAACAGCAAAACACCTTGCCAAAATGTCGCTTTGGAGATATACTAATACCGGGGTATATGTAAGGCTGTAATACAACGGTCTTGCAGGGGGAATTGAACATATCGCACGCACATTAGTGGGGGCATTATTTGTCATCCTCTTTTGTGCGTGTTTTTATGTGTAATATATATTTTGCAGAGAAGAAAGACAAAGAAGAGAGGATGTCACCATCATGACAACCCGAAAACAACCCCTGTCCGGCAAACGTATTCTGGCCACGCTGCTGGCCGTGCTACTCCTCGTCACCCTGATCCCGTTGGACAACGCGGCGCTGGCCGACAACTTCAGCATCATGGCCAAAAACGGCACCCTGCCCGGCGGCTATCAGTTTGTGTCCGACGCCGACGCCGTGGGCACCCAGCCGACCCTCGCCAACGGGCAGGTGTGGGCGGACAAGTCCATCGTCGCCAACTCCGACGGTACGTTTACCATTACATATTCCGCTCTCGGCCGTTCGGTGTATACCACCGGGACGCCCAAGCAGGTGGACGTGGTGCTGGTGCTGGATATCTCAGGCAGCATGTCGGGCACAAAGCTCACAAACGCCAAGCAGGTGGCTTACAATGCAGCCCAGCGGATTCTGGCGGCCAACCCGTCCAACCGCGTGGCCATTGTGACCTATGACACCACCGCGGCCAACAAAACCTTCGGCTCGGGCGTGTATTGGTCTAGTACGCTGGGAACGCTTGCGGCCAATTCGGGCGCCAACGCCAATACCATCGGCGGCGTGCTGTTCAGCATCGCGGTGGCGGGCACCACAAATTGTCAGGACGGCTATCGCAAGGCTCAGATCGCCCTGCAAAACCGCGGCTCCTCCGCCAACGAGCCGGTGGTTATCATGATGACCGACGGCGACGCCAACGAGGCGTATACCGCGCCGGATAGCGCTACGACCATCGACGGAACGAATTATTATATTATGAGTACCGTTTTGCAGGCGGTTTATCTCAAGCGCCTGTATTCCGATCTGCGGATTTATACCATCGGATTTAGCATTTCCGATTCCAATACGACGGCCAATGCCGTGCTGTTTCCGTCCTCGGCGCGCCTGTCCGGCCGGTATGGGACATACAGCGAGGGCTTCCGGCGTATAGAGACCCAGACACGCGCGAGCGCGTCGAGCGAATGGGGCGCTTCCTCCTTCGGCGCATGGTCATATTACTGGGCCAACACCGCCCTGACAAGCGAGACGGCGTGGACGACCTCGGGCAATACCCGCACCAGAAAGCTCTATTCCAATCTGAGCCAGCAGGGTTCCGCGCTGCAAACCGTGGCGTGGCGGAATGAGCTGGCCTATCACTCCATGCCCGGCAGCGGCACCACGACGAGCTCCACCGCGTCCAGTCTGGAGGCGCTGTACGACTCCATTCTGGGGCAGGTACTGTATACCAGCCCGCTGGTGAAAAACAGCTCCACCGGCCTGGAAAATCTGGTGGTCAACGACAGCGTCGGCAATGATTTTACCATCACCAAGGTCGAGGCCAACATCTCCGACTGCACCTATACCACCGCAAACAACAACGTCGTTTGGACGGTCACGCGGTTGCCGCTCCTGCCGCCGACCCAGGCGACGCAGGTGAGCACCACGCCGGCCAAGCTGACCGTGACCATCGCGCTCAAGACCCCGTACGCCGCCGGAACCTACCGTGTCACCCGCGGGTCGAACAACCGCGCCACGTTCACCGCGTCGGACGAGAATGCCTATTATTCCACCAAGAGCCAGACCCAGAATTTCACCAAGGACGGCTGGATTGAGGTCAGCGTCGCCCAGCTGAACAACATCAATCTCACGGTGACCAAGGCGGTCAGCTCCAATGTGCCGACGCCGCCGAGCCAGAGCTTTGAGTTCGTGCTGTACGACTCGTCGCATACGAGCGTTATCGCCCGGCAGAGCCGCAGCGGCGCGGGCAATGTCACACTGACCATCCCGTCGGCGCAGCTCAGCTTTGCTGGCAACACCGCCGACAAGGTCTTCTGGCTGGAGGAGACGGTGCCGTCCCCCCTGCCGCAGTTTTGGACGTATGACGCCAACAATGCCCGCAGGGTGACCGTCAGTCTGGCCGGTACCGTGACCATCGGCGGCGCGGCCACCACCTCGGCCACCTTTACAAACACCTACCACGCCACCGGTTCCATCTCGGTCACAAAGGACTGGGACAACACGCCCGAAAGCCTCAAACAGACCGTTTCGGTCAAGCTGCAAGCATGGAACGGCTCCGCGTGGGTGGACACCGGCAGCACCGCCGGGCTCAATAGCGGCAACAATTACAGCGGCTCCTTCTCGGGGCTGGCCATCGATACGAAATACCGCGTGGTGGAGACCACTGCGCTGTCTGAATTTGCCAATTTGCCGGTCTATTCGCCGGCCGACGTCACCCTGACCGCCGCCGCGCCCGCCGCGTCGATCACGGTCAAAAACAGCATCACCAACAAGGGCAAGGTCATCCTCGAGACTCTGTGGGACGACAACGGCGACAAGACCTACCGCCCCGCGCAGGTCGTCCTGACGCTGACCCAGAATGGCGCGCCGGTCACCCATTATCTGACCGCCGCCAATGAGGATCCGCTCAATCCAAACCGCTGGGTGATGGAGCTGGACAAGGTTGCCATGGGCGCGTACTCCGTCGCCGAGGCGGCGGTGGCCGACTACAGCTTCAACGCCTCCGGCTCGCGGACCGACGGCACGCTGACCACCCACGGCGAGCAGCTCATCCTGACGCTGAAAAATACCCTGACCCCGCCGGTGTACACCGTGACGCTGACAAAAACCTGGGACGACGCGGGCAACGCCTACGGCGGCCGCCCCGCCTCGGTGGATTTCTATCTCAACGGAGACACGACGAGTCCCATCACCCTGACCGCCGCCGACGCCGTTTCGGGCAATGTCTGGAGCAGGACGGTCAACGTGCCCAATTTCGGCGTCTATACGGTGGACGAGGCCGAGCCGGGCAACGGATATGTCAAGACCATCACCGCCGGGTCGGTCACGCTGACCCCCGCGCTGCGCACCGGCTCGCTGTCGGTGACAAACACGGACGACAAGCCCTACGGCGAGATTACCGTCAGCAAAACATGGAGCCACGGTGCCAATCCGGACACACTGCCGGATCAGGCCGAGCTCTTTCTGTGGAAAGAAACGCCCTCCGGCCCTGTGCAGGTCGGGACGGTCACCCTGACCGGCGACGCGTCGCACACCTTTTCGCAGCTGGAGCTGGGTGCCGTCTATTCCGTGACCGAGACGGCGGTGCCGCTGTATACCACCTCGATTTCCGGTGCGGTCACCCTGACCGCCGCGCACAAGACCGACGCCGTCAGCGTCTCCAATGTCTACGGCGCGGGCGTCATTTTGGTCACCAAAACGTGGGCGGACAGCCTCAACCTCGATTCGCAAAAGCCGACCCGTGCGCAAATCTCCCTGTTTGAGGCCGGGGTGGATACGCCGGTGGCCTCGGCGGAGATCGTCGGCAACAACTCCGCCGTATTCGGCGGGCTGGAAATCGGCAAATCCTATTATATCGCCGAGGACAGCATCCCCTATTACACCGCCGCCATCAGCGCCGACGCCGCCCACCCCGTCACCCTGACCGCCGACGCGTCCGTGCAGGCCGTCGCCGTGACGGTGACAAACACCTACAACAACCCGCGCGGCAGCATCACCGTCCGCAAGGAGCTGAAAGGCACGGTCGATCCCAACCGGCCGGACTTTGCCATCACCCTGTACAAGGACGGCGCGTCCACCGGACAGACGGTCAGCCTGCCGCAGGGCGGCCAATGGGAGCACACCTTCACAGACCTCGACCTGTATTCGTCGTATTACGTCGTCGAGACGGTGCCGCAAGGCTTTGACTATACCGTGGCGTACAGCCGCGGCGCGTCCGATCCCGTCGCCCTGACAAACGGGACAACGGGCGGCTCGATCACCGTGACCAACACCTATATCATGCCAACCGGGTCGCTCAAGGTGACCAAGGTCGTCTCGGCGGACGATCTGCCCGGCAGCGTCGCGCCGCTTGTTCAGGTGGAGGTGACGCTGTACCGCAGCGCCGAGGGCGTCCGCGAGCCCGGCTGGTCGGAGACCCGTCTGCTGAAGCAGTCCGAGGGCTGGGCGACCACCTACCAGAGTTTGCCGCTGTACAATCCGCAGGGCAAAACCTATGTCTATGAAATCGTGGAGACCCCCGTGCGCGATTATATTTTAACGGTGCAGGGGAACCTCGTCTCGCTGACCAAAAACGGGCTGGCCGAGGTGACCGTCACCAATACCTACGACCTACCGCACGGCAGCGTGACCGTCACCAAAAAATGGCTGGACGCCGACGGCAAGTCCACGGCGGTTGAAACCTTTGAGGTGGAGCTCCGCCTGTTTAAGGACGGGGTGGACACAAAGCAAAACAAGCTCATAAACGCCGGCAACCTCTGGTCGGCCACGTGGGACAATCTGGAACTGGACGCGGAATACACCGTGTCCGAAATTCTGGTGACCGACAGCGAATGCTGGAGCCTTGACTACGCGCCCGGCAGCCTTGACCTCACTTACAACGCCAAACGCACGGGGAACATCGTAATCACCGCGCGGTTTATCACGCCCGCGCCGTCGCTCTCGGTGCAGCTGGAGGTCGTAAAGACCGAGGATATGGTGGAGGGCTACGCCAACATCGATTACAAGCTGACCGTCACAAACAACGGCAACCGCGCGCTGCGCGATGTGGCCGCGCAGATGGAATACCTTGAGAAGGCCGGCGGCATCACTTACCTGAACGGCGGAGACTTCGCGGCGATGGACGCTGCGCCCGCCGGAGAATTTGTCATCGGCGCCATGGCCATCGGCCAAACCAAAACCATTCTCTACCGTGTGCGGGTCGATCACGAGGGAGTGTATCAAAACGAGGCGGTCATTACAGGCTATTACCGCACCCAGGCCGTGACCGCCCGCCAAACCGCCCAGACCAAGGTGCTCAAGGGCGCGATCGGCGTCCGCATGGGCTGCGACATCAAACTGCAGGAGCTGCTGTCCGGCTATGTGCTGTTCCCGTACACCGTGACCGTCGGCAACAACGGCGATCTGGCCATGACCGTGTCATCCATCACCGACACCATGTCCCCCAGAGAGGCCGAAGCGGGGCTGGAATACCAGAGCTTTTCCGGCGCGGTCACCGGCTTTGACCCGGCGAAGGGCTTTGTCTTCGAGCCGGTGGTGCTGCAGCCGGGGCAGTCGTTTACCTTCTCCTACGTGCTCAAAGCGACCCATGCGCGGGAATATTGGAACACCACCGTCGTGACGGCGTACGACTATATGGATCGGACGTATACGGCGCAGGCCAGCGAGTCGGTCAGTGTGGTGCCCGATCCGAAAATCACCTATTCGATGACCCTTCATTATCACGACCATGAGAGCGGCGCGCCGGTGCGCGAGGCCACAAGCTCGTCCGGGCACGGCCCGGGCATGGCGTACAGCGTGCAGGCGCCCGACATTAGCGGGTACAAATACGTCGGATCCACCGGCGGGCCGCTCAGCGGCTATTTGGAGAACAATCTGGAGATCACCTTCCTCTACGAGAAAGCCGAGGTCAAGGAGGAGATCGTCACCCCAACACCGCCGCCGCTTGTCATCATTGACGAGGACACCGTCCCGCCCATCGCGCCGCCGGTTGAGCTGCCGGTGACCAGCGGCACGCCGGTCAGCCTTTGGTTGGGTCTGCTGGGCTTTGCGCTGCTGGCCGCGGGCATCGTTTTGAAACGGCGCGACGAAGAAGAGAAAGAGATGTAACCAAAACGCGCCCCTGCGTTTCAAACAAAATCTTGACATTCGGCGCTTCGCGTGCTATACTACATGAGCCGCGTCGAACGGGCACAATAAGCGGGAATTTTCCCCGCCTTTTTCGAGCGAGACCGAAAGATGGGAAGGAACAAGCATGCACGCGATTATTGAGACAGGCGGAAAGCAGTACAAGGTGCAGGAAGGCGACGTAATTTACGTCGAAAAACTGGACGCCGCCGAGGGTTCCACTGTGGAATTCGACAAGGTACTGGCCGTTTTTGAAGGCGAAAAGGTGCGCCTCGGCACACCCACCGTCCCTGGCGTCAATATCACCGGGAAGGTACTCAAAAACGGAAAACAGAAAAAAGTGATCGTCTTCACCTACCGCGCGAAGAAGAATATTCGCCGCAAAAAGGGCCATCGTCAGCCCTATACCAAGATTGAGATCAACAAAATCGCGGCGCCGGTATAAGTCCGCGCGCAGTTATAGGAGGAAGTTCTCATGGCACATAAAAAAGGCGTAGGTTCTTCGCGCAACGGCCGCGATTCCGAGTCCAAACGACTGGGGCCCAAGCGTGCCGACGGTCAGTTCGTGCTGGCCGGCAATATTTTGGTGCGTCAGCGCGGCACCCATATCCATCCCGGCAACAACGTCGGCCGCGGCAGCGACGACACGCTCTTCGCCCTGGTGTCCGGCAAGGTGGCCTTTGAGCGCCTCGGCCGCGACCGCAAACAGGTCTCCGTCTACACGCAGTAATTCCGACAGGGCAGACACAACCTGCCTCTGCGGGGCATGATACCACAGAATCGTAGGGGCGGGGCTTGTCTCCGCCCCTTTTGAATGTTTTGAGGGTTATATGTTTATCGATATCGCGCATATTGTGGTCAAGGCCGGGCGGGGCGGAGACGGCTGCGTCTCCTTCCACCGGGAAAAATACATTACCCACGGCGGCCCCGACGGCGGCGACGGCGGGCGCGGCGGCGACGTGTTGGTCGTGGCCGATCCGCATTTGAGTACGCTGCTGGATTTCCGTTACAAACGGAAATATGAGGCGCCGCAGGGCGAGCCCGGCGGGATCAAGGCGTCCTCCGGGCGGGGCGGCGAGCCGGTCGTTATCAAGGTGCCGGTCGGCACGCTGGTACGGGACGAGGCGTCCGGCGCGGTCATCGCCGATATTCAGGAGGGCCCGCCGGTGCTGCTGGCGCGCGGAGGACGCGGCGGCTGGGGCAACCGGCGTTTCGCCACGCCCACCCGTCAGACCCCCCGGTTTGCCAAATCGGGGCTGCCCGGCGAGGAACGCGCCGTGGTGCTCGAGCTGAAGCTGCTGGCCGACGTAGGGTTGCTGGGCTTCCCCAATGTGGGGAAATCCACGCTGCTGTCGGTCATTTCGGCCGCGCGTCCCAAGATTGCCGGCTATCATTTCACCACCCTGTCGCCCAATTTGGGCGTCGTGCAGGTGGACGCCGACACCCATTTTGTGGTGGCCGACATCCCTG
>JAVBOJ010000015.1:0-3558 GCA_031550755.1 Oscillospiraceae bacterium
TCCCGGCTTCGGCTGGATGTTGGAAGCGGTGAAACCGCGGGGAGGTTGCCCACCTGCATGGATGTGCAGGTTATAAGTGGGCTCGCACGGCCAAAGTGGGGTCTTCGTAAAAAAAGACGCGAAAGCGTCTTTTTTTTGCAATCCTTTCAACGGAGGAGCCGTTGAAAGGAAATAGAAACAAGGATATTTTCCGGCAAAATGAATTTGCCGGAAAATAAACGATTTACGGGAGAGTAGAGATGGGGGAGACGGGATGGACACCATTTTTTTACGCAATCGGATGCTGCTCGGCGCGGAGGCAATGGAGACGCTGCGGCGCAGTCATGTGGCGGTATTTGGGCTGGGCGGCGTGGGCAGCTATGCCGTCGAGGCGCTGGCCCGCTCGGGCGTCGGACGGCTGACACTCATTGACCACGATACGGTGGGGGAGAGTAACCTCAACCGCCAGCTCGGGGCGCTGCACTCCACCTTGGGGCAGCCCAAGGCCGAGGCGTTGCGTGCGCGGGTGCTGGACATCAATCCGGCCATACAGGCCGAGGCGGTGGTCTGCCGCTATGACCGCGACCACCGGGAACGGTTCACCGAAACGCGTTACGATTATGTGGTGGACGCCATTGATCTGGTCACCTGCAAGCTGGATCTCATCCAAACCATGAAGGGGCTGGAGACCCCCATCGTGTCGGCGCTGGGAACCGGCAACAAGCTGAAGCCGGAGCTGCTCGCCATCACTGACATTACAAAAACAAACACCTGTCCGCTGGCGCGGGTCATCCGCAAGGAGCTACGCTATCGGGGTATTGTCCACCACACGGTATTGTGGAGCCCGGAGGAGCCCGTCGTCCCCGAACCGCTGGAAGCGCCCCCCGAGGGGCGGCGCAGTGTTCCGGCCAGCATTCCGTGGGTGCCGGCCTGCGCCGGGCTGATGCTGGGCGGGTATGTGGTACGGGCGCTGATACAGAGAATGGATAACAGATAACGGACGGTTGAATACGCCATCGCGTCACCGAATCGGATGCTTCTCTCTCAATCTCACCAGAAAGACCACATCAAGGTCACGGCGTATTTCATAGCAACTGTCCTTTCTGTCCATCCATGAGGGATCTGAGGGCACCCCCGGCGCACCACCCGCCGTGGTAACAGACGATCTGTTCAATGTCCAGCAGCAGCAGCCTTTGCAGCGACCGGCGCGCCATGTCCACGTCCTGTGTATACCGATCCATCGGCCCGGTGAGCGTTCCGTCGCGGCAGTTCAGCGCGTCGCCCGAGATAAGCAGCTTGGCGGAGGGGATGTACAGGCTGATATGCCCCGGCGTGTGGCCGGGCGTGTGGATGACCCGCACGCCGCCGCCAAACGGCAGGATGTCGCCGTCGTGCAGAGTTTGGCCGATCGGTGTCCGGCGGTTTTCAAATCCGGCTCTGAAAGAATCCAGAAACGCCCGTCCATCCTCGTCCAAACCATCCCTGTTTCTCTCCATCGCCGCCAGCTTGACCGGCGTTTTCCGCCCGTCGAGATACGGCGCTTCGTCCTCATGCGCCAGGATGTTTACCGCCGGCCAGCGCTGATTGATTTCGCCCACGCAGCCGATGTGATCGATGTCCTGATGGGTAAACAGCAGGTTGTCCAACGCGGCGACGCCGGCCTCCGCCAGCGCGGCGTCCAGCGCTCCCCAATAGCCGGGAAAGCCGCAATCGACGAGCAGGCTGCCGCCCTCTCCGGTCAGCAGGACGGGATACACCGTCCCCTTGTCCCCGGACAGGGGCAGGAGCCGGATATTGTCTGTCAGTTTCATGATCTCAGTCCTCATAACTCGAACTTTCGAATGGCATACAGCGTCTTGCCCGAAGCGGTTTTGGGAATTTCATCCACCGTTTTGACCCGGAGCTCCGCGCCCGGCAGGGTGTTTTTCACCTCGGCCAGAAACGCCTCGGTTTGATCCCGCGGTGCGCCGGGCAGCCAAACCACCAGCAGCTCGGCCTCCAGCGGGCCAAACTGGGTAATTTGGAACTGCGACACGGCGTCGGGCGCCAGCATTTTGGCAAAGCGGTTGTAAATATCGCCGTAAAATAGTTTCCCCGTGGCGTCCCGGAACAGACAGTCCTCCCGGCCGTCAATGCTCTCCATCACCGGCAGGCCGCGCCCGCAGGCGCACGGCTTGTCCGTCACCGAGGCCATGTCACCCGGCAGGTAGCGCAGGCGCGGCTGGGAAAAGTTGTGCAGGTCGGTGACGGCAACTAGTCCGCGCGTACCGGCCGGGACAGGCTGGCGCGACAGGGGATCGAGGATTTCATAGACGCCGTTTTCGGCGGTGATATGCATCTGCCCGCAGGGCGCTTCGTAGGCGATGATGCCGCCGTCGCGCGCGCCGTATTCGTTTACTACCGGACAGCGGAAGGCCTCTTCGATTACCTCGCGGTAGTGCGGGAACAGCGTCTCCGAGGTGGAGACGACCGCCTTGGGCGCGAAGGGCAGGCTGAGCTTTTGCGCCAGCATGAGCCGGGCGAAGGTGTACAGCGCGGTGGCGAAGCCGTAGAGATACTCCGGTTTGTACGCCCGGATGGTCTCCACATGCCCCGGCATGTCCTTCTCGTACAGGGCGTACGCCGAGATGGCGATGCGGTTTTTCATCCGCCGCTCTTTTTGGCGGAAGGCCTCCTGCTCGTGCTGTTTCAGCTCCAGCGGATGCCCCCAAATCATAACAGAGCGGCTGCCCGGGGTGATGTTCCACCACGAAAGCCCGCGCCAGCGCGCGGCCTCGTAGTGCTCCACCGTGACCCGATCCATAAAAAATACCACCGGCTCGCCGGTTGAGCCGCCGGTGCGGTTTTCGATCAGCGCGGCCTTCTCGGCGGTGTCGGCGAGATAGCGGGACGGGTCGCGCCGGAAGTCGGCCTTGCTCAGCACCGGGAAGGAGAGCAGCGCCGCGCGGGCGTCCCGCAAAATGTCCGGACGCAGAAAAGCCAAATCCCGGTAGGCCGGCACATGGTCGATGCAGTGCAGCAGCAAGGTCTTCAGCCGCTCTTTTTGCAGGGCGGCCAGCGCCTCCGGCGCAAGGGAGGCCGACCGCGTGAGCTCCTTCAAATAGGGACGGATGCGGTTGCCTTTGAGCAGCTCCATGGCGGGGAAAAGGGCCTGTTCGATGAATAATTTGTTGAAATCCATGAGAGCACATCCTTAAAAAGCCGGAGCGTGACCGCCCCGGCCCAGACTATAGACAAACCCCGTTTTCTCGCGTCCTTTTGCGAAAATCGCGTCGAGCCTGACGGCGCAGCCGTCAGGTCCTTGCCGGGCCGATTTCCGCAAAATACTCAAACACAAGGCTCCACAGGATTCATTCCTGCGGAGCCTTTCTTTGCAAGCCGCCGGCTTGATCCAAGCTCTCGCTTTCGCTGACAAACCTGTTTGTGAGCGGCCTCAGCCGGAGCGTGACCGCCCCGGCTTTCGTATTTCTTTTATCCGAACCGCGCCAGCAGGAAGCCGGCGGCCACCGCCGAGCCGATGACGCCGGCCACGTTGGGCCCCATGGCGTGCATCAACAGGAAGTTGGCCGGGTTGGCTTT
>JAVBOJ010000099.1:0-4145 GCA_031550755.1 Oscillospiraceae bacterium
ACAAAACCGCCGCCGCGCCGGTCAAGGGCGGCGTGAAATCCTCCCTCAAGGACATCGGCACAATTTTTTCCAAGGATATGACCGACCATCTGCTGGTGGGCGCCACCATGGTGGGTACAAAAACCGGCTATTCGGGCAAGAGCGTCACCGTTTGCACCGTGACGTTTACGGCCGCGAAGGACTTTGATCTGTCCACCCTGCGCATGGACGGCGTCAGCACGGTGGCCGCCGACCAGACCTACACCGAAAATGTGTCCGGCTGGCATTTTGCCGCCAAGTCCAACTGATGGGTGCGCTGCGGCTGCCCCGTCTGCTGAGCGACGGCATGGTGCTCCAGCGCGACCGCGCGGCGCGGATACACGGCTGCGCCGCGCCGTCGGCGACGGTGCGTCTGACCTTCTCCGGCCAATTTTATACGGCCAAGGCCAACGCCGGCGGGGCATGGGAGATTACCCTGCCGCCGGTTCCGGCCGGCGGGCCGTACACCCTGACGGCCGAGGCGTCCGGCGAGGCGCTGGTCGTCCGCGATATTTTGTTTGGGGATGTATGGGTGGCGTCCGGCCAGTCCAACATGGAGCTGCCCATGAGCCGGGTGCGAGACCTGTATGCCGCCGACATGGCGGCGGCGGACAACCCGCATCTCCGGCATTTTTGGGTGCCGCGCACCTATAATTTCCACGGCCCGCGGGACGATTACCCCGGCGGCGTCTGGGAGGCTGTCACGCCCGAGACCATCCCGCGTTTTTTCGCGACGGCCTACTTTTTTGCCGACAGCCTGTACCGGCGCTACGGCGTCCCCATCGGCCTGATCGCCTCGGCGGCAGGCGGTACACCTGTGCAGGCGTGGATGAGCCGCGAGGCGCTCGCGCCCTTTCCGGCGCATCTGGCCGAGCTGGAGCGATGCGAGGACGAGCGGGTTGTAAACGAAAAAATACAATTCGACAAGACTCGTGAAGCCGACTGGTACGCGGCGCTGAACAGCGCCGACGCCGGTCTGCGGGACGGTTTTTATCAGACGGACTATGACGACGCGGCGTGGCCGTCCCGCCCGCTCACCGCGCCGTGGGACGACGACCCGGCGCTGTCCCAAAACGGTGCGTTCTGGTTCCGGACGACCTTCGAGGTTCCGGCGCGGCTGGCCGGGCGGCCGGCGGTGCTGCGGCTGGGTTGCGTCCGCGATGCGGACACGGTGTACGTAAATGGACAAACGGTCGGCGCGACAGCCTATCAGTACCCGCCGAGGATCTACGAGCTGCCGGAAACCCTTCTGCGCGAAGGGACAAACAGCATCGTCGCGCGGGTGGTCAGCATCCGGAACACCGGCGGCTTTGTGGCCGGCAAGCCGTATAAGCTCATCGTTGACGGGCAGGAAATTTCGCTGGAGCACGACTGGAAATACCATGTCGGCGCGTTTACTCCGGCGCTGCCCGAGCCGGAAAATTTCGAGGCCAAGCCCGCCGGGCTGTTCAACGCCATGATCGCCCCGGCGCTGCCGCAGGCCATCCGGGGCGTTATCTGGTATCAGGGCGAGTCCAACACCGGCGCGCCGTGGGAGTATGACACGCTGTTCCGTGGGTTGGTCGCCGATTGGCGCGTGCGCTGGGGACAAGGCGATTTCCCGTTTTTGTTTGTCCAGCTCGCGGGGTATGTCACCCCGCATATCCCTGCGACGCAAAGCCTTTGGCCTGTTTTGCGAGAAAAACAGCGCGCCTGCTTGGACATCCCCAACACCGCCATGGCGGTGACGCTGGATGTCGGCGAGGCCAACGATCTGCACCCGCTGAACAAGCGGGAGGTCGGGCGGCGGCTGGCGCTGGCGGCGTTTCGGCTGGCGTACGGAGAGGATGTCGAGCACTCCGGGCCGTTGGCGCGCAAAGCAACGCGGCGTGAAAATAACATTTATGTAAACTTGTCCCATGCCGACGGGTTGGCCGCGCGTAGCGCACCGCTGGAGGTAGAAATATCCGGTGCGGACGGTGTTTTCACGTCCTGCCGAGCGGACATCGTCGGCGATGCGCTGGTGGTGCGCGGCGCACCGGCACAGGCGGCCTCAGTTCGTTACGCGTGGGCGGACAGCCCCGCCGGAGCACTGCTGTACAACGCGGAAGGGCTTCCGGCCGCGCCGTTTTTATTGGATATTGAAGGTTAAAAAAGTCCCCTGCGGTTTCCCGCAGGGGACTTTCTGTCGCAAAGGGGGGACTTTGCTTACTTGAGGCCGTTCTCGTAGGATTCGATCATCTTTTTGACCATCTGGCCGCCGACGGAGCCGGCTTGCTTGGAGGTCAGGTCGCCGTTGTAGCCCTGTTTCAGGTTGACGCCCACTTCGGAGGCGGATTCCATCTTAAAACGATCGAGCGCGTCTTTGGCATTGGGGACAAGAGTTTTGTTAGACATTTTTCTTTTTCTCCTTGGTTTTGTTTTGTAAGTCTTGCGCGATATTATTGTTGTCCGCCCGGGGATTGATTATGCTTTCAATGTTCTCCTGCCGTGTCAAATTTTGCAGTTTTTTGGCAACGTACGGAGCACCGTTAGTATTTGTAAATGCACGCAAAATTATGATTGTCAATTGTCGGCCGACTGTTCCCGAGGCTCCTTTTTCAAAGGGGCTGTCGGCGCAGCCGACTGGGGATTGCTCGGCGGCGCAGCGCTTCCGTGTCACGCCTCCCTCGCCTCGCGGACGGTCGTCTATGCCTGCTCCGAATCTTTACGGACAGAACACTGCGCGTTCCTGGTTCCGCAGATTCTCCGCCGCTTAGCCTCCCTGCTCGGCGGCGCAGCGCTTCCTACTCCGCCAGCTTCTGCACCGCCACATAAATCTCCGAAATTTTATACCAGGTGGGATAATCCACGATGCCGGTGGGCGGCAGGTTGAAAATCCGCTGAAATTCCTTGACGGCGTTGGTGGTGGCAGGGCCGAACACCCCGTCCACGCGCTGCTTCGGCAGGGCGGGAAAGTTGTTCGAGATGGCGTTGAGCTGCTCCTGAATTGTGCGCACCTGCGGGCCGGTGGAGCCCTCCTGCAAATTGCCCCGGAAGGAGGACGGAATCCCCGTGACCTTTTCGGCCTGTGTCAGATACACGCTGTCGCCGTAGTAGTTGCGCAGGATGGACAGCGCGTCGTAGCCCTCCTCGCCAAGGCTCATCGAGCCCCATTGCGACAGCCAAAACGGACATTTGACCTGCCGCCCGTCACAGTATTGGGTGAACAGAGGCTGGGTGATGCCCGGTCGCACGACATAGGTGGCGAACAATTCGTCCACGATGCGGGAAATCTGCTCATAAATTGTTCGCCCGTAAAAAAACGCGTGGTCAAAGGCGGTGGAGGAGGTGATGGTAAAGGGATAGCCCCGGCTGCGATACCATTCGGTGTACACCCGGTTGAGGGTAAAGGAAATAATCGCCAGCACGTTGGCTCGGATAGTTTCGGTCGGCCAGGTGCAGTAAATTTCGCTGGAAGCCACGTTTTTGATATAGTCCTTATAGGGAATATAATAATTGGGCGCGCTGGCGTCCTCGGGCCGGCCGTCATGCACCACAACGGTTTCCGGCACCACTGCCTTGTCGAGCACGATATATCCCGGGTCGGTGGGCAGGGGTTTTACCTCGCTTTCGGGAATTTTGGCAGGATACTGCCCCCAGAGGGTGTGTTCGCCGATGGGCAGCTCCGCCTCGCCGCCGGTGCGGCGCAGGTTGATCGGCTGGAGGGCTGTCGCGCCGTCAAAAATTTGCACGCCGCCGATTTTTTCCCCGTCGGTGCCCTCGGCGGTCACCTCAAGATCATATTCGGCGTACGGCCGCACCTGCTCCTGCGGCGCGAGCGACAGCGCCTTTTCCGGGCACGGCAGGGAAACGGTGGGCGATACCCCGGAGCTGTCGGTGACAAACTCCTCCAGAATCCGGCCGTCGGTTTTGTCGCGGACGCGCACCCGCGCACCGGCGACCGGGCGTCCCGAGCTTTGCAAAAAGGCGTTTACCCGCAGCAGCCCCTGTCCGCCGGAGGGAGTATTTTGAACCGGCGCGGCGGCCGCCCGCGGCGCGAAACCGGGCGTCTCGATCGGCGGTGGTGCGGGGGGCGGCGGTTGGGGTGGCGGCGCGGCGGGCTTTGGCGGCGTAATGTTTGGAGGGACCCCCAGCTCCTCCAGAAG
>JAVBOJ010000033.1:0-8568 GCA_031550755.1 Oscillospiraceae bacterium
GTAATGGAGTGAACATTTTGATCAGACATGTCTGTGCGTTTTTTCTGGCGGCCATGCTTTTTTCCGGCCTTTCTGCCGGGGCGGCCTATGTCCCGCGCGAGAGCCTGTCGTATCTCTACGCCGGCTCCACCTCTATTTACCAGAACAACGTGACCCGTACCAAGGGCAACCTCACCACGGTCTGTCCCGATTATTTTGAGCTGTCAACCGCCGGCACGCTCAAAATCACCCGCCCGGTGGACGCGGCGTTTATCAGTGCCATGCACGAGAAAAACATCGCGGTCGTGCCGTTTGTCAGCAACCACTGGGATCAGAACAAAGCCCGGCTGATGCTGGCCTCGCGCACCTCCTTCGCGCAGGCGCTGTGCGATCAGGTAACAGCCAACGGGCTGGACGGACTGGACATCGACATTGAAAACATCGACCACACCGACCGCGCCGCCTTTACCGACTTCATCCGCATTCTGCGCGCCAAGCTGCCGGCGGGCAAAACCCTGTCGGTCTGCGTGGCACCCAACCCATACGACTGGAAGACCGGCTGGCAGGGCGCCTATGACTACGCCGCGCTGGTGCCCTATGTGGATCACCTGTTTTTGATGACCTATGACGAATCTTACAGCGGCGGGCCCGCCGGGCCGGTGGCCAGCTATGGTTTCGCGGAAAAATCGGTGCAGTACGCCCTGCGGTATCTCCCGGCCGACAAGGTCATGATGGGCATCCCCTTTTACGGGCGTTATTGGAAACAGGGCGCTTCCTCGGGCGGCTTGGCGCTCACGGTCAGCGACATCGAAAACCTCACCGCGCGGTATCCCTCCACCCTCAAGTACGACACCGACTATCACTGCGCCCGCGCCACCCTGACCCTCAGCGAGGCCGATGTGGCGGCGGGCTTGTGGGGCGGCAAGCGCCTGACCGCCGGGGTGTATGACATCTGGTATGAAAACCATACGTCTTATCAGAAAAAATTGTCGCTGGTCAAAAAATACAACCTCAAGGGCGCGGGCAGCTGGGCGCTGGGGCAGGAGCCCTCCTCGGTGTGGGGCTCTTACCGCACCTGGCTGTACGGCCTACCGTTTGACGACATCGGCGGCCTCTGGTCGGAGGAATATATCATGAGGCTCTATGAGCTGGGCGTCGTCAAGGGCGCTACGGACACGCTCTTTCTCCCCGAAGGCAATATGACGCGGGCCGAGCTGTGTACCCTGATTTGCCGTCTGCGGGAGCTGCCTGTCCGGCCGGGGCGTCAGTTCCCGGACACCGGCGCTCATTGGGCGCGTGACGCCATCAGCACCGCCTACGAATACGGCCTGATGCGTGGGTATCCCGGCGGGGTTTTTCGTCCCGACGCGCCCGTCACCCGCGCCGAGGCCTGCGAGGTGGTCATGCGCAGCCTGAACTTGCCCGCCACGATTGACTATAACCAGGCGTTTTTCTCCGACGTCTCGCCGGAGGACTGGTTCAACAACGCCGTGGTCGCCCTTTCGGTGTACAATGTGCTTTCCGGTTACGCCGACGGCAGCTTCCGCCCCGGCGCGCCCATGACCCGCGGCGAGGCCGCCAAGATGTTTTCCCTCTGTCTGGAGCTGCCGCGCCGGGAGCTGATGCCCAACCCGGCGGTGTAAAAAAAGGTGCGGGGCGGCCATAAGCCGCCCCGCCCTCATTATTATTCCGCCTTCCGTTCCGCGATCTCCCCGTACAATCCTGTCATCGCGATCAGCGGCAGCGGCATAAGCACGCTCGTCCACACGGCGGAAAGGATCTGCTGCGGCGTTTCCGGCATGCCGTCCAGCAATCCGGACAGCAGCCCCAACAGCGTGACCAGCACGGTAAACACCAGCGACACGGCCACGCACACGCCGGTATTGGCGCGGAACAGCCGCCAGCCGCGCCGCAGGGCGGCCGCGCCGGCCAGACCCTCCAGCACCGTGACGGGGTACAGCAGTCCGAAACAGGCGTTGAGCAGTGCCTGCAACAGCACCAGCACGACGATTCTCACGACGTCGTCCGCCGCCGCCGGCACCGCCAACGAGTAAATATATTGCAGCACAAATGACTGCACGACAAAGACCATCAGTCCGGTGCGCACAAACGCACGGTAGCCCTTGCGCGCCTGCGTGAGGGCTTGGGACAGAGGCAACGGCTTGCCGCGCAGCACACTGGCCGCCGCCATGGTAACACCGCCCCAGACCAGTGATGTGACAAAAATTTCGACCAGCAGCACCAGCAGACTGTGCAGCACCAGCCTTGTTTCATCCTGCGCCGTCAGATAGTCCGCCCCCATGACGAGACCCAGCATGTCCATCACCGACTGCTGAATCAGCCCGATCAGCGTCCCGATGCCGACGGCAAACAGCAGCAGCACGGGAAGCCGCGTCCCATAGACGCGGCCTGTCCACAAAAAGTTGTGCACCAGACGTTTCATTGTTCCTTCCCGCCTCGCAGATCATGGCGCGAGAGATCCTCGTAGGTTTCGCGCCGCACCGCGAGGTAATCCTGGCCGCCGCGCACCATGACAATGGGCGGGCGCGGCTGGCGGTTGTAGTTGGAGGACATGGTGTAATTGTACGCGCCGGTGGCCAGCGAGGCGAGGAGATCGCCCCGTTTCAGCCGGGGCAGGCGCACGTCGCGCGCCACCACGTCGCTGGATTCACAAAAGCGTCCGGCCACCGTCGCCGTCATTTCGGACGGCGCGCCGGTATTCAGCACCGGCACGACGGTATACTTGGCGCCGTAGAGCGCCGGGCGGGGGTTGTCGGACAGTCCGCCGTCCACCATCACATAGGTGCGCGCGCCGGGAATTTCCTTGACCGCCCCGACCGTATAGACCGTAATGCCCGCCGGGCCGACCAGCACGCGCCCCGGCTCCATCTGCAAAAAAGGGAGTGGCAGATGCAGCCTTTCCGCCGTGCGCCGTACCGTCTCGGCGGTCAGCCGCACCGCCTCTTCCAGCGGACGGGGCGTATCCTCCTCGGTGTACTTGATACCGAAGCCGCCGCCCAGATTGAGAATTTCCGGCGTAATCTCCAGAGCGTCTCTGACCTGTGCGAGAAAGCCCATCATGACCTCCACCGCCGCGACGAAGGCACGGGCCTCAAATATCTGCGAGCCAATATGGCAGTGGATGCCCACGGGGCGAAGAAACGGCAGCTTGACGGCGGCGCGCAGCGCCTCCATCGCCTCGCCCGACTCCAACCCGAACCCGAATTTGGAATCATTCTGCCCTGTTTGGATAAATTCATGGGTGTGCGCCTCCAGTCCCGGCTTGACCCGGATGGCGATGCGCACCTCCTCCTCGCGCTCGGCGGCCATGCGGGCGACGGTGAACAGCTCCTCGCGGTTGTCCACCACCAGACAGCGCACCCCGGCCTCCAGCGCCATGAGAATTTCCGCCTCACTCTTGTTGTTGCCGTGGAAATCGATTTTGTCGGCGGGAAAATCGGCGCGCAGCGCGGTAAACAGTTCGCCGCCGCTGACCACATCGGCACCCATGCCCTCCTCATGGAGGATCTCATACAGCCGGGTGCAGCAAAACGCCTTGCTGGCAAAGGAGACGAGAAACTCGCCCGGATAGTGTTTTTTCAGGGTATTGCGAAAGACAGCGCAGGTGTCGCGAATGACCTGCTCGTCCATGATGTACAGGGGTGTGCCGTATTTCTGCGCCAAATAGGCGACATCGACGCCGCCCAGCGTCAGCCGGTCGGTCTCCGTCCGGCCCAGCGACGGGACAATGGAGCGTCTATCCATGGTGCGGATCCTCCACGACAAAATTGCGCAGTACGCCGATGCCCTCGATCTCGACCTCGACGGTGTCGCCGGGGCGCATGGGGCCGATGCCGGCGGGCGTGCCGGTGGTGACGACGTCTCCGGGCAGTAGGGTCATGCAGCGGGTGATAAAGGCCATGAGCGTCGGGATATCCCACATGAATTTCGACGTGCGGGAGACCTGCACTTCTTGGCCGTTGAGCCGGGTGCGCAGCGCCAGATCCTTCGGGTCAAGCCCGGTGACAAGGCAGGGGCCGACCGGGGCGAAGGTGTCAAACCCCTTGCCGCGGGTCCACTGCCCGTCTTTTTTTTTGCAGATCGCGGGCGGTGACGTCGTTTAAACAGGTAACCCCGAAAATATAGTCCATGGCCTGCTCGGCCTTGACATGCCGGGCTTTTTTGCCCACCACAAAGGCCAGCTCGCCCTCGTAATCAATCTGCGCGGCGTCGGCCGGCGCGACAATGTCGCCCTCCGGAGCCAGCAGCGCCGTGACCGGCTTGAGAAACAAAATAGGATTTTCCGGGATGCCCTCGCGCATCTCGACTGCGTGGTCGTAGTAGTTCTTGCCCACCGCGACGATCTTGCCCGGTGCGCACGGCGCCAAGCGTTTTACCTCACGCAAGGAAAACTCCTTGCCAGTCTCAACGCCGCCCTCATAGGGTGCGCCGGACAGTGCGCGGACGACTTCCCCGTCCTCGACGCCCCAAAACGCGCCGTTTTCGGCTTCAAAACGAATGTATTTCACACGGATTCCTCCCCATAGCGGGCAATTCCCCGCAACACTTCTTCTCTTCCCTGCCCCGCCGAAGCCGAAAACACGACGCAGCCCACCGCGTCGTCCAGCACCAGCGTACGGCGGATTTCCTCTATTTGCGGCGCGATCTGGGATTTTTTGAGCTTGTCGGCCTTGTTGGCCACGACGAGAAACGGCTTGCAGGTCTGCTGGAAATAGGACGCCATCATGATATCCTGCGCGGTGGGCCTGTGGCGGATATCGACGATCAAAATGCCCAGCGTGATGTCGTCCGGCCGGGCAAAATAGGCCTCCATCAGCTTGTCCCACCGGTCCTTTTCCGTCTTGGACACCTTGGCGTAGCCATATCCGGGCAGATCGACAAAATAGACTTTTTTGTCAATCAGAAAATAGTTGACATGGGCGGTTTTGCCCGGCGTGTCGCCGACCCGCGCCATGTTTTTGCGCATCAATAGCTTGTTGATGGTGGACGATTTGCCCACATTGGAACGCCCGGCGAACACCATCTTGGGAAGCCCGTCTGAAATAAACTGCGCCGGCCCCGCCGCGCTGCGGATAAACTCCGTCTCCTGCCAACGTATCATGGCTATTGCAGGGGCGCGCCCGCGGGCGGCGCCGTAAAGGCAACCTCCGGCAGAGCCGGAAGCTCGGGTTTGTGTTCAAAGACCAGCGCCTCGCCCAGCACGGCGTCCATATGCTCGGCGACGACAAACTGGAGGGCGTTTTTGACGGTCGGGTCAATCTCGGCCAGATCTTTTTCGTTGTCGCGCGGGATAATCACGGTATGCACCCCGTTGCGGAAGGCGGCCATGGTTTTCTCCTTCAGCCCGCCGATGGGCAGCACCCGACCGCGCAGGGTGATCTCCCCGGTCATGGCGACGTCGCGCCGCACCGGCACACCGGTCAGCGCCGAGACCATGGCGGTGGCCATGGTGATGCCGGCCGAGGGTCCGTCCTTGGGCACCGCCCCCTCGGGGCAATGGATGTGAATATCCCGGTTTTTGTAAAAATCCGGGTCGATGTGCAGCGCCTCACAGCGCCCGCGAATATAGGTCAGCGCCGCGCGGGCCGACTCCTTCATCACGTCGCCCAGATTGCCGGTCAGATCGATTTTGCCGCTGCCCTGCACCACGCCGACCTCGACCTCCAGCAGCTCCCCGCCGACGCTGGTCCAGGCCAGACCGCTCACCAGCCCGACCTCATCCTGCACGCGCGCGCGATCCTGCTTGTATTTGCGCACGCCAAGAAACTCCTCCAGCCCGCCGGCGCTGAGCGTCAGGCGGGACTTTTCCTCGGAGGCAATCAGCCGGGCGGCCTTGCGGCACAGGGCGGACAGCTCCCGCTCCAGCCGGCGCACGCCCGACTCGCGGGTATAGCCCGCGATAATTTCACGGACGGCGTCGTCGGTCACCCGCAGCTGGGTTTTCGTAAGCCCGTGCCGGGTCATTTGCCGGGGCAGCAGGTGCCGCCGGGCGATTTGCAGCTTTTCCTCGTCGGTATAGCTGGTCAGCTCGATGATCTCCATGCGGTCGAGCAGCGCGCGCGGAATGGTTTCGGTGGTGTTGGCGGTGGTGATGAACAGCACATCGGAGAGGTCAAACGGCACCTCCAGATAGTGGTCGCGGAAGGTGGCGTTTTGTTCGGGATCGAGCACCTCCAGCAGGGCCGCCGCCGGGTCGCCCCGGAAGTCATGGCCCATTTTGTCGATCTCGTCCATCAAAATGACGGCGTTTTGCGCGCCGGCCTGCCGCAGAGCGGTCATGATCCGCCCGGGCATGGCGCCAATATAGGTTTTGCGGTGGCCGCGGATGTCGGCCTCATCCCGCACGCCGCCGAGGCTGAGCCGGGACAGCTTGCGGTTCATGGCGCGGCCTACCGACTGCGCCACAGAGGTTTTCCCCACGCCGGGCGGCCCCACGAGGCAGAGAATCTGTCCTTTGAGGTCGGGCGCGAGCTGCTTGACCGCCAAAAACTCCAAAATGCGCTCCTTGACCTTGGGCAGACCGAAATGGTCGGCGTCCAAAATCCGTTCGGCGACCTTGAGGTCATGCCGGTCTGTTGTTTTTTTGTTCCACGGCAGATCCAGACAGGTGTCCAGCCAGGTGCGGATGACCGCCGTCTCCGGCGAGGAAGAGGACAACCGCTCCAGCCGCCCTGCCTCGCGCAGCAGCTTTTCCTCGGCCTCCTCGGGCAGCTGCAGCCGCGTAATGCGCGTGCGGTAATCGTCGGCGTCGCCGTCCTCATTTTCTCCCAGCTCGGTCTGGATGGTCTTGATCTGCTCGCGCAGGTAATATTCCCGCTGGTTTTTGCCCAGCTGACGGTGCAGCTTGCGCTGGATGTCCTGCTCGATTTCACCGATCTCGATTTCGTGCAGCAGCACGGCAATGACCCGCTCCAGCCGGGCAAACGGCGCCAGCGTCTCCAGCACCGTCTGTTTTTCCTCCTGCCGCAGCGGCATATTTTGGGCAATATAATCGGCCAGATAGCTGATATCGCGCGCCTCGATGGCGTTGAGCACGATGTCGGGGCTCACCTGCCCCGTCAGCTCGGCAAAGGTCTCGAACAGCTCCTGCGCGCGGCGGATGGCGGCCTCCTGCCGGTCGGCGCCGACACGGCTTGTCCGATCTGGCACCGGCTCGACCTCCACCCAAATACAGGGTTCGGACTGGGTGACGGCGGCAATCCGGGCGCGCGAAACGCCCTGCACCAGCACCCGAATATTGTCTCCGGGCAGCTTGAGGATCTGGCACACCCGGGAAATCGTGCCCATTTGAAAGAGCTCGTCCAGAGGCGGCTCCTCCGCGCGGGCATCCTTTTGCGCCACCAGAAAAATCATCTGGCCGGCGTTCATGGCCTCCTGCAACGCCCGGATCGAGCGTTCGCGGCCCACATCAAAATGCACCAGCATCTGCGGGAAGATGGTGAGTCCGCGGATAGCCAGAAGCGGCACCCGGGACATTTGTAAATCAGACATGAGCGCCTCCTGTCAACAAAAATAGGAAAATTATGGGCCGAATTGAATTCGGCCCATAATCAAGCAATTGTTAAGATACGATGCGCTTGGCGGGCGCTTTTTTCTGTGCGCTGACCTTGGCCGAGGGCAGTCTGGGCAGCCGGTCTGGGTTGTAGCTGATCTCCGGCTTCCCTTCTCCGCGCACCATTTCGGGGGTGAGCACCACCTTTTCAATGGTGTGATCGGAGGGAATTTCGTACATGATCTCGGTCATGATGTTTTCCATGACGGCGCGCAGACCGCGCGCCCCGATCTCGCGCTGGAGCGCACGTTCGGCGATGGCCTCGAGGGCGTCCTGCCCGACCACCAGCTCCACCTGATCGAAGGAAAACATTTTTTGGTATTGCTTGATGAGGGCGTTTTTCGGCTCGGTGAGGATGCGGACGAGATGCTCCTTGGAGAGCGAGCCCAGCGGCGCGATGACCGGCAGGCGGCCGACCAGCTCGGGAATGATGCCGTATTTGAGCAGGTCATGCGGCTGGATTTCGCGCAAAAGGGCGGTCATATCCTTGTCTTTTTTGCTCTCGATCTTGGCACCGAAGCCGAGACCTTTTTTGCCGAGGCGGTTCTCGATGATCTTGTCGATGCCGTCGAACGCGCCGCCGCAAATGAACAAAATATTCGAGGTATTGACCTGGATGAACTCCTGGTGGGGATGCTTGCGGCCGCCCTGCGGCGGCACGTTGGCGATGGTGCCCTCCAGAATTTTCAGCAGCGCCTGCTGGACGCCCTCGCCGGACACGTCGCGGGTGATCGAGACATTTTCGCTCTTGCGGGCGATTTTGTCCAGCTCGTCGATATAAATGATGCCGCGCTCGGCCAGCTCCACGTCAAAATCAGCCGCCTGAATGAGCCGCAGCAGGATATTTTCCACGTCCTCGCCCACATAGCCGGCCTCGGTGAGGGTGGTGGCGTCGGCAATGGCAAAGGGCACATTGAGCAGCTTCGCCAAAGTTTGCGCGAGCATCGTCTTCCCAACGCCGGTGGGTCCAATGAGCAAAATATTGCTCTTTTGCAGCTCCACATCCGAATTCACAT
>JAVBOJ010000127.1:0-6860 GCA_031550755.1 Oscillospiraceae bacterium
CTCGCCGCGGGTCAGGCCGTAATTTTTCATCATGTCCTGCAACAAAAAGCCGGGCGCGGCATCGGCAAAGCGGCTGGGCTTGTCGTCCGTGCGCACCGCTTTGGAGTTGGGGAGTTGAATATGCGCCATGCCCATGCACCGTTTGCGCATGCTGAAATACACCAGCCCCACGCAGGTGGAGAGGGCGAACGTTTTGATTACGTCATTCGGATTGTTGGTTATGGCATAGCCGCCTATGCCCACCACATGTTCCATAAACCCAAAGCTCCCTATGCACGCATGTCGGTCACATATTGCGTCAAAATAGCGGCAATGCCGGACAAGGGTGCCTGCTTTACAACCGCGCCGAGCTCGTGCGCCTCCTTGGGCATTCCGTAGACCACGCAGGATTTTTCGTCCTGCCCGACGGTAAACGCGCCGGCGCGGCGCATTTCCAGCAGTCCCTTCGCGCCGTCGGCGCCCATGCCGGTGAGAATGACGCCCACGGCGTCCTTTTTGGCGTATTTGGCCACCGACGAAAACAGCACGTCCACCGACGGGCAATGGCCGCCCACCCGCTCGCCCTGATAACAGCGCACGGCAAATCGGCGGCCCGGGCGGGGAGAAACCTCCATATGCTGGTTGCCGGGCGCGATGAGCACCACGCCGCGCTCCACCATGTCGCCGTCGCGCGCCTCGCGGACGCTCATGGCGCATTCCCGGTCGAGATTGTCGGCGTACATGCGGGTAAAATCGCGGGGCATATGCTGCACAATGACCATGCCGGGGAAATCCCCGGGCAGCTCGCGCAGGATCTTGGCGGTGGATTGGGTGCCGCCGGTGGACGCGCCGAGGGCAATGATGCCGTCAAAGGCGTATTGATGGACAAGCGGATGGGTCGGGGCGGGGACGGGCGGCGGCGCGCGGTACAGGCCGACACGCGCCGCGATTTTGAGATGCCGCGCCAGATTGGACAAAAACAGGTTGAGGATGTGCGCTTCCTGATCGGTGGGCTTGAGGACGAAACCGGCGGCGCCGGCGCGGGTGGCCTCATGCGCCGTGGCATAGGTCTGGCTGACGACCAGCGCCGGAACGGTCAGTCGCGATACGAGCAGCTTCCAGACCGACGGCGGCAGGGTGTCGACGTCGAGCACTACAATGTCCGGACGCAGGGCGTCACAAACCTCCGGCGTTTCCCGCACAGAGGAAATTTCGCCGGCGATCTCAAAGACGGGATACCCCGCGAGCGCCTGCGCCATGGCACGGCGAAAGAAGGGGGATTCGTCGGCGAGAAGCACCCGGATCTTCGGTTCCAAAATCAACGTCCCTTTCTGTAAATGGCCGGCGATATAAACTCAAACGCCGACTCGCCCTTGCCGATGGTTTCCGACATGCCGATAAACAGGTAGCCGCCCGGCTCAATGGCGTCGAAATACCGCGCCACCAGCGCGTCGCGGGTTTGCTTGTTGAAATAAATCATGACGTTGCGGCAAAAGATAATGTGAAATTTCTTTTTAAACGGCAGATGCTTTTCCATCAGGTTGAACGAGCGGAAAATTACCTCGCCGCGCAGCTCCTCGCGCACCTGATACAAATCCCCCGGCAGCTTGGCAAAGTATTTGTTTTTCCATGCCTCGGGCAGATTTTGCAGCCGGTCGGCGGGATAAACCGCCTCCACCGCCTGATGCAGCACCTGCGGGGAGATATCGGTGGCCAGCACCTTGCAGTCCCATTGCGATTTGGAAAACCCGAAGAAATCGTCCAGCACCATGGCGATGGTATAGGGCTCCTCGCCCGAGGAGCAGCCGGCGCTCCAGATGCGCAAATCCTTGGGGTTGAGTGTTTTGGACAGCTCGGGCAGGATGGTGTTCACCATAAATTTATAGTGTTGATCCTCCCGCATGAAATACGTGTAATTGGTGGACAGGCGGGTGACCAGCGTTTTGGCCTCCTGCCCGGTTTTGTCGCCGATGACATACTCGATATATTCGCCCAGAGAGGCAAAACCCCTCTGGCCAATGACGTTCCAAAGACGCCCCTCGACAAGGGTCAGCTTTTGTTCCAGATTGATGCCGTAGTTTTCGCGCATGTACTGCACCAAGCGCAAAAACTCCTCCTGTTTGATCTTTTCCAAAACGCATCCTCCCCGAAAAGACGTCGATTTTTCCTATTATACACTAAATTCTCCCGAATCGCAAAGAAAAAAGAGCGGGCCCGCCGATGTATTTTTTGCAAACGCCGGGGGTATATTCCGGGACCGCACTGCAATACTAACCATATCGTAATTTACGCATGAATCGTTTAGCGTTTGTTTTGGGGAGGAGATCGCCCGCATGGCATTTTTTGAAAAAAAAGCCAACGAAGAGGCCGGCCCGCACCACCCGCCGCAGCCGCTGGAGCTGCCGCTCTCGCCCGAGGGGGTGGAGCAGACCTTCGGCGACTCGGGCGACTTTGTGTCTCGCGAGGTGTTTGTAGGCGGACAGGCCAAATTCAAGGTAAAAATATTCTATATTGACGGCATGGTGGGCGGCCAATGGGTCAGCGAACAGATTCTGGAGCCCATCACCGAAAACCCCATGCTGGCCGATTGCCAAAGCGCCTCGCAGCTGTTTGAGCGGCTGCTGGGCGGCGTGAACAACTTCGAGGCCAAGGTGCATGAGAACATCAACACCCTGTCCGCCGCCATGATCACCGGCTCGTGCGCCGTGCTCGTGCCCGGGGAGAAAAAGGCGCTGAGCTTTGAGGCCAAAGGGTTTCAGAGCCGCAGCGTCACCGAGCCGTCGGACGAAAACGTCATCAAGGGCGCCAAGGACTGCTTTATTGAAAACGTCCGGGTCAACACGGCGCTTGTGCGCCGCCGGCTCAAAACGCCGCATCTGCGCATCATCGAAAGCCCCATCGGGCGGCAGACCATGACCACGCTGGGCGTGGTGTATATCGAGGGGCTGTCCAACCCCGAGCTGGTGGACGAGGTGCGCCGCCGTATCGCCGACATCGATATCGACGGGGCGCTGCTGGCCGGCTATGTGGAGGAATATCTGGAGGACAGCTCCATGAGCCCGTTCCCGCAAATGATTTACACAGAACGGTGCGATCGGTTCTGTCACGGGATTTTGGGCGGTCAGGTGGGGCTGCTCATCGACGGGATGCCGCTGGCCTACCTGCTGCCGACCACCTTCGCCCAGCTTATGAAGGCGCCGGAGGATTACGCCAACAACTATATACTGGCGTCCTGCATCACGGTGCTGCGCTATGTCGCCTTTTATATTGCGCTGCTGTTGCCGGGCTTTTATCTGGCGGTGGTCATTTTTCATCAGGAGATGATCCCGCCAAGCCTGGCTGCCTCCATCATCGCCAGCAAGAAGGATGTGCCCTTCGGCTCGGCGCTGGAGGTGCTGGGGATGCTGATGTCGTTTGAAATCCTGCTGGAGGCCGGCCTTCGGCTGCCCAAGGTCATCGGGCAGGCCATTTCCATCATGGGTGCCATGGTGGTGGGGCAGGCCGCCGTCGAGGCAAAAATCGTCTCGCCGGCGGTGGTCATCGTCATCGCCCTGACCGGTATCTCGGGCTTTGTCATGCCCAATCAGGACTTTTCCGGCGCGGTGCGGCTGATGCGCTTCGCCTTTGTGCTGCTGGCGGCGTTTTTGGGGCTGGCGGGGCTGGCCGTCGGCATGACCCTGATGCTGTACCATATGGCGTCGCTGGAGAGCTTTGGCGTGGCGTATTTCTCCCCCTTTTCCAAGGACAAGCCGGTCAAAGCGCTGTCGCGGGGACTGTTCCGCGCGCCGCTGCGCAGTATGAAGGAGCGGGAGGAGACCTTCGGCCCGCAAAACAGGCGCAATCAAAAGTAGGGGAGAGGCTATGAGAACAAAAGTTACAGGGCTGGCCGTCTGCCTTTGCCTGCTGCTGGGCGGCTGTCAGCGCAGCGCGTTGTTTCCCATCGCGCGGGAGATATCCGACTTTGAGCTGATGTCCACCATGGCGCTGGATGTGGGCGAGGACGACCCTGAAAATGTCCTCGTGTCGCTGACCGGCAAGGGACAGCAGGGCCCGGCCAAGGAGTCCGGCGGGTCGGAGCAGTCAAAGCCGCTGTTTTTGACCGGCGAGAGCGGGAGCATTACGCTGGCGATCCAGAAAATGCAGACCTATATCGACAAATTTATTTTTCTCGGGCACTTGCAGTACTGTCTGGTCGGCGAGGACGCCGCGCGGGAGGACATGGGGCGGCATCTCGATTACATTATGCGCGACCCCAAGCTGCGCACCAACTCCAAGATGTTTGTCGTGCGCGGCTCGCCGGCCTATGAGCTGATCCAGAAAACCAGCACCTCCAAGCAGTTCATCACCGACCGGATACACGCGCTGGAGATTGACGCCAATGTGCTGTCCGTTGCGAGTATGATTACGGTGGCCGATGCCGCGTCGGCCACCGACGAGGGCGGGAACTATCTGGTGCCGGGGCTGGAGCTGGTGGATATGTCCGACCGGGACGGCTATCTGCGCGAGGAAAAGGAGGACGACCCCCAGAGCGAGCATTGGGGCTTCGACTACAGCGGATATGCCATCATCAAGGAAAACAAGCTGGTCGGATTTTTAGACAACGAGGAGTCCCAGGGCGTGGTGCTGCTGAAAAACAAGGCCTTCAGCGATATTATCGAGCAGCGCACCGAGGAGGGGACGCTGGTGGCGTTGCGGATTCGGCCGCCGAGCTGTTCGGTGACGCCGGTTTGGCAGGGCGCCAAGCTCGAGACAATCAAAATTGACCTCAGTTTTGTGTCGATGATCAACGAGATACAGGGCCCGGAGAATATTTTCGTCCCCGAGAAGCTGGAGGACCTTTCCAAAAAGCAGAGTGCCGTGCTGAAAGAAAATATCGAGCGGGTCTGCCGCCGCGCGCAGGAGGAGGGCTGCGACTTTTTGGGACTGGGCGACAGGATTGCCAAGAAATCGCCCAATAAATTCGACGCCATCAAGGAGAACTGGAAGGAGCTTTTCCCGCAGGTGACAATTGAGGTGACGGCCAACTCCAAGGTCGCCAACACCTACGATATCAACAAGCCGAACGGCGCGATGAAGGAGGAGTAGACCATGCTGTGGTTTTGCCTTGCGGCGGCGGGGCTTTCGGTCTGGGAGCTACGCAATCTGAAAAAACAGAGGCAGATCAAGGAGATGGTCTTTTACAGCGCCATCATGGCGGCGGCTGTTTTGCTGGGGCTGCTGTATTTTCTGGATCCGTTGGGGACGTGGCAAACCAGTTTGTTTGCAGGAATGGAGGGATAGCCTTGCCGGTCAAGCAGGACCGCATCTCCTCGAAACAGCTTGCCATGCTGGGGCTGCTGTCGATCATTTCCATGACCTATCATTTTTTTCCGCCGAGCAGTCTGCGCAGGGACGGACGGGCCGAATGGCTGGCCATGCTGCCGGTGATTCCGGTCATCTGCGGGCTTTTGTATATGCTCCAGCATGTATACAAAAAGCAGCCGGACAAGCCGTTGGATGTGCTGGTCACGGATATTTTCGGGCCGTTTTTCGGACGGGTGGCGCTGACGCTGTATCTGCTGTGGAGCGTCATGTTTATGGCGCTGACCATCCGTTTTTTCAGCGAGCGCATCGTCAGCTCCATTTTTGTGTTTTCCAATCCGGTTATCTTTATTTTTCTGGGACTGATCCCGGTGGCCGTGGCCTTGCGGGGGCGGCTCACCGCGCTGTCGCGGGTCAATGTGGTGTTTGTGGGATTGTATCTCACCATGCTGATCGCCTTGATTGTCTTCAGTCTCAACCAGATCGACCTGACCAAGCTGCTGCCGGTGGGGACAAAGGACATTGTCCCCGTCTTTGAGGGCGCGACGCGCCAAATCGGCCTGTACAGTAGCCTGCTGCTGTTCAATTTCCTCAGCGGGCGGGTGGGCAACCGGCAGGATATGGGCAAATCCGGCTCCAGGCAGGCCATTATGTTTATGCTGATTATGATGGCCGGTAGCATCTACGTGCGCAGTGTCTTCGAATGGAAGCTGCTCACGCGCACCCAAAACCCTATCTATTCGGCCATCAAGAACATCTTGCTGCTGGGTTCCTTTGAACGGCTGGAATCGCTGGTGATGGCCGTCTGGGTGATGAGCAGCTTCGTTGCCATTACGCTGCTGGGCATGGTCAGCATCACCCTGCTGGAGAAGATCGGAAACCTGAAAAACGGGCGGGCGCTGTCCATGCCGCTGCTGTTTTTGGCCTTTTCGGTTTCGTTGCTTTTCGCGGGCCATCTGCTGGAGCTGCAATACTTTTATGATACGGTGGTCATCTGGGGCAATTATATCCTCAACATCGGCCTGTTTTTGCTGCTGTTCGGCGTGGGCAAGCTGCGGAAAATCATATGATGGGGAAAATGCAAAAAGGAGGGGAAATCCCTCCTTTTTGCATGTTTTGTCGCTTTTTATAAGCGAAGATTCCCCGCGCGGGGCGGGATGAAATTGACAAGAAAGAGGGGGTGTTATATAATTTTGTTACACCGCGCAGGATTGCAAAGCGATAACCGGTTGATCCCCGTCGCGTGGGCCTATACACAGACAGAAAGAAGGAAAAACCATGAAACGGACCGCAAAACGCCTCACAGCGCTCGCCCTCGCATTGACGCTGGCCCTCACCCTCATGGGGACGCTCCAGCTCCCCGCGCGGGCGGACGCCCTGTCGGAGCCCGGCCAGCCGCGCACGGTGGCGGTGGCGGACGGGGCATGTTTCGTTGTGACCGAGGACGGATCGCTGTGGCGCAGCGAGTATGAGCCGCAGGACGGCGGCCTGCGCGAGCGGCTGACCTATGAGGACACGCCGGTGACCGGATTTGTGTCGGTGGCGGCCGGCGGCGCGGGCATGTACGCCGTGACCGGGGA
>JAVBOJ010000075.1:0-2715 GCA_031550755.1 Oscillospiraceae bacterium
GTTTCGGCATGTGGCCGAGGAGACCGAGCGCCGGCTGGGCAAAGTCCTGTCCAGCAGTGACTTGCAGATTTTGTTCTCGATTTATGACTGGCGCGGGCTGCCGCCCGGCGTCATCTCGCTTTTGGTCGCCCACTGTGTCGAGGAATCCGCCCGGCGGCACGGACCCGGCAGCCGCCCGCCCACCATGCGGCAGATCGACAAGACGGCCGCCGAATGGGAGGCCGCCGGCCTGTTTGCCGAGGAGGCCGCCGAGGCGCATATCCACCGGGAGGAGCTGCGCCGCAACGCGTTTGGGGATATTTTCCGCCTGCTCGGCATCACGAACCGCGCACCGACAAAAACCGAGGAAAGCTATGTCGCGCAATGGGTCGGCTGGGGCTTCGGCGCGGAGGCGACCTACCGGGCGTATGACAAGACGGTGGTCAAAACCGGCGGGCTCCACTGGAAATATATGAACTCCATTTTGCAGAGCTGGCATGAAAAAGACCTGCACACGCTGGCCGAGATCGAGTCCGGCGACAAGCCGGGGCAAAAAGCGCCGGCGGCTCGCGGCGGTGCGCCCGGGCAGCATGAGCGCGACGCGGTGGCGCGTGTGCGCGAATCCATCGAAAAGGGGCGAAAAGATGGCCTTTCATCCTGAATTGCTGCACGATTGTCACGCCGAGCTGGCGCGCCGGCGCAATGTCCGCGCGGCGGAGCTGGAGAGTCTGCGGGCGGATATGTACCAAAAAATCCCTGAAATCCGCTGGATCGAGGAGGAAATGCGCGCCGGGATGCTGGGTGCGCTGCGCGAGGCGTTCGGCGGCGCGTCGGAGGCGGAATCCGCCGTGGAGCAGTGCCGCGAACGCAATTTGGCGCTGCGCGCCAAGCGGGCGCAGCTGCTCGTCGAGCATGACTACCCCTTTTCGGCGCTGGATGACACGCCCGACTGCCCCCTCTGCGCGGATCAGGGGCATGTGGGCGGGGCGCCCTGCGTCTGCCTGAAAACGCTGTACGCGAAGGCGCAGCGCACCCGCATGAGCCGGGCGCTCCCGGTCGAAATCGAGAGCTTCGACAGCTTTGACCTCGAGCGCTTCTCCTCGGCGCGCAATCCCGTCTACGGCATGTCGCCCAGGGATTACATGAGTTATCTGCATGAGGAATGCGGCAAATACGCCGAGCGGTTCGGCCCGGAGGCCGACAATCTTTTTTTCGGCGGCGGGCCGGGCACCGGCAAGACGTTTTTGTGCTCCTGCATCGCCGGGGAGCTCTCCGACCGGGCGTTTTGGGTGGAATACGAGAGCGCCATTCCGCTGCTGGCCGCGCTGGAGGCGCAAAAGTTCGCCCGCGAACCCGACGAGGATCAAACCCACCGGTTTTTTGACTGCGACCTGCTGATTTTGGACGATTTGGGCAGTGAATTTCTCTCGCCCTTTGTCCAGTCGGCGCTGCATCATCTGCTGACCGCTCGTCTGAATGCCCGGCGCAAGACCATCCTGTGCTCCACCCTGTCGCGCGACGAGCTGCGCCGCCGGTATACCCCGGCGCTGTGGTCGCGGCTGGAGGGCGAATATGTGTTTTATTATCTGTTCGGGGACGATTTGCGGGGAAAATAAAAAATTTGCAAAAGGTCGAAAACGGGTGTTTTCTTTTCCAAACAGATGTGATATACTGTGAATGAAAATTCCACCAAAGGAGATACAGAACATGAAACGCGGCGATGAAAAACGCAAAGAGGTCTATGAATACATCCTCAACTTCAGCGACGCCCACGGCTATCCGCCGTCGGTGCGGGAGATTGCGGCGGCCGTCAACCTCAAGTCGCCCTCGACGGTCTATCAGTACATCCTCATGCTTCAGGAAGAGGGGCTCATCATCAAGGACGCCCGCAAAACCCGCGCCCTCATTCCCACCCGCAAAAAGGGCCTGCCCATCGTGGGCAAGGTCACGGCGGGGCTGCCCATTTTGGCCTATCAGGAGGATCACGGCGTGCTGTCCTACGATCCGGGCGACGGCGGGGACTTTTTCGCCCTGCGCGTGATCGGCGACTCGATGGAGTACGCCGGTATTTTGGACGGGGACTGCGTCGTGGTGCGGCAGCAGCCGACCGCCCGCTCCGGCGAGATCGTCGTGGCCATGCTGGACGACGAGGCCACCGTCAAGCGCTACATGGAGGAAGACGGGCAAATTTGGCTGATGCCGGAAAACGACGCCTACGAGCCCATTGACGGCACCGGTTGCAGCATCGTCGGCCGGGTCACGGCGGTCGTGCGCGAGCTGTAATGCTCTATCTGGTCGCAACGCCCATCGGCCATTTGGGAGACATCTCGCGGCGCGCCGAGCAGGTGCTGTCCGAGGTGGACTTCATCGCCGCCGAGGACACCCGCGTGTCCATGAAGCTGCTGAGCCACCTGGGTTTGCGCAAACCCATGGTCAGCTATTACGAACACAACCGCCGCGAAAGCGGCGAGGTGATTTTGGCGCGGTTGCTGTCCGGCGAGTCCTGTGCGCTGGTGACGGACGCCGGTATGCCGGCCATTTCCGACCCCGGGGAGGATCTCGTCGCGCTGTGTGCGCAGGCCGGCGTGCCGGTGACGGTGATCCCGGGCCCCTGTGCGCTGGTGACGGCGCTGGCCCTGTCGGGACTGCCCACTGGGCGGTTTTGCTTCGCGGGGTTTCTCTCCATGAACAAAAAAAATCGCCGGGAACACCTGCGGTCGCTGGCCGGCGAGACCC
>JAVBOJ010000152.1:0-11080 GCA_031550755.1 Oscillospiraceae bacterium
AAACAAAACGCCCCCTTTGGGAAAAGAAGTTTCTTTTATCTTTTCACCAAACGGGGCATTTATGACGTGCAATTATTACAAATTGATAAAACGAGGGCGTGCCTTTCTTTGGGCGGGCAAAGAAAGGTACCAATATCCGCTATCCGTTATCTGTCAGTACCCTGTAGGCATACACCCTTCCATAGCGGGACAGCGGCGTGGGCTCTTTGTCTCTGTTCAGCGGGTCGTGTACCAAAAATTCCCCGTCGCGCGCGCCCACCACCAGCAGCCAGTGCGGCGGGCCGCCCACGCCGAGCTGCACCTGGACGATGGGAAGCCGCCCGTTTTGCAGGTCGCGCTCCAGCGTCGCGGCGGAAAATACCCGGCTGTATGTATACGAAACGCCGGGTACGGCCTGTCCGATTTCGGTCCAAATCAACTCACCGCCGGCGGTGTAGCCGCCGTGCTCCGACAGCAGCCGGTTGAGCTCGCCCGGCGTCACGGGAATGCCCAGCTCGGAAATCGCGCCGGCGCAACAGGTGACCAGACAGCCCGCCGCGCCCATCGAGGAGCCGGAGACGCCCATCTTGTCGGTGCCCCAAGCCGCGTCGTGTTGCAGAAAAAACGGCGGGGTCTGAAGGGCGAAATCCGTTGAGGGCGTGAGGGTGATGCCAATGTTTTTAATATACAGCGCTCGAAGGGGGTAGATCCCCAGCGCGCCAAGGACAATCACCAGCGCCAGCGCCGCCCACAGGATGCGCTTGGTTTTGCGTTTCATGCTGTCACACCTTTCCGATATAACACTCCGTTAAATTCGGCATTGTCAATACTCCGTGTTGACTGCACTTCGCGAACAGCTCCCGCAGCGCCGTCACATAGGGCACATACGCCGGGTCGGTTTCCCGCGGCGCGTAGGAGCAGGAGAGGTTGCGCCCGACGAGCGCCTCCTCGTCCATCTTCAGGTCGTTGAGAAAGACGCGGTACTCGCAGAGATTGTCCCGGAAAAAATCCCGGTGGGCATCCGCCCCGCCGCGCCGCCCGCCCGTTGCGCCCTTAAAATCGGGACAAAACGCGGCATTGAGCCTGTCGTTTTCGGCGACCAACTCGCTCTGCGCGTCGCGGCAGTTCCAGACCAGAACCACCCGCCCGTCCGGGCGCAAAATACGGCGGCATTCGGCGGCGAACGCCGCCCCGTCAAACCAGTGAAACGCCTGCGCCGCCGTGACAAAATCCACCGCGCCGTCCGGCAGGCCGGTGGCCTCGGCGGGCGCGGCAACAAGGGTAAAATTGGGGTATCCCGCCAGCGCTTCCGCCGCCTGCGCGCGCATGTCGGCGTTGGGCTCGACGCCAAAGACCGCGCTGCCGCGCCGCAAAAGAAGCCCGGCGAAAATGCCCGTGCCGCAGCCGATATCGGCGACGGTACAGCCGGCGGAAAACCCGGCCTCGTCATACAAATAAGCCAGCAGCGCCTCCGGGTAGGACGGCCGGTATTTGGCATAGAGATCGGCCTTGCCGGTGAATTTTTGTTCGTTCATATTATGTCCTTTCCATCAAACGCTTGGCAAATCGTCCCACAATATACACAAGCGCGGTATACAGCGGGAACAAAACGAGCTGCCGCAAAAACCGCTCGCCGGTGAAAATCATCCCGGCGGTCTTGCCGCTCATCATGTGCAGCCACAAGGCGTTGAGCCCCAAGTAAATCACCGGCGCAATGGTCAGCTCGGCCAGCGCCGCGCGCGGCAGGGTGACCGCCCGGCGGTAAAAAAACAGGGCGTAGATCAGATTTTGCACCATGGCCGACAGGGCGTAGCCCGGAAAATACGCGCCCATGGGCTTGACGATATAGCCGATGAAATCCCCGGCGAAGCCCATGCACAGCCCCGCCCACGGCCCGAACAGCATACTGCCGACCGCGCCGGGCAGAAACGCCAGATTAAACAGCTGAAAATCCGGGGTGACATAGGTGGTAAACATCGCCAGCACGGCGGCAATCGCCAGCAGCAGCCCCATGACGGTCAGATGACGGGTGGAAAAAACGCCCTTGAGAGTCCAAAATTCGCGCATATACATTACAACCTCGTTCCCTTTTTTCGCAAGGGCAATATTATATCACCGCAAGCCGCGCCGCGCAACGGGGGAGGTGTCAGATAACAGATAATGGATAACAGATAGGGACGCGTAACGACAACGCCCCCGTTCCGGAAAAACGAAGAAAAGCTCACCCGCACCAGCCCGGCTCGCCGGTTTCATCATAACAAACGCGCAGATCAAAGCCCTGCGGCTTCTGCTTTTTGAGCAGGGAGGCGGCCAGCGCCGCCGGCGGCAGGTCAACGCGGGCTTCCTGCCGCAAAAACAACTGCGGACGGAAAACCGCCTCGGCCACCACCCCGTCGCGCAGGGTGACGCTCACCGCCGGTTGGGTCAGCGCGGCCTCCAGCCCGTCCACCGCGACGCAAAAGGCGACCGTCTGCGCCCCGTCGGCGGCCTCGCTGTAGGCGGAAAGCTGGAGCACACCCGCGCCCCAGAGGGCGGCCAGCGGCTCGGTCAGCGCGCGGGCGGTTTCGACGGTGTCGGAGCGCGTATCGCCCAGAAGCTGGGCGTTGGTTGTCAGCGGCTGCGCGCCCGCGGCGGGATTGCGGTAGATAATCAACCCCTCGGAAAACCGGCAGGTGCGCGGATCGTCCACATAGACCCGCGCGCCGTCGGCGGCGAGATAGTCGCGCGCGTCGGGATTCATCGACAGCGCCGCGAGCAGCGCGCGGCGGGTGGCGTCGTCGGGCAGCGCCCGGCTCACCGCCAGCAGCGCCGGACGCAGCGGCGCGTCATACAGCACGGTATAGGGCGACAGCGCCGGGTCGCCGCCCTGTTCAAAGGCGAAGACGCAGGGGCGCAGCACCTCGTCCGCCGGCAGGCCGGGATCGTGATAGACCAGCGGCGTGGCCGCGCGATAGGCGCGGCGGTCGGTTTCGTTGACATAATAAAATGTGAGCCGCCCGTCCTCCGCGCGCAAAAACAGCCGCCGCATCTGCGCCTCAAAGCCTTCCGCCGTATCCACCTGGAGCCAGACGGACAGCAGCCGCAGCGACACCGGCTTGAGATATTCCAGATACACGCCGTCGGCGGACAGCGCCTCGCGAAAGGCGGCGTCAGCAATGGGCGCGGGCGTTTCGGCCGAGCCCAGCGCCTCGCCCAGCGTTCCGCGCAGGGAGTTATAAACGGCGGCCAGCACCGCGTCGTCCCCCGTGATGCCGTAGCGTGCGCCGTCCCGGACATAGACCGCCGTCACCGGACGGGCGGCCTCGGTCGGCGACGTCGCGTCAAACGGGAGCTCCGCCGAGGGCGCGGGGGTGTACAGCCCCAAGGCCGCCGAGATTTCCGACAGCCAGTGAAAGCCTGGCGTGTCCAGCAGACGGGCGTCCACAATCCAGGTCAAATAGGTCAGCGCCACAAGGCTCAGGCAGAGCAGGACAATCAGCGCGGTTTTGAGGGCTTCCTTCATACCGGCTCCTCCCCAATGGGCAGGGAGACGGTCACCGTGGCACCCTTGCCCGGCGCGGAGGCGATTTCAATCGTACCACCGTGTTTTTCCACAATTTCGCGGGCAATGGCCAGTCCCAGCCCGGTGCCGCCCGACTCGCGGGCGCGGGCCTTGTCCACCCGGTAAAACCGCTCGAACAGGCGGGGCATGTCGGCCTCCGGAATCCCGATGCCGTTGTCGCGCACGATGATTTTGACCTGCTTGCCCTCGGTGCCGCAGGAGACCTCGATCTCGCCGCCGTCGGGCGTATATTTCAGCGCGTTGGCCAAAATATTGGCCAGCACCTGCTCGATGCGGGTGCGGTCGCCCGTGATGGACGGCGGCATCTCCTCAAAGGTCAGGCTCAGCGAATGGTTTCTGCGGCGCGCCTCGAGCAGCATTCCGTCATAGACGTTGCGCAGCGCGTCCTTCAGCGAAAAGGGCTCCATCTGCCAGTTCATTTTGCCTTGATCGAACTGCGACAGGGTGAGCAGATCGCGCACAATGACATTCATGCGGTCGGCCTCATTGAGAATGACCTGCGAAAACGAGCGCGCCGTCTCGGGCGGGATGTATTCATCCCCGGCCAGCGTCTCGGCGTAGCTGCGGATGTTGGTCAGCGGCGTGCGCAGCTCATGGGAGGCGTTGGAGACAAAGTCGCGCCGCAGGGAATCCAGCCGGCGCTGCTCGGTAACATCATGCAGCACCGCCATGACGCCCTCGGCACCCGCCTCGCCGAAGCAGACCAAAAACACCCGGATGGCCCGGCCGCCGATCTCGGTCTCGCGGTCGAGGAAATCCGGCTGGCGCAGCCCCAGCACATCATGCAGCGGCGCGACGCGGCCCAGCAGCTTGCCGTAGGATTCCATCTCGGAAAACGGCATTCCGAGCAGCCGCTCGGCGGACGGATTGGCCTGCATCAGCATCCCGTCGCGGGAAAACGCCACGACGCCGTCGGCCATATGGGCAAACAACGCGCCCAGCTTGTCGCGCTCGGCAGCGATGTCCTCCAGCGTGTCGCGCAGGATACGGGTCATGTCGTTGAACGCGCCGGTCAGCTTGCCGATCTCGTCGCCCGAATGAATTTCCAGCGGACTGGTAAAGGTGCCCGAAGCCACCAGCTTGACGCCGCGGGTCAGGTTGACCAGCGGCCGGGTGATGGCGCCCGCCAGCAAAAACGCCAGCAAAAAGGCGAAAATCAACCCGAACAGTACCGCCGATAAAATGATGGAAAACAGCCGGCCGAGCAGCTCCTGGGTGGACTCCTTGGTGTCTCGGATGTAGATAATATAGGACGCTTCGCCCTCTCCCGCAATGGGTACGGCGGCATCCATATAATTTTGCGACAAGGTGCGCGAAAAGACCGGCGCGCCCTCCCGCATGACCGCGACGATGGACGGCGCGGTGAGGTCAAGCGAGAGCCCGCCGGCATCGTCCGACCCGGCGAGATAGACCCCGGTGCGCCCGTCCAAAATGTAATATTTGCGCTGGACATTGTCCAGCCCCAGCGTACCGGAATAGGCGTGCAGCAGCGCTTTCAGGCGGGCGGGCGCGTCCTCGGCGCGGGCGGCGGCGTACATTTCCCCCATAAAATCGGCGCGCTCAAAAGACTCCTTCATGTTCAGCGCGAAGGAGTCCTGTCCGTACCGCGCCACGCTGCCCACGAGAAACGCGCCGACCACGGCGATGGTGGACAGTATGAGCAGAATCATGACCAGCACCAGCCGGGCCCGCAGGGATGTAAACATAGAAACCTCCGAAAATCGGTCGGATCAGGGCGCTCCCAACCGCTCCAGCAGCGCCCTGTCCGGCGCGGCCACCAGCGTTTTGTACGGATCGTACACCACCATGCCGGGCTTGGCACCCTGCGGTTTTTTGACGTGGCGGATTTCGGTGTAATCCACCGGCGCTTTGGGCGCTTCGCGCGCGCCCGATAGCGTCACGGCGATGACCGCCGCCTCGTGGAGCGACGCTTCGTCGGGCGGACGGCCGTCTGTGCGCAAAATCACATGGGTGCCCGGCACTTTTTGGGCGTGCAGCCAAATATCGGTTTTGGCGGCCTCCTTGAGGGTGAGGATATCGTTTTGCCGCCCCGAGCGCCCGGCCAAAATGGGCAGGCCCGCAGAGCTGACAAACCGCAGCGGCCCCAAGGGCTTTTCCTTTTGCTTTTTGCCGGCGGCGGATTTTTTGAGCAGACCGGCGGCGGCCAGCTCGTCGCGCAGCTCGGAAAGCTCCCGCGCGGACGTCAGCCTCGACAGCGCCTCCAGCACGCTCTCCAAATAGAGCAGCTCCTCCCGCCCCCGGGTCATCTGCTCGGTGAGCGAGGCCTCGGCGGCCTTGGCGCGGCGGTAATCGCGGTAATACCGCGCGGCGTTTTGCTGGGGCGAGCGCGCCGGGTCGAGGGAAATGTCCACCTCGTGCCCGTCCTCAAAATCCGGCAGCTTGACCGCCCCCGCGCCCGACGGCACTTGGGCGGCGTAGGCCATCAGCAGGTCGCCCTTTTGCCGCAGGACATCCCGGTTTTGGGTCTCGCGGTATTCCTCCTCTTGGAGCAACAGCTTGCGCCGCAAGCGGTCGCGCAGGGTGGTGAGCGTTTTGCGGGTGTCCTGCGCACGGGCGGCCATGGCCTCGGCCTGATCCCGCCGGGTGTAAAATTCATCCAACAGCGCCGAAAAGCTCTCCCGCCGCGCCGCGGTGTACAAATCCCCGTACTGGGCGATGGGAACGTACGAAAAATCCGCCGGTTTGTCCCCGTCGGACAGCAAAATTGGCGCGAAGTCCGCCCGGCGGACGCGGGTCTGCCAGTCCCGCAGCACCGGAAGCAGGTCGAGCTCGCCCAGCCGCGCGTCGGGTGCGCCGCCGGCCAAAAAGACCAGCTCGCGGCAGACCAGCGGCGGCAGGGCGCAAAAGGTATCCAGCAAAAAGTCGCAGGCGCGTGTGTCCGGCGGGGCTTCCGCCAGAAGGCGCTCCAGCTCCTCCGTCTCGACCGGGTCGTGCTTTTGCTGCCCCGGCGGCAGATGGTAAAACAGCCCCGGCAGCACCTGCCGCGCCTCCGACATCTCGGCGTCCACCCGCACAAGGCAGTCAAGGATCCGGTCGTCCCCGTCCAGCAGGATGAGGTTGGAATGCCGCCCCATCAGCTCGGCCACAAGAGTTTTGCGGCAGGGGGAGCCCAGCTCGTCGGTGGCGTCGAAGACAAAGGAGAGCACCCGTTCGCGCGGCGGCTGGGTGATATCGGCGAGCCGCGCACCCTGAAGGTGCTTGCGCAGCAGCATACAGAACATCGGCGGGGCGGCCGGGTTTTCGGCGCTGACCGACGTCAGATGCGCACGCGGATGCCGCGCCCCGGTCGAGATCAGCAGACGGAACGAGCCCGACGGCGCGCGCAGCAGCAGGTGCGCCTCCGCCCGTCCGGGCATAAAAATTTTGTCCGCCCGCGCGCCGAGAAGCGTCCCGCGCAGCTCGGCGCAGACGGCCTGCATGAAAATAGCGTCGAGAGGCATATTATTCCACCAAAAAACTCAGATTTTCATTGTGCATCCGGGATTTTTCCACCGCCAGCCCGGGAAACGCGTCCCGCAGCAGGGTGACCATCGACTGCACGGCGATGTCCTCGGTGGGGAAATGCCCGGCGTCAATCAGGGTGATGTTGCGGTCGGCGGCGTCGAGCATCAGGCTGTGTTTGACGTCGCCGGTGACAAAGGTGTCGCAGCCGTGGCGCAGCACATCGTCAAACTGACTGCCGGAGCTGCCGCTGCCCACCGCGACGAGATGACAGGGGCGGCTCGCGGCGCACAGGCGCACCCCCCGGCAAGAGAGATTGCGGCGCACCATTTCGGCAAACAGCTTGGGCGGCATGGGCTCGGGCAAAAAGCCGACCCGGCCCAGCCCGTGGGTGCGCCCCTGCGGGTCGGTGGCGGCGCGTCCAAGCGGCAGCAGCGTCCCGTTCAGGCCGACCGCCCGCGCCAGCAGATCGTTGATGCCGCCGGGCGCGGCGTCCCAGTTGGTGTGCATACAAATGGCGGCGATGCCGTGCTCAATGAGCGACAGCAGACGCGCACCCTCGGCGGTGTTGTCGGTGACAGCGCGGGTGCCGAAGGTGACGGGATGGTGGGAGACAATCAGCTCCGCGCCCGAGGCTGCCGCCTCGGCAATCACCCGGTCGGTGATGTCCAGCGAAACCAGCACCCGATACACCGGCGCAGCTTTGCGGCCCACAAGCAGCCCCACATTGTCGTCCGGCTGGGCGAAATGGGGCGGGGCGAAGGCCTCAATGGCCGACAAAATATCCGATACCTGCATGGCTTACACCTTCACCCGCAGCGACACGACGCAGCAGGGCGGCAGGGTGGCCGCAAAGCCCTCGGCGGTGAGTTTAAAATCGGTGAACGCCTGGGGGCTCACGGCGTCGGGCGTCTCAAAGGTATTGTGTCCCGACGGAGCGCCGGTCAGCACACGACCCTCGATGGACGCGATTTTGCCGCCGAGCAGGGTGGTTTCCACCGTATGGGAGGCGTGGATGTCCAGATTGCACAGGGTGATATGCGCCGTGCCGTCGGAGGCCAGCGACGCCGATTCGTGCAGCGCGGGGACTGTGATTTCACCCGTGCCGGCCGTGCCGGGCTCCAAAAAGCTGTCCAGCAGCGCCGCGCCCTGATGCTCCTTATACATATGGAAAACGTGGTAGGTCGGGGTGCGCAGCATCCGCGCTCCGTCGGTCAGAATGACGGCCTGCAGGACGTTGATGAGCTGGGCAATGTTGGCCATTTTGACACGGTCGCACCGCTTGGCCAGCAGGTTTAAGTTGATGCCGGCGATCAGCGCGTCGCGCATGGTGTTTTGCTGGTAAAGGAAGCCCGGGTTGGTGCCCGGCTCGACGTCGTACCAAGCGCCCCATTCGTCCACGATCAGCCCCACCCGCTTTTGCGGGTCGTAGCGATCCATAATGGCGCTGTGGCGGTCGAGCAGCTCCTCCATTTTAAAGGTGTTTTGGAGGGTCTGATACCACTCGGCGTCGTCAAACGCCGTGGCGGAGCCCTTGTGATCCCACGTTCTTTCATGCGGCCGGGTGTAATAATGCAGCGACAGGCCGTTCATAAACCGTCCGGCGCGCTCCATGAGCACCTCCGTCCATTTGTAGTCGAAGTCGCAAGCGCCGCAGGCGATTTTGTACAGTACATTGCCGCCGTAGTTTTGCAGATAGGTCTGATACCGGCGATATTCGTCGGCGTAATATTCCGGGCGCATGGAGCCGCCGCAGCCCCAGTTTTCATTGCCGACGCCGAAATATTTGACCTTCCACGCGGCCTCGTGTCCGTTTTCGGCGCGCAGGGCGGCCATGGGCGACACACCGTCAAAGGTCAGGTATTCCACCCATTCCTGCATTTCGGCCACGGTGCCCGAGCCGAGATTGCCGTTGATGTACGGCTCGCAGCCCAGCAGCTCACACAGGCGCATGAATTCATGGGTACCGAAGCTGTTGTCCTCCACCGTGCCGCCCCAGTGGTAGTTGACGATTTTTTTGCGTTTGGCAGGGTCGCCGACGCCGTCGCGCCAGTGATAGGTGTCGGCAAAGCAGCCGCCCGGCCAGCGCAGCACGGGCAGCTTCATCTCCCGCAGGGCGGAGGCGACGTCGTCGCGGATGCCGTCGGTGTTGGGGATGTCGGAATTTTGGCCGACATAGAGCCCCTCGTAGACGCAGCGGCCCAGATGCTCGGCGAAATGCCCCTGAATTTCCGGGGAAATGGCGCCCTTTTGGCGTTTGAGATCGATGATGTAACGAGACATGGGATCATCTTCCTTTCGTACAATTCGTAATTACTTGTATGTCTTTGGGACGGGGGCGTAACTTTCTTTGGCCGGGGCAAAGAAAGCTACCAAAGAAACCCCGTCAGGGGGCTCTATCCGCCCCCTGAACCCCCGGTAATTCGTCCGGGAGGCGTTCACCCGTCCCGGTCTGCGGCGCTCCGCGCCTCGCCGGGTCGAGTGGGGATATCGGCACAGGGGCAACAACACCGCGTCCCTATCTATTTATCTGTTATCTATTATCTGTCATTTCCTCCGGAACAAGCTCCGCACATAAAACCACGACCCCGGCCTGTCCTCCTTGTCCCGGACGCCGCCGCGCACGCGGGGCGACAGCCCGTCGCGCAGGCAGGTGAGCAGCGGGGAAACCTTGCCCCGCTTCAGCGCCGTCAGACCGCGCATCAGGTCGTTGGGGAAAAACTGCATGACCTGCCCCGTGCGGAAGGCGCAGTCGGTAGCCTCGGGCAGAACCTCTCCGGCGGCGGCGCGGACATAGGCGTCGGCCATGGACGCGCCCGACAGCGGCGCGAGCGGGTAACTGCCCCAAACGCGGGGGTTGACCTCCAGCAGGCGCTCTTGCCCCGGCTCGCCCTTGAATTCCACCATGGCGATGCCGACGAAACGCATGGTTTGCAGCAGAGACACCGCCTGCTCGACCAAAGCGGGGCTCCAGTCGGAGACGCAGGCCGTGCTCGGCCCGCCGGTCAGGGGATATTCCCGCAAGCGTCTGTGGCAGAACAGCGCCACCGGGCGGCTGTTTTGATCCATCACCGCCTCGACGCCCCAGCCGGGGCCGGGGATCAGCTCCTGCACCAACACCGGCGGCTGGACGTCGTGCATGGTGACATACCTCTTGTAAAACTCGGACTCATTGCGCGCGATGGTATACCGCCGCTCGGCGGGCAGCCCCAGTTTTTCCCCGCAGCGGTATTTGAGCACCACCGGATAGGGCAACCGGCGGGCAAATTTCTCAATAGGCTCCGCGCCCTCAAAGATATACGGCTGCGGCGTCGGAATGCCCAAGGACGCCGCCAGCGCGGCGACGGCGGGCTTGTCACCCGCGGCTTCCAGCACGCGCGGCGGAGAAACCAGCGTAAAGCAAACGGTGGAAAAATGGTCGGCAAACTGCGAGACGGTCTCCAGCGTTTTGGCCCCCACCGGAAACAGCGCCGGGACATTGCGTTTATAGCAGATGTCCAGCAGCGTTTCCCGCCGGGTCACATCGGACAGCCGGGCGGGCATCCGCACGGTATCGGTGACGCCGCGCACATGAAAGGCCAGCGGCGGCGCGTTGTCGGCCGCCGTGACGGTCACCTCGTGCCCGGCCCGCAGAAGCTCCCGCACAAGCGCCACCGTCATGCGGTACTGCCCGTCGGTCACCACCACCCGCAAGGACATCGCCTCCCTTTTTGCCCATATTGGGAAATTATATCACAGCGTCCCCAAACAGGCAACCGGCAACGGCGCGCAAAGGGCGATCTTCGTCAAAAACGGTTTTTTTACTTTTTTCTTAAAAACCTGCTAAAGAAAATTTCACGAGGTACGATATAACAAACAGAGGGGAATGGAGGCCGCCCCGCCGGCGCCGACGGAAGGCCGCGACCCCCAAAAAACATCACGGCATGATGCCGGATGAAATTTCAAGGAGGAAAAACAAATGCGTATTCAGAACAATCTTATGGCCATGAACACCCACCGCCAGCTGGGCGTCAACAACCTCAACCAGACCAAATCGACCGAGAAACTCAGCTCCGGTTACCGCATCAACCGCGCCGC
>JAVBOJ010000087.1:0-4250 GCA_031550755.1 Oscillospiraceae bacterium
CTCAGCGGCTTGATCCAAGCTCCCGTTTTCGCTGACAAACAGGTTTGTCAGCGGCCTGAAGGGATGGCGAAAGCCATCCCTTTCCTTTTCCCGTTTTGTCCGGCCTCTATTTCCCGACGCGATCCTCCCCGCCCCGCCGTATATAATGCCCGGTGTACATAACATTTGTCCGGGATGTCTTGGAAATACGGCGGAGAGGAAGAATGCCCATGAAAACCGAAACCTACGGCAAATCCACCGATCTTCGCGCGCGTCTGCGCGCCCTGCTGCGTCAGCAAGGTGCCCGACGAGCGGGCGGATTGCTTTTGCGCTTTGGACTGGGACTGCTTTTGTCCCAGGCGGTGGTGTTTGACGCCTACGCACCGTTCGGCGTCGGCTTTGTCGCGGCGGGCGGCGTCGGTCTGTCGGGCATGTTCGGCCTGTTGGGCGTTTTTGCCGGGTACGCGTTTTTCTGGGGCATGGGTCAGGGACTCAAATACATCGCCGAGGCTGTGCTGGTCTTTGCGGCGGCCATGGTGTTTCAGAGTCTGCCACTGGCCAAAAAGCCATTTTTCGCGCCGCTGACCGCGCTGTGCGTCTCATCGTTTGTCGGCATTGTCTTTGTCGCCTCCGAAGGCTTTGAGCTGACCTCGGTGCTGCTGTTTTTGACCGAGCTGCTGCTCATCGCCGGCTCCGGTTATTTTTTCCGCGCGGGTCTCTCGCGCACCCAGACCATGCCGGAAACCGAGCGTCCGCCGCTGGATCTGCGCCGTTTGTTCGGGATTTTGACGCTGGTTTCCTGTTCGTTTCTGTCGCTGTCCCACTTCTCTTTTTTCGGCGGGATCTCGCCGGCGCGCGGCCTTTGCGTCCTGTTTGTCATGCTGCTGGCCTACAGAGGCGGCATGGGCGCCGGCAGCGCGTCGGGGCTGTGTATGGGGCTGGCGCTGGATTTGCAGGCCGGCGTGCCATTTTTCAGCATGTCCTACGGCCTGACGGGTCTGATCGGCGGCCTGTTTTCCGGTGCGGGCAAGCTCCTGTGCGCGTCGGCCTGCGTGGTATCCACCGCCGTGGCGGCGCTGTGGAGCGCCGACCCGTCCCTGCGGCTGTATGTGATGCTGGAAACCTTCATCGCCTCCATCCTGTTCATGCTGCTGTCGGACAAAGCCCTGCCCTTCTTGGACTTCACCGCCCGCAGCCGCGCCGCCGAGGATCCCACCCGCGTCCGGCGCACCCGCGACTTTGCCCGCCGGCGGCTTTCCCAGGCGGCCGACGGCTTTCGGGATCTGTTTCAGGCGCTGGTCGATTCCTTTTCCAAGCTGGGCGCCACAAACGACGAGGATATCGCCACCGTGTTTGACCGCACCTCCGACCGGGTTTGCAAGCATTGCGCCCTGACCGGTATTTGCTGGGATCGGGAGGCGTCCTCGACGTTTCAGGCGCTGTCGGACACCGCCGCCGTCATGCTGCGGCGCGGCTCGGTGGACGCGTCGGATTTTCCGGTGTATTTTTCCTCCCGCTGTCTCAATTTCCAGCGCTTTGTCTCCACGGCCAACGCCGAGCTGATGGCGCTGTTGTACCGCCGCCAATACAAAAACCGTCTGCGCGAGAGCCGCGTGCAGGTCTGCCGACAATACGCCGAGCTGTCGCATATTTTGCAGGACGCCGCCGACGAGGTCGGCGCCGACTGCCAATTTGACTGGGGGGCCGAGCGGCAGGTGGAAAAATATGTGCTGGCGCAGGGCGTGGAGGCCGGCGCGGCGGTGTTTCGCGGCGGTGACCGGCGGCTGCGGCTGGAAATTGAGGGCGACGACCTCTCGCCGCTTTTGGTCGACCGCGCCGCCACCACCCGCGACCTGTCCCGCCTGTTGGATGTGCCGCTCCAAGGGCCGGAGCATCGGCGCGGCTCGTTTGGGGAGCGGCTGGAGTTGCTGGAGGCCGAGCCGCTGACGGCCTCTCTCGGCGTAGCGGCACACAAAAAACAGGGGCAGTCAATCAGCGGCGACAGCGGCACCTATTTCAAAACCGACGACGGGCGGCTGTTTGTGCTGCTGTCCGACGGCATGGGCAGCGGCAAGGAGGCCGCGGCGGGCTCCAACATGGCCGTACGGCTGCTGGAAAAATTCTTGCGGGCGGGCGTCGCGCCCGAAACCGCCCTGCGCACGCTGCATTCGGCGCTGGTGCTGCGCGGCGAGGAAACGCCCGGCTTCGTGACGGTGGATCTGTTGCAGGCCAATCTGTTCACCGGCGAGCTGGTGTTTTACAAATACGGCGCGGCGCCGTCGTACATCAAGCGCCGGCAAAAGGTCAGCCGCGTGACCGGCAGCGCCCTCCCGGCGGGACTGCATCCCGGCGGCGCGCCTCTGCCGCTGGACATCACCCAGCTCAAAGCAGGGCCGAAGGATTTCGTCGTGCTGGTGTCCGACGGCGTGGCCGACGCCGCCGGGGACGAATGGCTGCTGAAAGCGCTGGAGGAGTGGCCGGACGGAAGCCCCCGCCAGCTGGCCGCCCATCTGCTGGAAACCGCCACCGAGGAGCGCGGACGCACCGACGACATGACGGTGCTGGCGCTGGCGCTGGACAGGCGGAAGGCGTTTGCGGAGGAAGATAACGAATAAAAAACTCGGACGCGTCACACGCGTCCGAGTTTTCACTTGTGATACGTCCGTCCCGACGAGATCATCAGCGCACGGTAAATCTGTTCCAGCAGAAGCACCTGCGCCACATGATGCGGGAAGGTCATGCGCGACAGGCTGAGTTTTTCGTGCGCACGGCGCTTGGCCTCCTCGGGTAGTCCCTCCGACCCGCCGATGAGAAAACAAAACGACGACTGCCCCTCGCCCGAGAGCCGCGCGAGCTTTTCGGCAAATTCCTCGCTTGTGACCTGCCGGCCTTCGACGCACAGCGCCGTTATGTACGCGCCCCTGGGCAGCCGATCGACAACCGGATGCCCTTCCGGCAGCTCGGTCAGCGTCACCTTGGCCATGGACGACAGACGTTTGAGGTATTCCGCCCGCGCCTCCAGCCAAAACGGCTCCTTGAGCCGGCCCTGATAGAGGATTTCAATGTGATTCATGGCAAAAACACCTGCCCGCGTTCGCTCCGAGGCGCGACCTCCAGCCGGTAGCCCTCGGTGAGCCCCTGCCCCAAAAGCCGTCCGGCCACCGCCTCATAGGCCAGCTCGGGGCGGTTGTTCTCGGCGCTCAGATGCCCCAACGCCACATGGCGCGCACCCTGCGCCACCAGCGCGCAGGCCAGCTCGGCGCAGTCCTCGTTGGCCAGATGGCCGTTTCGCCCCAGGATGCGGCGCTTTAGGTGGATCGGATACGGGCCGTTGCGCAGCAGCGCGGGGTCATGATTGGCCTCCATCAGCACATAGTCCGAGCCGGACACGGCGTCCCGCACCTCTTGCGGCACATAGCCCAGATCGGTCACCACCGAGGCACGCCAGCCGTCAAAGCGCACGGTATATCCGACGCTGTCGGCGCTGTCATGCGGTGTGGAAAACGAAAAAATCTCCGCGCCCGGCAGGACAAACGCGCTGCCGGCGAAAAATCCGAACAGCCGGGGCGCGAGCTCCGGCAGACGGGAAAGCAGCGCCCTCGCCGTTCCCGCCGAGGCGTATACCGGCACCTTCGTCCTGGAAAGCAGGGTGGCAAGCCCCGCGATATGATCGGAATGCTCATGGGTGATGAGCACCGCCGCAAGTTCCTCCGGACAAAGCGAAAACTCTCCCAGCGCCCGTTTCAGCCGGGCAAAGGAGAGTCCCGCGTCAATCAGCAGATGGGTCGTCCCATCGGACACAAACGTGGCGTTGCCCGACGAGCCGGATACCAACGTACAGGCAAACGACCGCATCAGTTGGCCGTTTGCAGAAGCTCGGGATCGGACACCTCGACGCGCACGATGTCGGCGCCGACGCCGGTGAGCTTTTCCACCAGATCCTCATAGCCGCGCTCGATGTGGTGCACCCCGTCGATCTCGGTCAGTCCCCGCGCCGCCAGGGCGGCTACCACGAGCGCCGCGCCCGCCCGCAGGTCACAGGCCGTGATCGGCGCACCGGTGAGCAGCTCGACGCCCTCAATGATGGCGGTTTTGCCGTCCACCTGAATCTGCGCGCCCATGCGTTTCAGCTCGTCCACATAGCGGTAGCGGTTGTCCCACACGCCCTCGGTCACCACGCTGGTGCCTTCGGCCATGGTCAGCACCGCCGAAATCTGCGGCTGCATATCGGTCGGAAACCCGGGATAGGGCAGCGTCTTGACATTGACCTT
>JAVBOJ010000123.1:0-25699 GCA_031550755.1 Oscillospiraceae bacterium
GAAAAAGTCGATGATCCGGGTCAGTACATCGTACAGCGCGGCGGTGTCCATCTCCTCGAAGGCGCGGCGAATGGCAGAGCGGATCTCGGAAAAGGCGAATTCCGACGCTACCTCCTCGCCGGGGAAGCTGTCAAAAAACAGAAACGGACAGGCGGCCGAAATATCGCGGAACATCCGCCGGGCGGTGAGATAGCTCTCGCCCAGTCGGCGCGGGTTGTCCACCACATGGCCGACGGCCACGCGCACCTGCACGCTGAAGTAATTATACACGATGGCGGCGGCGCGGCGCAAGGCCTCGTCGAGATGCTGCCGCCGGATTTGCGGATCCTCGCCGTTCAGGCAGAAGGTGATGCTGAAATGGCGCATGTCCAGCGTCGTGACATAGCAGGTATAGGTTTTGCTGAGGGTTTCGCGCACCATCTGCACCGCACTGGCGCAGAGCGACAGCAGCTTTTCGCCCGACATGGCGCCGTTTTCCGGCCCCTCGATGACGCCGGTGGCCGCCTGAAAGGCCGGGAAGGAAAAGTCGATATCGAGATCTTCCTTTTGCGCGAGATACTGCTCCTCGTTTTCAAACAGATTGTTGTACAGCCGCAGGAAAAATTTTTCCCGCTGCACCTGCAGGTTGCCGCGCTGGACCTGCAGGGCCGGGGTGTTGGCGTTTTTGAGGCGGGAGAGGGCGGCGATGGCCCGGTTGAGGGCGGCGGACAGCGACTGGGGCGTCAGCTCCAGCTTGACCAGATAGTCCACCACTTGCGCGCCAAGCGCCCGGCGCACCAGCTCGAACTCCTCAAAGCTGGTGAGAATAATAAATAGCGGAATCGCGCCGTATTTCTCGGCGCATTCCTCGGCCAGCTCCAGCCCGGATTTGAGCGGCATTTTGATATCGGTGATGACGATATCGGGCGAGAGCTTTTCCACCATCTCGGCGGCCTGCTGACCGTTGCGGGCGGTTCCCACGATCTCAATGTCATACTCGTCCCACTTGAGCATGGACTGAAGCCCTACGCACACAAGCGGTTCATCGTCGGCAATCAAAAGTTTGATCAAACGGATCACTCCCTCCGTATCTTGCGCGAAACAGTCCGGTTTCACTCCTGCACCGGCAAACGAAGCGTCATGGTGGTATACGAGCCCTCGACGCTCTCGACCGAGAGACCGTATTCCTCTCCAAACGCAAACCGCAGTCGCTCGTGGACATTGCGCAGTCCCAGCTTTTCAAACATGCCGGGCTGACTGTCGGCGGAAAAGGCCTTTTCGATGATTTCGGGGCGCATGCCGATGCCGTCGTCGGTGACGGACACCAGCACATCCCGCCCGTGCGGCGTCACCGAGACGGTCACGGTGCCGCGGCCTTTGGGCTCGATGCCGTGGAAAATGGCGTTTTCCACCAACGGCTGCAAGGTAAACCGGGGAATCAGCGCTTCCAGCAGCGCCGGGTCGTCGGTCTGCTTGACCAGCGTCACCGTGCCGCCGTATCGGTAATGCTGGATGACCATGAAATCGTCCAGCAGCGACAGCTCCTCCCGCAGCGGCACCATCTTGCGGATATCCTTGGACACCGTTTTGAGCATCCGGGACAGCGCGGTGGTCATTTCGGCGATGCCGGCGGCGTTTTGCAGCGTGGCCATCCACTTGATGGAATTGAGCGTATTGTACATAAAATGCGGATTGATCTGGTTTTGCAGCATCCGGTATTCCAGCTCGCGCTTGTGCTGCTCGTCGGCCAGACGGCTGTCCATCAAAGTGACCACATCGCGCGACAGGCGGTTGATGCCCTTGCCCATCTGCCCCAGCTCGCTGTCGCTCTCCAGACTGCCGTCCTCGGAAAAATCGCCCTCGGCAATGGCGCCGATTTTTTTGTGCAGCCGGGCAATCGGCCGGCTGATCTTGCGGTCGAGATAGAAGGTGACGAAGATTGTCAGCAGCACAATAAACAGGCAGACGGCGATCAGCAGCCCGCCCCACGCGCCCCGGAGCCATCCGCCGCGCGGATTGGGGAATACCTGGGTCAGCTCGATGCCTGCGCGCACCGGGTAGGTCACCGCCATATAATCGCCGTCGTCCATGCGGACGAACATGGCCGCCGTGCGGTGCTCCGAGAGATCCTCGTTGTCGTGGCCGGTGACCGTCCACGGAATCTCAATTTTGGTGAACGTATTGCCTTCGAGGCGATACAGCGCCTCGCCCAGCGTGAGGTAGAGCGAGGAGTCCTCCGACAGGCTGTAGCTGCTCAAAATATCGGTGACGACGCCGACCGAGGCGGCCATAAAGACAAAACCAGTGGGATTCTGATGATAGCGGTCGTCGGGATGAAACACCGGACAGACAAAGGGCAGCACCTGCGGGTCGGACATATAGGAAAACGGGTCGGAGCAGACGGTCTCCCATTCCGAGCGCAGACCCAGCCCCAGCTCGGCCAGCCGGCCGACGTTGTATTCGGTGACAGGGCGGGAATTGGCCAGACCGTTGCCCACCTGCAAAATCTTTTTCTGGTTGTTGTCCACCACGGCCAGCCGGCGCACATAGCGGCCGGCGCGGCTGCGCCCCAGCTCCTCCTGCAATTTTTTGTTGGCTGTGACGCCCAAAATGCCGGCGCCGTCCGAGGCGAAATAATCGGCGATATACTGGTTGTTTTCGCCGCACCACTTGGCCAGAATGGTCATATCGCGGATGTCCTGCTCAATGACCCCAGCCACGAGCTGGAGGTTGAACTCGACCGACTGCACGGTGGTCTTCCGCTGAAAGGTGTACAGCAGATAGAAGCTGAACAGGGACACCAGCAGGGTCACCGTCAGCGCAAACAGCACCATGAGAAAGATGACCTGATTCTTTACCGTGCGCATCCGTCCGAGCATCGCGTTCCGCCTCCTTCTCTCCCAGTTTACTTTATCCGCAAATGAGGCGGGTGTCAATCGTGTTCTGCGCGGGCGACCCCCTCTTTTTGGTCATTATGGCGAAAATGAAGAAGAAAATACATGTTTTTTAGTAAATAGTCCAAGTTTCAAAAAAATGCGAAAAATAGATTGAAATAGTGTAAAAGAATATGCAATTTATACATTGATTATCAGAATACAATTAGAGTATACTACTAGCTGAGAGAGTGTGCGATTCTCAGACACACAATTATTTAGGAGGTACGAAAATGAAAAAGACCAGAATCCTCGCCCTGGCGATGGCCCTGCTGCTTACCGTGAGCCTGCTGGCCGCGTGCGGCCCCGCCACGTCCCCGACCCCGAGTACCACCCCGACGCCCACCAAAACCAGCACCGCCCCGACGCCCGCCACGACCGCTCCGCCCACCCCGGCGCAGCCCGTGACCATCAAATGGGCCCTGTGGGACTGGGACGCCACCACCTATTATCAGCCCCTGATTGACGCGTATGTCGCCGCCAATCCCCATGTCACCATCGAGTATGTTGACCTTGGTTCTCAGGACTATATGACCATGCTCTCTACCCAGCTCACCGGCGGCGCCGACCTCGACGTGCTGACCATCAAGGATATCCCGGGTTATGCCAACGTTGTCCGTCAGGGCCACCTCGAGCCCCTGAACTCCTATATCTCCTCCGCCGGCATTGACACCTCCCTCTACGGCGGCACCACCGAGCAGATCGCTGTCAACGGTGAGGTCTATGCCCTGCCGTTCCGCTCCGACTTCTGGGTTGTGTTCTACAACAAAGCCCTGTTTGACAAAGCCGGCATCGCCTATCCCACCAACGACATGACCCTTGACCAGTATGACGCTCTCGCTCGTCAGATGACCAGCGGCACCGGCGTTGACAAGGTCTACGGCGCCCATTACCACACCTGGCGCAGCGCCGTGCAGCTCTTCGGCATCCTCGATGGCAAGAACACCATCGTCGACGGCTCCTATGACTTCCTCAAGCCGTATTATGAGCGCATCCTGAAAGAGCAAGACGACGGCATCTGCCAGGATTACGCCACCCTGAAGACCTCCGGCACCCACTATTCCGGCGTGTTCTACAACAACCAGGTCGCCATGCTCAACATGGGCAGCTGGTTCATCTCCACCCAGATCGCCAAGGTTAAATCCGGCGAGAGCCTTGCCACCGAGTGGGGCATCGTGAAATATCCGCATCCGGACGGCGTGGCCGCCGGCACCACCCTCGGCACCATCACCTCTCTGGCTGTCAACAAAAACTCCAAGAACAAAGACGCCGCTCTTGACTTCATGAAATTCGTCACCGGCCCCGAAGGCGCCGCCGTCATCGCTTCGACCGGCACCATCCCGGCCATCAAGAACGACGAAGTCATCGCCGCCATCTCCGGCATCGACGGCTTCCCGGCCGACCAGAACAGCAAGGACGCCCTCCAGGTCACCAAGACCTATCTGGAGATGCCCATGAACGAGAAGAGCGCCGACATTGAGCAGGTTCTCAATGAGGAGCATGACAACATCATGACCAAGAACAAGCCCATCGATCAGGCTCTCGCAGACATGACGTCCCGCGTGAAGGCGATCATCGGCTAATTCCCGTAAAATACAGAAGGCGCAGGGGCGGGCGGCGTGCCCACTCCTGCGCTTTCTCTCTCAAAGGGAGGAAGAAACCATGCGGACAACTGACGCGGCTCCGGCCAAAAAGCGCGGCATGTCCAAGGGCTTGCGCGACAATCTGGTGGCGTACAGCTTTATCGCCCCCAACTTTTTGGGTTTTCTACTATTCACCTTTGTGCCGCTTATCTTTGCGCTGGCGCTGTCCTTCCTGAAATGGGACGGCTCTCCCATGCATCCCATCGAGTGGGTCGGCTTTGCCAACTTTGAGCGCCTGTTTGCCGACAAGGTGTTCTGGAAGGCCCTGACCAACACCGGCATCTATACGCTGGCCGTCGCGCCGCTGACACTGGTCTGCGCACTGGGGCTGGCCATGGCGCTCAACAAAAAAATCTTTGCCCGCAACTTTTTCCGCACCGTTTCGTTTTTCCCCTATGTCGCGTCTCTGGTGGCCGTGGCGGCGGTGTGGAACTTCCTCTTTTCCCCGCAATACGGGCCGATCAACGGCCTGCTCAACGCCATCACCGGCATCCCGCGCGAGGAGCTGCCGAAATGGGCGGCCAGCAAGGACTGGGCCATGTTTACCGTCGTCTTTTTCAGCATCTGGAAAAACATGGGCTATTATATGGTGATCTATCTGGCGGGGCTTCAGGGCGTCAACCCCGAGCTGTATGAGGCGGCCGCGCTTGACGGCGCCAGCGCCTGGAAGCGCTTCCGGAACGTCACTCTGCCGCAGATCTCGCCCACGACCTTTTTTGTGACCATTATGCTGATCATCAACTCCTTCAAGGTGTACGACATTTTCATCAACATGTTTGCCGGGGGAGACAATCAGCTCACCGACCATACCCGGGTTCTGGTGTATCAGATTTACAATACGGCCTTCCGGTCATTGGATTACGGCTATTCCAGCGCCATGGCTATGGTGCTGTTCATCATCGTCGCCAGCGTCACCATCGTGCAGTTCCGCGCGCGCGAAAAGCTGAACGGTTAGGAGGGGAAGAAGTATGGTTGGAGAAAAACGCGGGCCTCGGGTCAGCCGGGCCTTCCTGTATATCTTCCTGATCCTTTTGGCGCTCATCATGCTGGTGCCGTTTGTCTGGATGCTCTCCTCATCGCTCAAGCTCAACAAGGACGTCTTTGTGTTCCCCATGCAGTGGATTCCGGAAAATCCCCGCTGGCAGAACTATTCGGACATCTGGACAAAAATTCCGCTGGACACCTTTATTTTCAACACCGCCAAGCTGACCGTCATCGTCACGATTCTGCAGCTGTTCACCTCCAGCTTTGCCGCCTATGCCTTCGCCAAAATGAAGTTCAAGGGGCATAAGGTGCTGTTTTTGGGGTACATCGCCACCATCGCCGTGCCGTGGCAGTCGTACATGCTGCCGCAGTTCATCGAGATGCGCACGCTGGGGCTCAACAACACCCATCTGGCCATCATTATTTTGCAGGCGTTTACGGCCTTTGGCGTGTTTATGATGAAGCAGTTTTACGAGGGCGTGCCCGACGATCTCTGCGAGGCCGCCCGCATTGACGGGCTCAGCGAGTACGGCATCTGGGGGCGCATCATGCTGCCGCTGTCCAAGCCGGCGCTGTCCAGTCTGGCCATCTTTACGTTCGTCGCCACCTGGAACGACTTTTTGGGCCCGATGATCTACCTGACAAAGACCGAGCTCAAGACCATCCAGATCGGTCTGCGTATGTTCATCTCCCAATATTCCGCCGAATACGGGCTGATTATGGCCGCGAGCGTCGTGGCGCTGATTCCGGTGCTGGTGATCTTCCTGTCGTTGCAGAAATATTTCGTACAGGGCATTGCCACATCGGGATTGAAAGGTTAAAATGGAATAACACTTCTCCTTTCTGGGGCGGTGGCGTTTTTGGAGGAGTCCGGAGACGCCGCCGTTTTCCCATGAGGACAAAACGGAGGTTTTTGTATGATCGCTCCCTTTTCCGGAAAAGCGCAGATCACCGGCGCGGAGGCCGCCGAGGCGCTGGAACGCGCCGCGGCGCAGGTGCTCGCCACACTGCCGGAATTTACCGACAACTGCCAAAACCACACCAGCGTCAACGGATTTTATCCGCCCTGCGAGAACAATCAGTGGACCTGCGGCTTTTGGCCGGGCGAGATTTGGCTCTCTTACGAGCGCACCGGGAACGACGCCTTCAAGCAGGCGGGGCTGACGCTGGTGGACAGCTTTTACGACCGCATCGAGCGCAAAGTTGAGGTCGATCACCATGACATGGGATTTTTATACAGCCCGTCCTGCGTCGCTGCCTATATGCTGGCCGGCAGCGAAAAGGCGCGCCGCGCCGCCATATTGGCCGCCGATCAGCTCATCTCGCGCTTCCAGCCGGTCGGAGAATTTATTCAGGCGTGGGGCGTGTTGGGCGCGGCGGACAACTACCGGTATATCATCGACTGTTTGCTGAATCTGCCGCTTTTGTACTGGGCGACCGAGCAGACAGGCGACGCCAAATACGCCGACATCGCCCACAAGCACATCACCACCTGTCTGCGCTATTCCATCCGCGAAAACGGCAGCACCTATCATACGGTGTTTATGAATCCCGAGACCGGCGCCATGGGCCACGGGGCGACCTGCCAGGGCTATCGGGACGATTCCGACTGGGCCAGAGGCCAGGCGTGGGCGGTCTACGGCACGGCGCTGTCCTACCGTTACACCAAAAACCCCGCCTATCTGGACGCCTTCCGCCGGGTGACCGAGTTTTATCTCACCCGCCTTCCGGACGATCTCGTGCCCTACTGGGACATGATTTTCCAGACCGGGAACGAGGAGCCGCGCGATTCGTCCAGCGCCTCCATCGTGGCCTGCGGACTGCTGGAAATGGCCAAGACTGTGGAGCCGGACGAGGCCAAGGTCTATGAGACACTGGCGCGGCAGATGATGAAATCGCTGACGGACAATTACGCCGTGCGGGATGTCACACAGTCCAACGGCCGCGTCCTGCACGCCACCTACAGCAAAAAATCGCCGTACAACACCTGCACGCCCGAGGGCGTGGACGAGTGCGCCAGCTGGGGCGACTACTTTTATATGGAAGCGCTGACGCGGCTGAGCGGGGATTGGAAATTGTATTGGTAGTTGCGGGGACGGCCAATGGCCGCCCCTACGACATGCGGGGGACATATCCTCGTCCCATGAAAACGAGGAAAGCCCCCATACACACATGAAAGAGGTGCCCCCATGCGCCAATTTTTCTTCGACGACCCCTTTGCGGTTGCCGACTATGTCAAAGCGCACTGCCCGCAGGACATCCAAAGCATCCTCCAGGTGGCCGACGAGGTGGCCGAGCGTCGGTTTTTGTTCAACCTGCGCTGGGATATGGAGCGCACCTACAAGCCGGTCGTGTTTGAGAATGAAATCGACTGGCTCTATCAGCCGGGCGACGACCCGGAGTGGATCTACGCCTTCAACCGGATGCGTTTTTGGATTTGTCTGGGACAGGCCTACGCCCTGACCCGCGATGAAAAATACGCCGAGGCGTTTGCGGCGCAGGCCACCCATTGGATCCAAACCGTGCGCCGCGACGACCCCAAAAACGCCAAGGCGTGGCGCAGCATCGAGGCCGGCCTGCGGCTGGAATACTGGCTCAAAGCCATGCAGTACTTCAAAGACAGCCCCGCCGTCACCGAGGACGTGCGCGCGCTGTTTGAGGGCAGTGTTATCGAGCACGCCGAGTTCCTCATGAGTGTGTGGGACAGCTATCACATCATGAGCAACTGGGGTGTGCTGGAAAATCACGGCTTGTTTTTGGCCGGGGTCATGCTGCCGCCGACCGAGCGCACCGCGCAGTATACCGCCGAGGCGCTCTCCCGGCTGGAAAAGGAACTGCGGATGCAGGTCTACCGCGACGGCACCCAGTGGGAGCAAAGCCCCATGTATCACAACGAGGTGCTGCACTGCTACCTCGACGTGGTGCTGCTGGCGCAAAGAAATGGCATCGAGCTACCGGCGCATATTCCGCAAAAGGTGCGGGATATGTGTTTCTTCGACCTCTACGCCGCCAAGCCGGATCACAATGAGATTTCCATGGGCGACAGCGACGAGATCGACCAGCGCGATCTGATCTCCAAGGGCGCGTACCTGTTCGGCGACAACGCGCTCAAGGCGCGCGGCTACGAGACGCCCGATTTTGACACGGCGTGGGACATCGGCGAGCGCGGGATCAAAGACTACGCCGCCCTGCGCGCTGAAATGCCCGCGAGCCCCGACCGGCATTTTGCCGACAGCGGCAACGCCTATCTTCGTTCCGGCTGGAGCGAGGACGCCACCTTCCTGCATTTCCATTGCGGCACATTGGGTGCCGGGCACGGCCACGCCGACAAGCTGCACCTCGACCTGTTTTCGCGCGGGGAAGACCTTTTGGTGGACGCCGGGCGGTTTTCCTATGTCTTCGGCCCCGAGCGCGTCGCCTTCAAGGAGCTGTGTGCCCACAACGTACCGGTCGTGGACGGGCGGGATTTTTACGTCTGCAAGGACGCGTGGGAGTGCTTTGACCTCACCCGCGGAATCAATCAGCGGTTTTACGCCGACAGCCGTTACGGCTATGCCGAGGGCGGGCATCTGGCCTATGTGGAGCCGCTGGGCGTTTTTACTAACCGCCGTGTGATATTCCTCAAGCCGGATATCGTGGTGGTATGCGACGAGTTTTTTGCCAAGGGCAGCCATACCTACAACCAGCTGTTCCACCTCAACAACGCCGGGACGCTGTCCGGCGAGGGCGGCCGGTATGTCTATGAGAGCGCGAAGCTGCGCGCCGAGATGGCCTTTATGGGGAGCGGACTGTCCTCCCGCGTGCTGGACACCCGACTGTCCCGCCACTACAACCACTGCGAGCCCAACAAAACCATCGAGACCGCGCTGGCCGGAGAGGGCTTTGTCAGTGCCTTTTCGGTGTTCGGGCTGTCGTCGCCGGGGGACAATAAGGCGCTCACGGTGGAAAAACTGACGGTGTCCTCCAACTTCAAGGGCATTGTCTTTACCGACGCACAGGTGGAGGCGCTGAACGTCTCCTTCGGCGAGGCGCGGTACACCGTCGCCGTCGCCCACCGGGAATTCGCAACCCCGACCGACACCTTTCTGGCCGATGGCTGTATCGGCTTCGGCAGCGCCGTGGTGTTTGACCGCGCGGCCGGGGAGCATGAAATCGGGACGGTACTCATTTATTGACACAGGAAGAGGGCATCATGCAAAAAAGTTGGATACGCCGCGTTGTCATTTTTCTGGCCGGACAGACCGTCACGCTGTTTGGCTCTTCTATTGTGCAGTTTGCCATCAGCTGGCACATCACCTTGACCCAGAAAAGCGGCCTGATGATTACCATCGTCACGCTCTGCGGCTTTCTGCCGCAGGTGCTGGTCTCGCTGTTCGCCGGCGTCTGGGCCGACCGATACAACCGGAAAATGCTGATTGTTCTGGCCGACAGCGTCATCGCCGTCTGTACCGCCGCGCTGGCCGTTCTGTTTGCCCTGGGGCATACGGACATCTGGCTGTTGTTTGTCATTTCCGGCATCCGGTCGCTGGGCGCGGGCGTGCAAACCCCGGCGGTGAGCGCGTTTTTACCCGAGCTTGTGCCGCAGGAAAAGCTCATGCGGGTCAACGGCCTCAACGCCGGCCTGATGAGCGTCATGATGCTGCTCTCGCCCGCCGTCGCGGGCGGACTATACGCTGCGTGGGGTCTCGGTCCGGTGTTTTGGGTGGATGTGGCCACGGCCGCCGTGGGTATTTCGCTGCTGCTGACCCTAAAAATGGCGGCGCGGGAAAAACCGGCGAGCGAGCCGGCGCATTTTTTCGGCGAGCTGACGCGCGGCTTGCGGTACGTCGTTTCCACCAAGTGGCTGCGCCAGTTTTTGGGATTTTATCTCTTTTTCGCCCTGCTGATCGGCCCGGTGGTCTTCCTCACGCCGCTCATGGTGGCGCGCAGCTTCGGCGAGGAGCCGTGGCGGCTGATGGCGCATGAGATGGTGTTCTCGGGTGGCAGCATTGTCGGCGGGGTGCTGGTGGGGATGCTGGGCAGCCGAATGCGCAACAAAACCGATATGGTCATATTTGCGTTTGTATTTTTCGGGCTGACCACCTTGATTATGGGGCTTTCCCCCAACTTCTGGTTTTATCTCGGCGTTATGCTGCCGATGGGCGTTTCTATGCCGTTTGTCAACACGGGCGCGATGACCGTCCTGCAAACCGGCGTCCAGCCTGATCTCATGGGCCGGGTGTTCGGGCTGGTGTCCATCATCGGCTCGGGCGCGATGCCGCTGTCGATGGTGCTGTTCGGCCCGCTGGCCGACGTCATGTCGGTGGAGGCACAGCTTGTCATCACCGGCGCGCTGATGATGGTGGTGGCGCTGCTTGTGCTGCGGTTCAAGGAGATGCGGCGGGCGGGGGAGACCCCGGCGGCGCAGGAGAGTGCGTAAGAAACATGTTTTGAAACAAAACCAACGGGACGTCTCACGCAGTGAGACGTCCCGTTAAAATAATCTAAAAATAATCATTGACAATCACGCGACCGTTTGATATAATCGAATCATGAAAGGAGGGACTGTGTGAATGTAACCAGATTGCCGGGCACCACCATCGACCTGCCGTCCTCGGAATATTCGGTGAGGGGGCTTTTGTCTTCCCTCTTTTTGGCAGAGGGTTTGGTGCTGTCTCAGGTGTCCTCGCTGACCGGCCTGCCGCCGCACATACTGCAAAATTGGGTCAAACGTGAATTTTTACCCCCTCCGGTGCATAAAAAGTATTCCAAACGCCAATTTTGCCGCATCGCCATCATCAACTTTTTGAAGGACAGCCTGCAGATCGACAGCATTGTCAAGTTGATCGGAGCGGTCAACGGTAAGCTCGCCGACAGCGCCGACGACCTCATTGACGACAGCGAGCTGTACTGTTATTTCGTCGAAACACTCACGCGCGCCGACGCCGATCTGGCCAATCTCCCCGCCGCCATTCAGGCGGTACTGGGCGGATATGCCGAGCCCTATCCCGGCGCCCGCAAAAAAGTCGCGGCTGTTTTGCGCATTATGGGCATTTTGTATATCAGCTCACAAATTCGGCTGGAGGCCGAAATTCTGTTGAAGGAACTCAATTTATAAGGAAAGGACGGGAGAATATGGCCATATGGTGGGAAGCCTTGACAGGGCTGCAACAATTTTTCGCGGTGCTCGCGATTCCCGCGACGTTGATCCTTTTGCTGCAAACGGCCCTTCTGCTGTTCGGAATGGGCGGAGGACACGGCGACGCCGGCGGACAGGACGCCGACGCGGACGCCGATGCCGACGGGCACGACCACGACCCCGATCATGGGGACGGACATGAACCGGGATTGCGCATTTTTACCGTCCGCGCCTTTGTGGCGTTTTTCTCGGTCTTCGGCTGGGTGGGCATCGTGCTCACCGACGGGGGACTGACCAACGCGCTGTCGGTGGCGTTCGCCTTTTTGGCGGGACTCGCCGCCATGGTGGGCATGGCGTGGTTTTTCAAGGCCGCCATGCGTTTGCAGGACTCGGGCAACATCGACCTTAAAAACGCCCTTGGCAAAACCGGCACCGTCTACATCCCCATTCCGCCCAACCGCGTCGGCCGGGGGAAGGTGACGCTGGTCGTACAGGGGCGCTTTACCGAGATGGACGCCGTCACCGATTGCGATACGGCACTGCCGACCGGCTCCGAGGTGGTGGGTGTGTCCCTGTCCAACCAAAATGTACTCTGTGTGGTTCCCAAAACCAAATAAAAGATAGGAGGAAATTTATATGCCGGGTCCCGCCCTGATTCTGATTTCCGTTTTGGCGATTCTGGTGTTTTCCATGTTCCTCGTCGTGCTGTCCCGGTACCGCAAATGCCCGTCAGACAAAATCATGGTCATCTACGGCAAGGTGGGCAGCAATGCCGACGGCAGCAACCGTTCGGCCAAATGTATCCACGGCGGCGCGTCGTTTGTTTGGCCGGTCATCCAGAGCTTCGAGTTTCTGGATCTGACCCCGATCTCCCTCAGCGTGGATCTGACCAGCGCCCTGTCGCGCCAGAACATCCGCATCGACGTGCCCTCGCGCTTTACCGTCGGCATCTCGACCGAGGACGGCGTCATGCAAAACGCCGCCGAGCGCCTGCTGGGGCTGAAGCTGAATGAAATTCAGGAGCTGGCGCGCGATATCATCTTCGGTCAGCTCCGTCTGATCATCGCCACCATGGACATCGAGGAGATCAACACCGACCGCGACAAATTCCTGGAGGCGGTCTCCGGCAACGTCGAGACCGAGCTCAAGAAAATCGGACTGCGGCTCATCAACGTCAACGTCACCGACATCAATGACGAGTCGGGCTACATCGTGGCGCTGGGCCGCGAAGCCGCCGCCAAGGCCATCAACGACGCCCGCCGCACCGTCGCCGAAAAAGAGCGCGACGGTGCCATCGGCGAGGCCAACGCCAAGCGTGACCAGCGTATTCAGGTGGCCGAGGCCGATTCTCTGGCCATCACCGGCGAAAATACCGCCCAGATTCAGATTGCCCAGTCCAACGCCGCCCGACGCGAAAAAGAAGCCGAGGCGCTGCGTATCGCCACGGCGGCCGAAAAGGTGCAGCTGGCCAAGTCGCTCGAAGAGTCCTACGCCGCCGAAAAAGAGGCCGAGGAGGCCCGCGCCCTGCGCGAAAAAGCCACGCAGGAGGCCGACATACTGGTCAGAGCCGAGATTCAGAAAAAGCAGATTGAAATCGCGGCTGAGGCCGAGGCTGAAAAAATCCGCCGCCACGCCCGCGGTGAGGCCGACGCGATCTTCCTGCAAATGGAAGCGCAGGCGCGCGGTATGCAGGAGATCCTGACCAAACAGGCACAAGGCTTTGCGCAGGTTGTCAAGGCCGCCGGCGGCAATTCGACCGACGCGCTGCGCCTGATGCTGGCCGACAAGATGGAAGACCTCATGAAAATTCAGGTGGACGCCATCAAGAACATCAAGATCGACAAGGTGACCGTCTGGGACGGCGCTTCTGGAGGCGAGAAAAACGCCACCGCCGGGTTCCTGTCGGGGCTGGCCAAGTCTATCCCGCCGATCAACGAGCTGTTCGACATGGCCGGAATGCAGCTCCCGAGCTTTCTGGGCAAGGAAAAAGGCGCGCAGGACATGGTGCCGGACATAGTGACCGAAACGATCGTGACCGAGGGGAAGTAAACACATAAAAGCGCGTGGGGCCGTCTCAGACGAGACGGCCCCACGCTTTTTACAATCAGTTGGTGACGCTGATGGTGATGGTGGTCGTGAAGTTGCTGCCGTCTGTGGTCTTGACGGCCAGCATGGCGGTGCCCGCCTTGAGGCCGGTGATGGTCACGCTGAAGTCGTCATTGACCTTGATGGAAATATTGGTCGGGGTCAGGTTGACCCAGCTCAGCGGCAGCTCGCCGTCGTAAATGGTTTTCAGTGTCAGGGTCTTGCCCTTCTTGACGCTGCGCAGGCCGCCTCCGTCGATCTTCATGATGGTGGCCTTTTTGATGAGCCCGTCAATGGCGGCGCGCAACGCAGCGGCGGCGTCGTTGACGGCCAGCTGGCCGACCTCCTGCGCGTCGGGCAGCAGCGCCACGGCGGCGTTATAGGCGGCGGTCAGCGCGGCGAAGGTCTCGGCGGTGAAGCTGCCGGTCGTCAGCGGCGCGGCTTCCGCGATCAGGGCTTCCAGCGCGGCGGTGTCCACCTGATAGACAATCGGTGCGACATTGGGCTTGTGTAGACCCATGGCCAGTACATCCCCGGCGACGTCCTCACCCAAGTAGAAGCTCAGGTGCGGCGGCTGGTTGTAGGCGGCGTTTTGGCCGGTGGTCTGCATACGGTACGCGCCGTCGTGCATGAAGGAATAGATCATATAATCGGTCGGGGTGGTGGTCGAATAAATGCGCATAGTGTTGTAGCTCACCGGAATGACGATCTCCTCGCGCCAGTCGCCCAGCACGTCGGCCTGAATGCCCGGGACGCTCTTGCCGTGGGAGGTGACGCCGGACATGGTCAGGATGGTGGCGTTGGAGAGGCGTTTGGTTTCGGCGTTGTAGGTGGTTTTGGTCACGGTGCCGCCGTTGAGCAGCTCGTGCAGCAGGTCGCCGTCCCAACGAATGGCGAAGTTGTTGCCGGGATTTAGGTTGTTTGTGACAATCTCGCCCTGGGGATTGTACACATTGTTGCCCGAGGACCAGATCTCGAAGCCGGGCAGCGGGGTGAGGTTGGCGGCAAGACCGCGGCCCACGTCGCCGGTGCTGGGGCTGTAGCCGACCAGCAGCTCACCGGTGCCGGCGTCGCGCAGGGAGGTGTTGCAGGTGCGGTCTTCCCACTCCTCGTGCGGCATCATGATCTGAATGCCGTCCACACCGGGGATGAACGCGCCGGCGTGCAGCGCGTCGCCGTGGGACAGGTTGGGACGTCCGTATAGGCCGTCGCAGGTGTTGAACACGGTGCCGTCGTCATCGAAGATGACCGCGCCGTAAATGATCTCGTCGTAGCCGTCGTTGTCCACATCGGCCACCGAGGTCGAGTGCGCGCCGCGGCACTGGACATAGACATTTTCCTCGCCGGCGGCTTCCGAGTCAAACGCCCAGGCGAGCTTGATCTTGCCGTCCTTCAGCGTGAAGGCCGACAGGGTGGTGCGCTCGTAATAGCCGCGGCACATGACGGCGGCGTAGCAGGGGTCGCCGTCGGAATCGGTGACATACGCGCCGGTGGCCAGATAGCGGTCGGAGCGGTTGTAGTCCAGATCGCCCCACAGGCCGGGATCCTCGGTGGGGAATAGCCAGGGCACGGTGTCGATGGCGGCGCCGGTGATGCCGTCAAACATGGTGAAGAATTCCGGCGCGTCCACGCTGATATGCCCCACGCGGTTGCGGGAATTGTTGCGCTCGGAAGCGGTATTGAGGGCGTACGAGGTGGCGGGGGTGTTTTTGCTCTCGTCGCCGATGACGCTGAGCTTGTTGGTATAATCGATGGCGTAGCCGCCGGGCGCGGTGTCGCTCTTCTTGACGCCGTAGGCCGTGGTGCCGTCGGCGGTCTTGAGGGCGACCTCGGCGCGGCCGTCGCCGTCGAAGTCATAGACGACCATGGCGTTGTAATGGTCGCCGGAGGTGGCGTTGAGGCCGATGTCGATGCGCCACAGCAGACGGCCTTCGAGCGTATAGGCGTCAAAGATGGTTTGGTTGGTCAGCGAGCCGTTGACACCCGAATCAATCCAGGTGGACGGATGCCACTTGACGATGATCTCATAGCGGCCGTCGCCGTCGAGGTCGGCCACGCTCAGATCGTCCGGATAGCTGTATGTGCCGCCGCGCAGGCCGGCCGGCGGGCGTTGGAGGCCGAAGGAGAGGTAGTTCTCACTTTGCGCCGTAGCCGGACGGGAACGGGTGGTGTTCTCTCCCTGAATGGTCTCCACGACGTACACATCGCCCGGGACGCCGCCGGCGTCAAGGTAGTTTGTCACCGTGGTGATGGGAGCGGCGTTGAGCTTCACATCGTTTTTGTACAGGTTGAAGGCGATGTCGGTAGCGTATTCGGTGGCCAGCAGACGCCAGCTCACGAAGATGCCGTTGGTCGCCTTGAGCGCCACGACGCCGCGGTCAAGATTTTCCACCGGGCGGACAATGCTGTCGCGATGCTCCGGGGTCAGGCGGTTGTAAACCCAGACGTGCGTCTGTTTGTTCCACGGGTTGACCACGTCGGGCACCAGCGATGCGGTGAAGAGATACATTCCCTCTTTGCTTGTGTCCCAGGCGGGCTCGCTTGTCCAGGAAGCCGGGTCAACCTGGGCGTAGCTTTCTCCGTCGAAGGGGGTCCGTGTCAAGATCGACGAGGGCAGACCGATGTCGGCGATGGTCGGGGCGGAGCCCACATAGACGGTCTTGAAGCTGTAGTCGTCCGGCATGAAATAGGCGAGCGGATACGGCGACACAGCCGAAATGCTGATGTTGTCGAGATAGGTCTCGTTCCATTTGAGGCGGTCGCCGCCCGGGCGGGTATCCTGCAGCACCAGCTTGTCGATGCGGGCGTTGTGCGGATAGCCCTCCAGCGATAGGCCGGCCAGGGTTACGGTGTTTTCCGGATTGGCGCGGTCGGTGACCGTGAGGTCAATGGTGTTGGCCGCGAAATCCACCAAAACGGTGATGGAATACCACGCGTTTTTCTCCATGAAGGTGTCGGGCAGGGCGACCCAGTCCACGGCGGTGCCGATGCTGCCGCCGCCCGAGCCGAGATAATACCCCAGCGGCACGCCGGTTTTCTCATCCACGCGGATGGAAATGAGCGGGTTGCGGTTGTCGTCGATGAGGCGCACCAGACCGGAATGCAGCACGCCCTCGCGGTATGTATAGTCCATGGTGCCGGGGTACCAGTCGAAGCTGACCTTGACCTGATCGCCGATGATGGCGGGGGAGAAGGTCTTGGTGGCGTTGTGCAGGCCGCCGTCGGAGCCGGCGTTGTTGGCAACGAACTTCAGCGCCTTGGAGCCGTCCTTGTCCACGACCGAGACGGGGGACATGCTGTTGTTGTGCGACACGAAGCCCCAGGTGGAGTCGTCCTCAAAGTCGGAGCTGTACACCGGGGCGAACACCTGCACCGTGGTGGAGGCGGTCACCTCGCCCACCGTCATCGCAACAACGGCCGTGCCGCTCGCGACGCCGGTGACGACGCCGTCGGCGTCCACGGTGGCCACGGTCGGATCGGAGCTGCTCCATTTGATGTTGTGCAGACCGGTGGCGTTGTCCGGGGTGACGGCATAGTCCAGCGTCATGGGGACGCCGAGCTGAACCGCCGTTGTATCGGCCAGCGAGATATTCGCCGGTACCGAACGCTGCTCGGCGTTCCAATTCATACGCTCATAATCCGCGGCGCGGCGGGCGTCATAGCCGGTGCCGAGCTCGTCGTTCTCAATGCCGGAGGGATAGGGATACGCCGTATAGGTCTGCTTGTCGGCGTAGGCTTCGCCCACGGGGCTGGTGATATAGTTCGTGAACTTCATCAGCGCCTGCTGCTTGTCGATGCCAAAGGCGTGACCCGCGTCCTTGGCGTAAAAGCCGATTTTGTCGGTGATGCCGAGGAACTTGTAAGTCTGGCGGCTCACATAGTAGCCAAAGGCCATGGGCTCCGCGCCGCTCCAGTCATCGGTGAAGCCGCCGGTGATGAACAGGCCGCGGGGAGCGCACAGGCTCAGCAGGAAGTGGCCGTCAAAGGGCATGCTTGTCATGAAGCCCATGGGCCAGCCGGCGCTGCCGTAAAACTCGCCGCCGCCGATGATGCCGGGCTCCAGCTCAATGGTGTCCCAGGGGCCCTGCGCCTGGAAGTCGGCCGTGCCGGTCAGCCAGTTGAGGACGGTTTTGTCGGTGCCGTTGGCGGGGCTGCTGGCACCGCCCGGGCCGTAATCATTCGGGAAGTAGAACTTCCAGACGTCCTCCGTGTCGATGATGTAGGTGGTGTCCTGCTTGAAGAACTGGAAGCGGGAGCTCAGCCACAGGTCGTTCTGCTCGCGGGTGTGCGCCAGAGACTGCCAGCGGCCGCTGAAGTTCCACTCCCGGACGCCTTCGGTTCCCATCAGGGAGGGGGGCACCACAAGGTCGTTTTCCCCCAGAGCGCCGCCGGCGGTGGCCTTGTAGATGTAATAGTTGGGCGACAGGCCCTTGTAAGCCGTGACGAAGCGCTCGATGCTCGGGCCGCCCGAGCCGGCGTTGCCGGGGCAGACCACGGCGATGCGCTCGTCAAACGCGCCGGCGACGAGGGCGGACTTGCCGCTGCGGGACATGCCGGTGATAGCCAGCTTGGTCGGGTTAATGACGCCGTTGTGCGCGCCCATTTCCAGCGCGTCGATGATGCGGCTGGCGCCCCAGGCGGTGCACATCAGGCTGGAGGGTACGTCACGGTTGTCCAGCCACGCCCACAGGTAATTCCCCGGGTAGCCGTGGGTGCCGTAGATCGAGTCGGGGAAGTACAGCTCCTTGATGATGCCGGCGCCGGTGGTCGAGTTGTTCAGCGCGCTCTCGCTGAGCGAGATGGAGGCATAGCCGGCGTTTGTGTAGTTGACGCTGGTGCTGCCGACCGTGATGACGGCGGGATAGCCGCCCGGGGGGACCGGGAAGTTCTCCGCGTTGGGCAGCAGCACGTTGACGTTCCACGTGGCCGTGCGACCGTCCACCTCAAAGTTGAGGGTCATGTTGTTGCCGTTCATCGTGTAGCCCATGACATCCGGGGCGGCCGGCTTGTAGCCGTACATATAGTACTGGAGCATTTCGCGGATCTCGTCGGCCCGCTTTGCCCAATCGGCGTCGCGCTCGGCCTGCGTGTCTCCGCCCACGACGGTGCCGTCGAGGAACTCAAAGGGATTGGGCAGATTCCAGGTGGGGTGCTCGTTCCAGTAGGAGACGGGCTTCAGCCGGTCGCGGATCAAGGGGTTGCTGTTTTCTGTCGAAAAGCTGGGAGCAGCTTCGGCTGTAAACACAGATGTCTCATCTCCCGCGGCCAGTGCGCCGGTCGGAAGAAGCGCCAGCGCCATTGTCAGCGCCAGCAGGAGGCAGCAGAGTCTCTTTTTCATGCTTTCTTTCTCCTTTTCCATAATCCGGGGGGATCCCCTAATTCCCCCGTATGGCTGGAGTATATGGCTGCATTGGTGAAAAGTCAAGAGAAAAGCCAGACATAATTACAAAATTTTATGAAATCTGCACAAAGCGAAGAAGCGCCAAGGGGAAGGGCAAACAAGCAAAGGGGGTTTCCATAACTGCCAAAATTACGCGGCGGTCAAAAAAGTTATGCACATTATCCACAGAGTTGTCCACAGGCTCCAACGGCAAAAAGGGCAGGGCGCACACCCGCCCGCAACAAAAATTTTCCATTGGCCCAAAGCCGATTTCTTTTGTATGAGAAAGCGCCCGCGCCGGTCGACATAATATCGCGGAAGGAACATATGCACGCCGGCTTGCATATACTGGAAATGCCCGGGAATGTCTTTTCAATACAGACAACCCGGGCAACCAGTGGTTACCTATACATATCGGAAAGGATGAGTACATATATGATATTCGAATATATCCGCAAAAAACTAAGTTTCCGTGCACCGCGTCTTGAGACCGTCGTGCCCGCCGCACCCGTCGTGCCCGCCGCACCCGTCGTGCCCGCCGCACCCGTCGTGCCCGCCGCATCCGTCGTGCCCGCCGCATCCGTCGTGCTCGCCGCACCTGCCGCGCCCGACACCACCTATCAAATCATCAGGCGCATCTTTGGGGGTCATGTATATGACAGCGGTGGCGGATCCCACGCCACGGCGATCTACGAGGTAACGGCTTCCGACGGAAGCGAATTTATCGGCCATTGTGTGGACAAGGAGACGCTGATCGATTACAACGAAACCTATCGGCTGGCCACCGAGCAGCAGATACAAGAGGTTTTCCCCCTGTCGCTCCTCCGGCGCATCCGCTGGATGATCAACCACAATTACCCGCTGATTACCGACCTGCGCTGGCTGGAGACGGTCTCGGGCGCGTCGGGGCTTACCCCGCAGCAAGCCGTGGAGGCCGTACAGGGCGCTATCTGGGTGCTGACCAACCCGGGCACGTTTACCATGGGGCGCGCCGGCAGCGGCAACAGCGACAATGTCGTGCGCATGTACGACTATTTGTACGCGGGGAGCGATCCCGGCTGGGAGCTGTCCGATGTGATTGCCTATGGCCAAAGTCTCCGCCTTTGGGTGGATTTGTCCGAGATAAAGCAAGAGAGGATCGGCGACGAATATCGCTACGGCCCGCTGTATTTGCGGTGCGACAGCCCGTTTGCCGCCGGCGTAAAATTTTCCCTGTATGAACGGGAGAACAAAGTGCCGCTCTACGACGAGTACGGCGTGGTTGTCAGCGAGCTGCCGGTGGACACCGCCTTTTATTTCAAAGCGTCCTCGCTCGAGCATTTCGGTGAAATTATCATTGTGGCTTGCGGCGAGATGGTTTACGGCGCCGATTTGATTATACTGGCCTGCGTAGGAGGCACAAGGGTCTCCCAGACCAACGGCATTATGGAAAAGCTGTCCCGCGAGCTGTCGTGCTGCGAAAGGCTTTGTCTCAACAGGCTGACCATTCGAAAAAAGGACGACTGCGAAGGCGAAGGGCCTTGGGAGGGCGTCACCTTTGAGCTCTACGACGGGGACGGGGTTTTGCTGGAATCAAAGACCACCGACGAAACCGGCGAGGTCAGCTTTAACAGCCTTCTGTCGGGCCGGTACCGGCTGAAAGAAATCCAAGCGCCGCAGGAAGGACAGGAGCCGCCGGAGCGGTCGTTTGAAATGACGCTGACATGCCTGTGCAAAAAAGACTGCCGGAAAGAAACCGCACCCGGCGAATAAAAACCGGCCGCGCGAAGGGCGGCCGCAGCGCACAAAAGGGGAACGGAGGGCGACGCGCCGCTCGTTCCCCTTTTGTGCGTCTTGAACAAAAAAGAGGACGCGGATCGAGGAAAACTATAAAAAATGCAGATAAAGCCACAAAAAGTGCATCTTTTACAAATCTAACAAAAAACATAGCTAAAAAGTGGATGAAATTTTGCATTTTGTCCAAGGGTTTTCCGGTGTATACTAACAATAGGCTAAACTTGTCTACCCGCAGATAAATTTTAGAAGGCGAGGAGAAGTAGAAAATGTCTAAGCTGACGCGCATCCTGTCCCTGACTCTGGGAGTCATTATGTTGCTGGGTCTGGTCATTGTGGCCCCCATCAACGCTGTCGCTCTTGAGGGCGAAACCAAGACCGTGATCATCGACGCCACCCAGCTGGATGAAAATCCGGCCAACCGCTTTAAGGGCTACGGCGCCCTGACCTGCAACAACACCAGCCGCCTCCTGCTCGACTACAAGGAAGAGAACCCCGAAGCTTACTGGGATCTGATGGACATGCTGTTCAACCCCGATAAGGGCGCCGGCATGACCCATGTCAAGATCGAAATGGGCAACGACTCCAACACCTCGTCCGGCACCGAGCCTGCCACCATGCGCTCCTCCACCGAAAAAGCCAACGTCCGCCGCGGCGCCGGCTTCACGCTGGCCGCCGACGCCAAGAAAATCAACCCCAAAGTGGAAGTCAGCGTTCTGCGCTGGGCTCCGCCCCGCTGGGTGCAGACCAACAACAGCACCGTGTCCAGCAGCAACTATGAAAACTTCTACAAATGGTACAAAGAGACCGCCATCTCCTTCTACGAAGAGTTTGGCCTGTACCTCGACTACATCAACCCCGACCGCAACGAGACCGGCAGCCCCGACACCGCGTTTGTGATCTGGTTTGCCGAGAGAGTCAAAGCCGATGATACCTTCCCCAACTATGACAAGGTCAAAATCATCGCCTCCGACGAAAACACCTCGATGAACATCGCCAACAGCATGGTCGGCAGCAACACCACCGGCCAGAAGTTGCGCGCCCTGGTTGACGTGATGGGCTACCACTATCAAATGGCCTCCTCCGCCAACTATGTCACCTCCAACCAGACCTATAACAAGGAAATCTGGTACTCCGAGGGCGTCGCGCCCCAGACCCCGGCCAGATATTCCGTCAACTCCAGCGTGCCCTTCGGCGGCGTGACCAGCGCACTGGGCATCGCCAACCGTTACATCGGCATGTACACCCACGGCTACCGCACCTTCTACATATTCCAGCCCGCCGTGTCCGCCATGTATTCCGGCGCCAAGTACTCCCACAAAGAGATTCTGGCCGCCAACAACCCCTGGTCCGGCTATTACGCGCCCGACCTCGGCATCTGGGCCGTCATGCATTTCACCCAGTTTGCCGGCATTGACCAGAGCCGTACCGCCCGTTCCGGCGAAGGCTGGTACATCTCCACGGCCAGCGATTGCTACGGCAACGTGGCCAACCACGGCGTCATCACCAGCGGCCAGGTCGGCGACAGCACCGTGGACGCCTCCGTGGCCAACGGCGAATACAACCGTATGATCTATGTCAGCCCCGACAAGAAGGATTTCTCGGTTGTCATGGTCAACGACTCCAACCGCGTCGCCAACTTTGAGTTCAAGGTGCGGGGCAACATCACAAACGCCGGCGCGCCCGCCCAGCTGTGGGAAACCCGCGGACCCGACGCCGGTCAGGAATATGACGCCAACTGGTACAAGATGATCGCCACCGTGCCCGCCGAGGACAATGGCGGCGGCAGCTTCTCCTACTTCATCACCGTCAAGCCGCGCTCCATGGCCTCTCTGACCACCACGACCGTCAACCCCAACACCGGCAACGCCCGCGTCGAGTACTCCCGTCCCATCGTGCCGGAAAACTTCACGCTGGATATGTCCACCGAAGAGAATCCCGGCCTGCTGTATGAGGACGATTTCGAGTATGCCGGCTATCCGCTGGATGACGAAGGCCTGACCTATCTCGAGCGCCGCGGCGGCACCCCGCGTTACACCACCGATCAGGCCGGCGCGTTTGAAGTGCTCCCCGGCGTCGGCGTGGAAGGCTCCAACGGCCTCCAGCAGATGATCTACGGCGGCACCAACACCATCGTGCCCCCGACCTGGACCTCCACCGGCTGGTGCTATACCCTGCTGGGCGACGGCAACTGGCTCAACTACAAGGCCGCCATCGACTTTAAGCTCGACATGAACGAAGCGCACGGCACCTCCACCAACTATGCCCAGATCGGCGTGCGCCACAACCGTTCCGAGACCGAGAGCCAAGGCAGCGGCAACTCCTCCTTCGGGTACAAATTCCGCGTTTACAAAGCCGGCGACTGGTATCTGTACAACCGCAATTCTATGGTTCTGCAGGGTAACGTTGCTGACTTTGATCCCAACGTCTGGCACAACATCGCCCTGACCGCGGTTGAGAACAAATTTGTCGCCGAGCTCGACGGCGTTGTCATCACGACCTATACCGACACCAACAACCCCTCCAACGTCGGCCAGATCATGCTTGCCTCCGGCCAGTATGAGACCGTGTTTGACAACCTCAAGGTCACCAAGGTGAGCGGCTACGAAGCTTACGCCACCGAGCGTCTGGACGATCTGGATTCCCGCATTGTCTACGAAAACCAGAGCACTTGGAACCACCTCACCGGTCAGGGCGGCGACCGCTATAACCGCACCCTGTCCACCGGCACCAAGCTCGCGGCCGGCCGCATTACGGTCAACAAAGGCGTCCAGGGCGCGCAGGGCGAAGTCAACAAATGGTTCTTCGGCGGCGAAGGCGCTTGGGGCTCCTACACCGACCACTGGAATTCCACCAACGGCGCCATTGCGGAGTTCACCTTCCAGGGCACCGGCGTTGAGATTCAGGGCAACCGCGGCACCGACAAGATGACCGCCTCCGAGTATGAGGTCTATATTGACGGTGTACAGGTGCTCAACGGTCAGAACGGCGTTGTTCTGCGCAGCCTCAACGGATCTTCCAGCAACAACTACACCTTCGCGACCGTTCCCAACCTGCCCGACGCTGTCCATACCATCTCGATCAAGCTGGTCAAAGGCGGCTCGTCCACCAACGGCATGTCCATCACCAACGCGCTTGTGGACAGCACCGTTGTCGGCCCGACCCCCGCTTTCAGCTTTGACTTCTCCGGCACCGGCATTGACCTGATCGGCGACACCGCCGCCGCCAAAATCAACGTCTATGTGGACGACGAGCTGGTGGCCGAGGATGTGGCCATTGCCTCCTCTTCCGTGCGCTACACCACCTCCTATGCCCTGCGCGGCTTGGAGTTCGGCGACCACACCCTCAAAGTGGAAGTCGTCGGCGGCTCGTTTACGCTTGACATGCTCAACGTCATCGGCGAGCGCTACATCGTGCCCGTGACCGGCATCGAGCTGAATCTGGAAGATGCCACCATCGAGCTCGGCGCCACCGCGACGCTGGTCGCCACCATCACCCCGGATGACGCCACCAACAAGAACGTCACATGGTCCTCCTCTGATGAAGCGGTCGCCACAGTGGTAGACGGCGTTGTCACCGCCGTGGGCTACGGTACCGCCACGATCACCGCGACCACCGAGGACGGCGGCCTGACCGCCACCTGCGAAGTGCTGGTACCCAAACACGCCAAGGGCATCAAGTTCAGCACCGCCTCCTACAGCCTCAAGAAGGGCAAAACCGTCAACCTCTTTGAGCGTCTGGTATTCAATCCCATTGACGCCACCTATCAGGATGTTACCTGGACGATTGTCAATCCCACCATCGCCAGCATCGACCAAGAGACCGGCGTTGTCACCGGCCTGAAATCCGGCAGCACCATGATCCTTGTCAAGGTCTTGGACGGCGGATTCTCCACCTCCATGACGCTGATGGTCACCAACTGATTTCTTCCTCCGATAACGAGAGAGACGCGGGCATTTCGCCCGCGTCTCTCTCGTTTATCTTGTCAGACCTATAGATCCTGTTATCGTATCTCCAAAAGTGTGCGCAGCTTGCCCATCAGCGCGCCGAACTCTTCCGGTGTAAGCGATTGTGCTCCGTCGCACAGGGCGAGGTCGGGGTTGTCATGTACCTCGATGAGCAACCCGTCGGCACCGGCGGCAGCCGCCGCCAGCGACAGCGAGGGCACCATCCACGCAAGACCCGAGGCGTGGGAGGGATCCACCAGCACCGGCAGATGGCTCAGGCGTTTAACGGCCGGAATGGCGGAAATATCCAGCGTGTTGCGGGTGGCGTTCTCAAAGGTGCGGATGCCGCGCTCGCACAGAATGACGTTCGGATTTCCCTGCGCCAGAATGGTTTCCGCCGCCAACAGCCATTCGGCCACGGTGGAGGCCAGGCCGCGCTTCAGTAAAACCGGTGTTTTGATCCGTCCCACCTCGCGCAGCAGCTCGACATTTTGCATGTTGCGTGCGCCGATTTGGATGAGATCGACCGTCGCGGCAAACAATTCAACCTGAAGGGGCGACAGGATTTCCGACACGATGGGCAGCCCAGAGACCTCCCGCGCCGCCTGCAAATACGAAAGCCCCTCCAGCTCCAAGCCTTGGAAGGCATACGGCGAGGTGCGCGCCTTAAAAGCGCCGCCGCGTAGCAGGGTCGCCCCGGCGGCCTTCACCGCCAGCGCGATGTCGCAGACTTGCGTCCGGCTTTCCACCGAACAGGGGCCCGCCATGACGGCGAAATGTCCGCCGCCCACCGGCACGCCCGAAACCAGCACCACCGAGTCGTCCGGATGGGCGGTTCGGCTTGTTTTTTCAGTATT
>JAVBOJ010000057.1:0-8525 GCA_031550755.1 Oscillospiraceae bacterium
AGAGTGTTAGTAAATGATAGTGAAACATCTGCAAATTACAATGTAAAAATAGATGATCATATAGAAATAGATGATGACTTAAATTTTACAGTTGATATAAAAGGTGAAATGATACTTGCCGGCGTACTGCTGGTTAAAGCGTTCGACTTGCGGCAGGAACAGCTTGGCACCCCCGTCCTCGCCCGAGCGATAGGTGGGGATGGTAATGGTGACGAGCTCCTGTGTCGGCGGGGGGGTGGTCGTGGTCTGTGTCGGCGGGGGGGTCGGCGTGCTGACAGGAGGATTGCTCGTAGAAGGACTCGGGGACGTTGTGTCGGTACACGCGCCCAGTACGAAGGACAGCAAGCAAATGACCAGCAGGAACGGCAGAATCTTTTTCATTAGAAAACCTCCTATTATTCTTGAAGAAACAACGGCTCGTGTCTGCGCGTCATCGCAGCAGCGTCCACGTGTACGCATTTGCCACAAAAAATCTTGGAACGGGAGAAAGTTCTTCCGCACCAAGGCCGGGCATCGCAGACGCAACAACGGAAAAAGAACAGACGCAAGACGCGTTCGCTTCAGCTGTATATAGTATACAAGAAGGGGCATGTTTGTGTCAAGGGAAATAGATAAATTCATCAAAAACGAAATTCATTTGGGACAAACTCTTTGCCATGCACCCAAAAACGTGATATACTGAGAAATCGACAAAAAGTGTGCAATTTTCTGGTTGCACAAGACACGTGGGGTGGAAGCGCCATGATTACATCGGAAGATATTGCCAAGCATCTGGGCATTTCTCGGGGGACGGTCAGCCGCGCCCTGAACAACCATGGCCGGATCAGCGAAGAGACGCGCCAGCGGGTGCTGGCCGCCGCCTCGCAGCTGGGGTATGAGCCCAACCGCGCGGCGCGCGCGCTGGTGGGGGCCAAGCCGGTCAAATCGGCCATCTCTATTTTTTCGGAGCCCGTGAGCTTTTGGGGTGTGGTCAAAGAGGGAATCCACTACGCGCAGGATGAACTCAAGCACTTCGGGTTCCACGCGGAGGTGGTCGAGCATCCCATAGACGCGCCGCAGGAGCAGATGGAGCAGCTTTGGCGGCTCTATAAGCAAGGCGTCCGGGCCATTGCCATCGCGCCGAACGATCCGGTTTTTTTGAGCGGCACGGTGCGCAAGCTGTCCCAGCTGGGGGTTTCGTTTATTTCCTTTAACGTCGATATCGCCGCAGACAGCCGTCTGTGTTACTTGGGCTGCGACTACACCAAGGCCGGACGTCTGGCGGGGTATGTCCTGGCTCGCCTTTTGCCGCCCGAGGCCACGGTGGCGGCGCTCTGTTTTTCCCCGGAGGTGCTGGCCGTATCGCAGCGAATGCAGGGATTTCGGGCGGTGATGACGGAATATCCCGGGATTCGCGTTGTGACCGAGGACGGTTACAAACGCAACGGAGACAGAGCGTACGAGAAAACCCTTTCCCTGCTGCGCGCCCGGCCGGACATCGACGGAATTTTCGTCAGCTTCGGCATTTTGGAGGACGTCGCCCGGGCGCTGATTACGCAGGGGCTGGACAAAAAAATCCGGCTGGTGGGCTATGACCTGTCCGGCGCGGTGGAGGGCTACATTCGCGACGGCGTCATCGACGCCACGGTCTGTCACGATCCGCTGATGCAGGGCTATTATTCGGCCAAAATGCTGTACAATTTGGCGGCCTTGGGGCAAAAGCCGCTCACCGACGAGATCCACACCAAGCTGGAGATCGTGATGAGGGAAAATCTGGACTCGCACACCGACGAAATCAACCGCATTTCCGCCCTTAAAACAATACCTAAATAGATACGCCGGCGTCGGGGGTCACCTTGGCGCCGTCTTTTGTAACACGCACTCGATAGCGATTGCCGCCGTAACAAATGCGGAAGGATACGCTGTCCCATCCGGCGGGCAGCCGGGGGGAAAACTGGGGCCGGTCGCTCTCATAGCTGCGGCTCATGCCGGCAAACCCAAAGACGACGGCCTGCCAGAGCCCGCCGCAGTTGGCGATATGGATGCCCTCCGCCGCGCCGCCGACCGTCTCGTCAAAATCAATGGACAGCGCCTCCCGGAAAAACCGCCAGGCCTCCTCATCCCTGCCCAGCCGACAGGCCAAAATGGCGTGGACAATGCGCGACAACGAGGAGTCATGGGTGGTATAGGGCAGATAATAGTCATAGTTGGCCGCCACCTGCGCATCGTGAAACGCGGCGGGGAACAAATAGGGCAGCATCAGCACATCGGCCTGCTTGAGCGATTTGGTGCGGTACATTTTTTCCTGCGGCACACACCGCCCGTAAGGAAGGGAACGATCCGGCCAAACCCGGTCAAAGTCCGGCTCCTCCAGCTCGTCAAAATGGTCGCACTGCGGGATGACGCCGGAGGCATCCGCCGTCCGCGGCAGCGCGTCGGCCGCCCGGCGCATTTCATCGAGCAGCGCCGGCGTCACGCCCAGCGAGGCGTAGCACGGCGCGTCGGACTCCCGCAGCAGCTCCAGCGCCCACAGGGTGTAGGCAAGCGAGCGGGACACCATATAATTCGTATAGGCGTTGTTGTTGACAAAACAGACATATTCGTCCGGCCCCATCACGCCGTTGAGATTGACCGTACCGTCAGGCCGGCGCTCCACCCGGGACAGCCAGTACCGCGCGGTTTCGCAAAAGACCGGCGCCGCCGCTTTTAAAAAGGCGTCGTCCCCCGTCTCGGCGTAATACTGCCACAGCCCGAATACAACGTCGGCGGTGACATGCACTTCGTGATCCGCATATTGCCAATTGGGGCATTGCTCCGCGCCGGACACCGAGGATTCCCACGGGTAGCGCGCCCCGTCGCAGCCGTACGCCCGGGCATTTTCCCGCGCGCCGGGGAGGGTGCGGAGGCGAAACCCGCACAGGTTTTTGGCAATCTCCGGGTGGGTATGCAGAAAAAAGGGCAGCAGATAGACCTCGGTATCCCAGAAGAAATGCCCGAAATAGGCCTCCCCCGCGAAGCCCTTGGCGCAAACGGCCACCCGGTCGTCCGCGCGGTTGGCGCTGCGCAGCAGATGGTACAGGGAAAAATCCAGCGCCTGCTGCGCCTCCGCGTCCCCTTCGACGGCAATCGCGGCGGGTTCCCACAGCCGCGCCCATTCCGCACGGTGCTCGGCCTCCCGCCGGTCGCCGGCGCGCAGGGCCTCTCCCCGCCGCCGCTCCCGGGGCGGCAGAGTCTCTCCGTCCCGTGAACAGGCCAAAGCGGTCAGCTTCACCACGCCGACGGTGTCTCCCGCCGCCATGCGCACCGTCGCGCCGACGCCCCGCTCCGCCGGGGCAAACCGCGCTTGTACGGATGCCGTCAGGCCGGCCATGGTCACCCTGTCGCCGGTATCTGTCTCCAGCTCCAGCGATATCCGGTTTTCCTCGGCGGTTTTGCGCAGCTCGGTAAAATGGTTGTATCCGTTTGTGGTCACCCGCTCGTCAATATCGCTGATCATGTCCAAGGTGCAGACGCCGCCGGTCAGCGTATATTGCATCTCCTGCACCAGAAGGTTTTTACGCGTTTGGGAGACAAAACGCTTGTAGGCGCAGCGCAGCACCGCCCCGTCGGGCAGCGTCCATACAAACCGGCGGTACAGCACGCCGTCGCGCAAATCCAGCCATCTCTCGTACTCTCCGATGACGGGCAGGGCCATGTCGAGGCAAACGCCGTTTGCCGTCACCCGGAACGCGGCCGGATAGGGGAGATTGACGAGCTCCTCCCGCAGCAGCGGATGCAGCCCGGTGACGCCGGGCAGATAGGTCCCCCATTTGGACAGCGGATGCCGGGGCGTTTCCACTGTCACATTGGCGGGTAGCCGCATATAGCGCTCGTCCTGCGGCGCGCCGATAAGCCCTTCCTCATAACTGCCGCGCAGATGAAAATAGCCGGACCCCTGGGTAAACGCGCCCTCAAAGTGCTTTTCCCGACGGGGATCAAACCTTGCCTGCCGGACACAGCCGTCGGGGGCTTGCGATGTTGTTTGACTCATGCGTCCACCTCGCCCCGGCAAGCGGCAAACAGACGGGTTTCCCCCGCCGCGTATAGCCCCGGGATGATTTCATCATATCCGGACAGTGCGCCGGCGCTGCCGACGGCGACGCAATACATACCGCCGGACCGGGCGGCCTCAATACCTGCCTGCGCGTCCTCAAACACGACGCAGCGGGACGGGGGCGCGCCGGTCAGCTGGGCCGCCGTGAGAAAGACCTCCGGGTCGGGCTTGGTGCTGCGCACCATGCCGCCGTCCACCACCGCGTCGAAGCAGTCGGCGATTTCCATGCGCCGCAAAATCAACCCGGCGTTTTTGCTGGCCGAAGCCAGCGCCGTCTTGATGCCGCGCCGCCGCACCCACGCGAGAAAGCTGCGCGCGCCCGGCAGCATTTCCTCCGGCATCAGCGCCGAAATATAGTCCACATACCATTGATTTTTTTGGTCGGCCAACCGGAGCCGTTCATCGTCCGAAAAGCGGGACGCCATGCCGCATACCTCCAGCAAAATCTCCAGCGAACGCATCCGGCTGACCCCTTTCAGCCGTTCGTTGTCCTGTTCGGAAAACGCGCCGCCCAGCGTGGCCGCCAGTCGTTTCCAGGCCAAATAATGATACTTGGCCGTGTCCACCAGCACGCCGTCCAGATCAAACAAGACCGCCTGTACCTCCTGTAGCTGCTCCATATCGCACACATCCCTGTAATAAAGCTGTTTGTATTTAGAATATCACACGTGTACGCATTTGTCTATCCTTCATTCGGTCATTGTGTCGTTGTTTTGAAAAGTGGTTTTAAACGACCTGTTGCCAAGGACATCAGAGCAAAAAAGGGGACGCCGGTCGGCGTCCCCTTTGCATCGTTACTTTATCTCTGCACGCGTCCCGACGCGTCGCCGCCGGCCAGGGCCTTGACCTCGGCCACCGAGATATGGTTGGCGTCGCCCTCGATGGAGTGCTTGAGGCAGGAGGCCGCCGCCGCGAACTCAATGGCGTCCTGCGGGCCGTAGCCCGACAGCAGGGCGTAAATCAGCCCGCCGCCAAAGGAATCGCCGCCGCCGACGCGGTCAACAATGCGCACGGCGTAATTTTTGGAGAAATAGCAGTCGCTGCCGTCGTAGAGCATGGCCGCCCAGTTGTTGTCGGACGCCGAAATGCTGCCGCGCAGCGTGATGGCCACATGGGAAAAGCCGAAGCGATCCTTGAGTTGCGCCGCCACGGCGCGGTAGCCGTCATGGCTGAGGGAGCCGCCGGTGACGTCGGTGCCGGAGGCCTTGATGCCGAAGACCTTGTCGGCGTCCTCCTCGTTGGCGATGCAGACGTCCACGTACTCCATCAGCTTGCCCATGGTCTGGCCGGCCTGCTCGGTCGTCCAGAGGTTTTTGCGGTAGTTGAGGTCGCAGCTCACCTTCAGCCCCAGGCTTTTGGCGGCTTTGCAGGCGTCGAGCGTAATGTCGGCGATGTTTTGGCCGAGCGCCGGGGTGATGCCGGTGAAATGGAACCAGTCGGCGCCCTTGAAAATGGCGTTCCAGTCAAAATCGGCGGCGGTCGCTTCGGCGATGGACGCGCCGGCGCGGTCATAAATGACCTTGGATGGACGCTGGGACGCGCCTTTTTCGCAGTAATAAATGCCGAGGCGCTTGCCGCCGCGCACCATGCCGGAGGTATCCACCCCGTAGCGGCGCAGGGCGTTGACGGCGGCCTGCCCAATCTCGTGGGCGGGCACCTTGGTGACGAACGCGGCGTCCATGCCGTAATTGGCCAGCGAGACCGCCACATTGGCCTCGCCGCCGCCGTAGACCGCCTCAAAGGTACTCGTCTGGACAAAGCGGAGATACCCCGGCGGGGCCAGACGCAGCATGATTTCGCCGAAACAGACAATGCGTGACATATGTTTTTCCTCCTTCATTATAAACCGAAATATTGTTTGGCGTTGTCAAATGAGATGTCCCGGACCATCTGCCCGTAAAACGGCAGGTCGCGGGGGAGCTCGCCGCCGTCGATCCATGTACCGATTGTGTCGCAAAGGATGCGCCGGAACAGCTCGTGCCGGGGATAGGAGAGGAAGCTGCGCGAATCGGTCAGCATACCGATGAAGGTGCCGAGCACGCCGAGGTTGGACAGTGCCGAAATCTGCTGCTTCATGCCGTCGCGGTGGTCGCAGAACCACCAGGCCGTGCCGAGCTGGATTTTGCCGGGGATGCCGCCGCCCTGAAAACAACCCATCAGGGTGCCCAGCGGGTAATAATCCTTCGGGTTGAGGCAAAACAGCACGGTGCGCGGCAGCACGCCGTCGGCGTCCAGCGCGCTCAGCAGGTTTGACAGCTTTTCCGACACCGGCGCGTCGTGTATCGCGTCAAAACCGGTGTCCGGGCCGAGCAGGGAGAGCATCCGCGCGTTGTTGTTGCGCAGCGCACCAACGTGCAGCTCCATCACCCAGCGCTTTTCAAAATACCGCCGCCCGAGATGCAGCAGCAGGGCGGTCTGGAAGCACTCCAACTCCTCCGGCGCGACGGCTTTGCCGGCCAGCAGCCGGGCAAAAATCGCCTTGGGGTCGCCTTGGCGGGAGAAAAACACCGTGTCCAGCGCGTGGTCGGAGGCGCGGCAGCCCAGCGAATCGAAAAAGTCGATGCGCGTATCCAGCGCGCGGCAGAGCGCGTCAAAGCCGTCAATGTCCACGCCGGACGCTTCCGACAGGCGGGTCAGATAGTCCCGGTAATCGGGCGCGGCGGCGCGCAGCGCCTTGTCCGGCCGGAAACCGGGCAGTGCCCGGACGGAAAACGCCGGATCCTCCCGCAGCGCCCGGTGATCGGCCAGCGTGTCGGCCGGGTCGTCGGTGGTGACCAGCCCCCAGACGTGGGAGGCCTTCAAAATATCGCGCACGCGCAGTGCGCCGGAGGCCAGCTTTTCGTTGGCGCGGTCGTAAATTTCTCCGGCGGTGTCGCGCGTCAGCGGCGTGTCGATGCCGAAATAGCGCCTCAGCTCCAAATGGCTCCAGTGGTAGAGCGGGTTGCCCGGCGCGCGGGAGACGGCATAGGCGTACGCCGTGAACTTTTCGCGCGGGTCGGCGGAGCCTGTGATATGCTCCTCGTCGATACCGGCGCTGCGCATGGCGCGCCATTTGTAGTGGTCGCCGCCCAGCCACGCCTCGGTGATGTTTTGGAAGGTGCGGTTTTCCACCAGCTCGCGCGGGTTTAAATGGCAGTGGAAATCAAAGATCGGCCGATCGGCGGCCCAGTCAAAATACAGCTTCCGCGCGGTCTCGCCGGACAGCAGGAAATTGTCGTCTAAAAATGTCTTCATGGCCTACCTCAAAAACGAAAGATCGTAGTGCTTCAGGCAGTGGGCGGTGCTTTTGATCATCTCGGCAAACAGCGCCTCCGACTGGGACAGCGACAGCGGAGCCATCAGCGGATCGTTGACAAAAGCCGGGAAAATGGCCGCCAGATCGCCTCTGTAGCAGGCGTCCACCGTGGTGATGTAGTTGTCGGCGACCTTGACGGTCAGCGCGTGGATGGTGGGCGGCAGTTCGCCGGCCATCACCGGACGCACGCCACCCATGTTGAAGGTGGCGTTGGTCTCGACCACGAGGCCGAGCGGCAGGTTTTGCACCTGACCGCCGTTGGGCAGGTTGACGTTTGTCACCATCTCGGACAGGCCGAGCAGCGCCCGCATTTGCAGATAGCCCTCCTCGCCGGTCTGCTGGAGCTCCATTTTTTCCTCGCCGGAGCGCAGCCGCGCCGCGCGAGCCAAGCGCTCGGCCAGCTGCTGCTTGCGGTACGACACCGGGGTGAGGTTGAAGCCCATGGCGCGCGCCTCCTCGGGAGAGCGCAGATACCAGTTGCCGGGGCAGAACTCGGCCAGATGCCGGTCGCCGGCGGCGGCGATCAGCCCAAACCGGCGGAACAGATCCATTTTGACCCGCTGATTGCTGGAGAAAAAACTGGCGTTCAGATCGGTCTGGTCGCAGGCGGCGGTGCCGAAGCCGGTCGCGTGGTGCGCGTCGGCATATTCCCTATAAACCGGGAAGAGATCCATATTTCCCCAGCGGGCGGAGTTCAGCCATGTGAAATGATTGATGCCGATGGGGCTGACCTTGATGTCCTCGCGCGGGATGTCGGGGTGGCCGCGCTCGGCCAGAATGGCGGCCAAAAACTTCTGGGTGCCGAACACCTCGTGGCAGCAGCCGTGGGCGCGGATGCCGGGATAGGCGCGGTAGAGCGCCATCATGCACATGGCCATGGGGTTTGTGTAGTTGATGACGAAAGCGTTGGGGCAGAGGCGCTCAATCTCGCTGCCCAACTCGAAAAAGACCGGCAGGGTGCGCACGGCGCGGATGAGGCCGCCGGGGCCGGTGGTGTCGCCCACCGATTGATAAACGCCAAAGGCTTCGGGGGTGTGCACGTCGCTTTGCATTTCGTCGAAAGTGCCGGGCAAAATGGAGATAATCACAAAATCGGCGCCCTCCAGGGCGTCGTCCTGGCGCTCGTACGCGCGGTAGCGCCATTTCCCCGCCACATCC
>JAVBOJ010000151.1:0-10228 GCA_031550755.1 Oscillospiraceae bacterium
GTAATCAGTTTTTTGTGATCCAATCCCCAATTGTCTTCCGGCATATCCCCGTTATCATCAAACATGCCCCAATCTTCTACTATTGTAAGCCCTGAGTCATTCATCAGCTTAGACAACACATAATAAAATTGTGATCTCAAATCAAAGAACTCTTTTTGCTCCGCCGGCGGCTCCGGCAAAGCGCAGCCTTGCAGCAACACCGCCAATTCCGCAAGCAGTATACTTATCTTTTTCAAAAGCTTATCCCCTTCTCAAGGCTGTCAAGATTGGCGATTATTTAGTATACCGTACTTTTTGAATTTTGTAAAGTCAAACGCGGGCGTCAGGGCATAGGATGGAGTGATTTTCTATGGAAAGGAATATCTCTATGCCGATCGTATATATACACAATCAAGCAACCAACCGCATCGAATCCTATTCTCTGCCGCTTTCGGCGTCCATGCCTTACGTGACAGGCGGCACGCTGACCGTCCGGGAATTCAAGGCGGCTTCCTGCTCGCAGACCCTGTGGACGGACAAGAGCGTGATGGAGGCGTGGAACAATCTGCGCGGCACATATGGACGTCCCATCCCGGTAGGCTTTGCCTTCCGGCGGATCTGGGAGGGCGGTCATGGAGGACAGTCGCAACATTACGCCGGCGTGGCGTTTGATCTGGGGCAGGGTCTCTCCGACGCCGAACGGGCGGAAATCCACGGCATCGCCCAGCGCAGCGGCGTATGGACCTATGTGGAGCCTCTGTCGATGACGCCGCGCTGGGTGCATGTGGACCGGCGTTACGGCACCCCGGCCTGCGCGGCCGGCGGTTATCCGATGCTGCGCGAAGGCAGCCGCGGCGTCTATGTGTTCACCTTACAGGACGCGCTGGCGGCGGCCGGCTTCCCCACCGGAGGGCTGGACGGCATTTTCGGCCCCAACCAGCGCCGGGCTGTCATGAATTACCAAAAAAGCCGCGGCTTGACCGAGGACGGCGTTGTCGGCTGCAACACCTGGAAAATGCTGACCGGCGAAACCGTCGGCATCGGCCAGACCCCGTCTGTTTTGGCGAAATGTTAGTCCTTTAATATCCCCGCGAACAGCTCGGCGAATTTACCGCCCGGGCGGTAAAAGACCGGCGGTCTGCCCAGCGGCGCGTCGATGAGCGTTTCGCCCTCGGCGTACTGCTTCCCTGTCCACAAATGCACCCAATAGCCTTCCGGCAGAACGACCTTGCGTTTTGTCTTGCCTTTTTGCAGGATGGGCGCGACCAGCAATTCCCCGCCCAGCATGTAGGCGTCGAAGATTGAATGCAGCGCCGGCTGCCCGGGCAGCTCCAAAAACAGCGGCCGCAACACCGGCATCCCTTCTCCGGCGGCCTCCTTGATACAGGCGCGCAGATAGGGCGCCAGCGCGCCGTGCACCCGCGACAGCCGCGCGATCAGATCGAGCATTTCCTCCGAATCGTCAAAGGAAAGCTGTCCGTCCAGCTCGGTCATACGCAAAATCGGCATAAACGCCGCGAACTCCGCCCAGCGCACCAATAGCTCCTCGGTGCGGCGGGAAAACTGCGACACATTGCCGCCCGCCTCGCAGAGCGGAACACCCATGCCGCTGCACGAGAGGGTCAGCGCGGCGGTCAGCGCTGACGGCAGCCCGTCGGTATGTCCCCAGCCGGTATTGTGGTCGCCGGTGGTGGTCAGCATGGTTTGCAGCGCGATGCCGCCGTAGCCGGCGCGGGTGAAAAACACCGCGTCGGCGGTGCGTCCGGCTTCGCGGACAGCCTCGCGGTTCAGTTTGGCCCACAAAACCGGCCAGCGGTTGTGCATCCGCCGGGCATCCTCGCCGTTGTACAGCACCGCGCCCGACGGCAAATACTCGCCCATGTCGGCAAAATAGCCGGAAAACCCGACCTTTAAAATATTCTCCTTGATGATCTCCTTGTACCACGCGCAGGCGTCGGGATTGGAGAGGTCGATATGCCCGGCCATAAACCCGCCCATATCGTTGATATAGTTGCCGCCCTGCGGTTTGCGCACCAAGAAGCCCTTGAGCGACGCCTCGGCGAACAGGCGCCCCTCAATCGAGAGATGCGGGTTGATATAGGCCAGCACCCGCACATTGCGGGCGGCCAGCTCCTTGATCATCTGATCCAGGCGCGGGTAGAGCTCGCGGTTCCACACCCAGTCAAAAAACGGCTTTTTGCCGTGCTGTGTCTCGCGAAAGCCCGACCAGTCCTTCAAACAGAGCGCCGATACCTGCACGCCGGCCTTGACGGTTTTCTCCAGCCGGCTCACCAGCGCTTCCACACCGCCGCTGATCTCCATCCACAGGCCGTCCAAACACCATTGCGGCAGCACCGGCGCATGACCCAACAGGGCGGTCATGCGCCGCATCAGCGTGCGCGGCGTGTGCTCATAACCGACCGTGACCGACGCGGGCAGCTCCCACAGCTCCAGCCGGTGACGGCGGGCGTGCTTGAAATCCAAAAAGCCGTAGGCCGGCGAATCCACGTGGACAAAGGTGAAATCCTTGGAAAAAAAGGTCGGCATCGGCAGATAAGTGGCGTGCGCCCCTGAGCCGCCCAACACGGGCACGGCTTCGCGTCCCAGCCGTTTTTCATGCACCCACAGCGGAATACGCCGGCCGCGCAGAGACACGCCGCCGTACTGCGCTCCCGCGCCGTAGACAGCCTCCCCCGGCTTGGCGGGAAAGGAAAAGGTGATTCGGTTGAGGCCGGTGGTGGAGCGTTGGGGTGAGATGACCAGATTGCCGTCGGTTTCGGCCAGATGCAGCGTCAGCGACAGCTCCCCGCCCGACAGCCGCAGGCAGGAACGCCCCTGATCGTACTGAAAGGTGGTCAGCGCCGCCTTTTCGGACACGCTGTCCTTGATATTCCAATGGCCGCCGCGCACCTGAAAGCTGCCGGAGCCCTTGCCCGCCGTGACAAAAGGGTCCTCCGGCGTATGTATAATCACGGGTCTCTCTCCGAGATACACCGTAAATGAATGCTCCTTGACTTCGACTCGAAACATTGGTCACACCACCCCTGTATAGTTCACCGCCGTAAACAGCCGCCCCAGCGCTTCGCGCACGGTTTGGCACATGGCGGTCTCCTGATCGAGCAACCTCCGCGCCTGCTCGGCCTCCTCGTCGGCCTCCATCACGGCGGAGAGCAGCCGCGCCCCCTGCGCCGCGCCCGGCCCGCGCATATGCGCGCCCAAGAGCCGCCCGGTTTTGCGGTCCCCCAGCAGCTTGCACCAGCCGTCGGAAAAGCCGTCGGTTTCGGGCAGCGGCAGCCGCAGCTGCGCCGCCGGCGGCATTTGGGTCATCAGCCGTCCCGACGGACGCCCCACCCAGCCGAGTTCGCCGAAGACCGGCACGCCGCCCGGCACGGTGTCCTGCCGCATGGCAAGCTGTCGTCCCAACATCCCGCCGACGCAAATTTCGGCGGCGCGGCGCGCGCCCAGCGCCGAAAAGCTCACGCCGTCGGCCTCGCCGGCCAGATATAGATCGGGGATCACGGTGCGCCCAGAGGGCGCACAGGTCAGTCCGCCGCCCGTAAGCGGCTGTCCCAGAAGCTCCAGCCCCAGCCCGCGCAGGGCCGGCCGGGTGGCCTCCGGCAAAATTACATGGTCGCATTCCAGCGCGAACACGCCGTTGTAGCCCTCGCAGGTCACGCGCCCGGCACCGCAGGAAACAATCCGCGCATCGGCGTGCAGCGAGACGCCCCGGGCGACAAGCGCCGAGGTCCAGTCCATGACAATTTCCTCATCGGGCGCACTGGGGCGGGCGCCGCCCAGACCCACGAGCGATACCCGCACGCCCACGGCGTTGAGATAGGTCGCGATTTGTAGCCCGCGCACGCCAGCGCCCACAATGACGACCGACGCCGGGAGGCGCTCGGTCAGCAGCGCACCGAAGGGATCAAAGAATCCCGTTTCGGCGGCGGCCGCCGCGCCCGGAAACTCCGGCAGCTCGGGCATGGAGCCGGTGCACAGCAGCACCCGGCGCGCCACCTCGGTCTGCTCCCCGCTTTGCAGCAGGAACAGCCGGCTGCGCCGCCCCAAAATGGACGCCCGCTCATGCACGACGGTCACACCGTGTCCCGAAAGCCGCGCGGTCATGGCCTCGCGTGCCGCCACTATTTGGGACAGCACGCGCGACGCGGCCTGCGCGTGGTCAACCGGCCGGGGCGTCTGCCCCAGATACCGCCCGGCGCGTTCGGACAACGCCACCTCGTCCAGCAGCATACCCAGCGAGAAAAAACCGTCGGCCAGCGGGCCGCCCAGCTTCTTTTTTTCAAACAAGATGACCGAAAGCCCGCGTAAGGACGCCGAATCGGCGGCGCGGCAACCGGCCGCTCCGCCTCCGATGACGGCAAGATCATAGACCAAGCGATCATCTCCCCGTTCGATGTCATTCTTTGCTCATTATAACACAACAATTTCCTCCGGGCAATCATGCAATGACCGGAGGCCGTCCTCGGTCACAAGGTAGGTGTTTTCCACGCCGGCCGGGCCGATCCCCGGCAGGACGAATTTCGGCTCCAGCGCGATGGTCATGCCCGCGGCAAGCGGCGTCCCGTCCCCGCGCGAGAGCACCGGCGCTTCGTTGATCTGAAGTCCCACGCCGTGCCCCACGAACCGCGCCTGCTGGCTCCGGCCCATGAAAAACGCGCCCAGTCCCGCGTCGGACACCATTTGCAGGGCGGTTTCATACAGCTCCCGGCAGGGTACGCCGGGCTTTCCGTCCGCCTCCAGCCGCCGCAAAATGGCACGCGACACCGCGTGCGCCTCGGCGGCCTCGGGCGGGATGCGCCCGATGGCGTAAGTGCGGGTCATGTCGCTGATATAGCCGGTGAAGTTGCCGGAAAAATCCACCATCAACGTCTCGCCCGGGCGCATTTCTCGGCCGGTCGGCCCGAACGGCGCCGACGGATGCGCCCCCTGCCCGCCCAGCGAAAAGTCGTACGGCGACGGCACGCCCGCGTTGTCCCCGCACAGCACGCTGGACAGATAGCCCTCCATCCCGAGGCCGCGGGTGCGGAAAATGCCCAGATGCCCGCGCAGGCGGGCGCGGTACTCGATGGCGGCGGCTAGCTCCCAGTCGGTCATGCCGGGGCGGTAGAGCGACGGGATCTCGCGCTGAACCTCATCGTGCCGCCGCGCCGATTCGCGCAGCGCTGTCTGTTCCTCCGGCGTTTTGACCGTGCGCAGCGCCCGCAGCAGCCCGCCGGCGTCCTCCAGCCGGGCGTCGGGAAAGATCGTTTCAAGGCTCTCCCACTCGGCGGCGGAAATTTCCTCTTTTTCCAGCCCCAGCGTCAGCGAGAGCGAAACGCCCTCCGCGGCCAGCAGCGCGGGGATTTGCTTCAAGCTTTTGATCATGACCGCGCCGGGCAGACCCGCCGGGCGGCGCGCGAACAAGCCCGGCTCCCCTTCCCGGGGGAAAAACAGCGCCCCGTCAAACAGCGTCCCGGTCAGGTAGTAGAGGTTGACCGGATGGCGCAGCAGCAGCGCGTCGAACGCTCCCATGCCGCCCCGGGCGCGTTCCCAGACATTTTTCAACATATTCAATCCTTCTTTTTTAACGAAATGGCCTTGTATTTGCACATTTCATGACAGCAATAACATTGTATACAATTTTTCCGCAGGACATACGCCTTTTGGCCGCGCATCTCCACGGTCTTTTTGGGGCAGATGCGTACGCAGTCGCCGCAGCCGACGCAGGTTTCGGTCACGCGCGGATAGGGCACCGCCAGACGCCGCAGCGATTCCCGCAGAAACTTGGGCAGAAACAGAGACTGCCCGCCCAACCGGTGGGTGGTTGCCGGCAGGAAATGACTGCGCGGCAACGGATCGCCCAGCAGGGAAAGCGCCTCGGGCGACGCCGGGATCAACCCGCGTTCGATGGCCTCCCGCAGGGTTGGCACCAGCGCCGGCAGCAGCCCCATGGTCTGCGCCAGCGCCAGATCAACCGCGTGCGGGTTGCGTCCGCCCAGCAATATTCCGAGCTTTTTCGGCACACCGGCCGTCGGGCCGTCGCCCTCCATGCCCATCACGCCGTCAATGATGGAAAATCCGGGACGGAGCAGCTCGCAGAGATCCACAATCATGGCGAAAAAGTCGCGCAGATCGGGCCATTTGCCGTGGTAGGCCGGCTTGAGCATCCCCGGCACCGCGCCGAACATGTTCTTGACCGCGCCGGACAAAACGCCGAGTCCGTGGGTCTTGGCCTTGCCGAGCGAAATAACCAGATCGGCCTCCCAAATGGAGGTGAGCAGCTGGGTCTCGCGCAACACGCGACCGTCCGGGCAGGGCACCCCGGACACGGCCAAATCCAAACAAACCGTTGCGCCGGAGTCCTTTGCGGCAGCATCCATGCCGCAGGCGCGGAAGCTGTTTTTCATGTTGGCCAGTACATGCGGCCCGCCGCCGCTCTCGCAGATGCGCACCTCCGCGCCGGCCGCCACGAACGCGCGCGCCACCGCCGCCACCACCGCCGGATGGGTGGTGGCGCAGGCCGCCGGATTGCTCGGCAGCACGAGATTGGGCTTCAGCGCGACGCGCTTTGCTTCTCCCAGAATGGCTTTCGCGCCTCCGAACGCATCCAGCAGCCGGGCGACCGCCGCGTCGCTCGCCGCGTAATCGGGGCAGGCCGCCACAAACACCTGTGTATCCATTACGATTTCCTCACAAAAAAGGAGCGGATGTTTCATCCGCTCCTTTCCTCACCTCTTATTTTACAGCGCGGCCTTCACTTTTTCCACGATGGTGGCGAAAGCGGCCTTGTCATTGACCGCCATTTCGGCCAACACCTTGCGGTTGAGGGAATAGCCCAGCTTTTTTAGTCCGTACATAAAGCGGGAATAGTTGAGCCCCTGCGCCTGTACGCCGGCCGAGATACGGGTGATCCACAGGCGGCGGAAGTCGCGCTTTTTGAGCCGGCGGCTGATGTAGGCGTATTGCAGGGATTTCATGACCGCCTGATTGGCCGTGCGGAAGTGCTTGGATTTCGCGCCCCAATAACCCTTGGCCAGCTTGAGGACTTTATTTCTTCTTCTGCGCGTGGTGACCGCGCCTTTGATTCGAGCCATTTTGATATTCCTCCTGTATCGGGCCGCGCCCAAAAGCGGCGCGCCGTTTATGCGGCATTACATATAGGGGATAAGCTTCTTCAGATTGGCCTCGTTGGTCTTGTCGGCATAGGCACCCTTGCGCAGACCGCGTTTGCGTTTTGTGGATTTTTTGTTCAGGATATGGCTCTTAAACGCGTGATACCGTTTTACTTTGCCGTTTTTGGTCACTTTAAAGCGTTTGGACGCGCCACTGTGCGTTTTAATCTTAGGCATGGTGATACTCCTTCCAGTCTTCAGGTTTTTGCGGGCGCTTTGGGCGTTAAGAACATAGCCATACTGCGGCCCTCCAGCTTCGGGGGCCTTTCCACCGAGGAAAATTCAGCGCAGCCCTCGGCAAACTTGATAAGCTGCTGTTCGCCGATCGAGGTGTGCGCCATTTCACGCCCGCGGAAGCGGATAGAAACCTTCACCTTGTTGTTGTCCTCCAAAAAACGGATGGCATTGCGCAGCTTGAAGTTGAAGTCGTGCACATCAATGCCGGACGACAGGCGAATTTCCTTGAGCTCCACCACATGCTGATTTTTACGGGCTTCTTTTTCTTTTTTTGCCTGCTCAAAACGGAACTTCCCGTAGTCCATGACGCGGCAGACCGGCGGCGTGGCCCCGGGCGCAATCTTGACCAGATCCATTTCCTTGCTTTGCGCAAGCGCCATAGCGTCCTTCAGCGGCATGATGCCGAGCTGGGCGCCGTCGTCTCCGATGAGACGCACCTCACGATCGCGGATTTCCTCGTTGATCTGATGATCCATGTGGCTGATACCCAATACACCTCCAACAAAAACAAAGCACGGGCAAAACACCCGCGCCAACAAAGAAACCTTACGGCGGAAGGATTTCCGCGCGCAAAGAGACAATGTGAACCGAAAAGCCGTCGGCTTTCGGTGAGGACGGTGTGTCCTGCTTCCTTTTCCTCGTATAGTGTACCAGCGTGAGATGGCTTTGTCAAGAATAATTTCCAAAAAATAAAAAGGGGCGCCGCGTGAGCGGCACCCCTTTGAGGAAAACGCGGTTTATCAGTTGGTGACCATCACGGTGAAGGAGGTGGTATAACCGCCGTCAACGCTCTTGATCGTAATCATGGCCGAGCCGGCCTTGACGCCGGTCACCAAACCGGTGTTTCTGTCCACGGTGGCGACCGCGGGATTGATGCTGACGAAAATAAGATCCTTGAAGGTGGCGTCGGCCGGGGTGAAGACAACACGGGCGGCGAGGTCAAGCGTCTTGCCCTTCTTGAGGCTGTACGTAGCCGTGCTCATCTTGATCCCGGTCACGCGGACAGGCACCTGAATCTCGCAGGTATCGGTGAGGCCGCCGGCGGTGGTCGCGGTGATGGTGGCGATGCCGTAACCGACAGCGGTCACGAGACCGTTGGCATCCACCGTAGCGATGGCCGGATCGCTGGACGCCCATGTGACGCTGTCATAGGAGCCATCGGGAGCGAACTGGGTGTAGAGCTGATAGGTCTTGGTTTTGTCGACGACCTGACGGGTGATTTCGGCGTCGTCGGCGTCCACGATGGTGACGCTGGTCACCGGGATGAGCTCAATGGCGACCCAGCGGACGACGGCGCTGCCGTATTCGGCGAAATCGAGGGTGTAGACGCCTTCAGCCGTCATGTTGAAGTTCTTGGTGACCATGCCTTCGCCGTCCACATACGCGGTGGCGAGATAGCCGCCGACCGGCAGGGTGAAGTTGTAGGCAACCGATTTGCCTGCGGAGGCATAGAGGCCGGTGGTGGTGTTCTTGTTGTACACGCCTTCGGCAACGCTCCAGTTGACGCCGTCATTGACATAGCCCCAGCCGTTGGCGGCGGTATAAATCTGATCGGACACAGCGTTCTTCAGACCGGGCACAGCGGCTTTGATGGCGGCATAGGCGGCGGAGTTGATCTTCTTGCTGCCCGGCTGCGCACCGTTGGAACCGGCGTCCACAAAGTACATGAGCTGGGTGCCGGCGGGCAGGACCTCGACGGAGGCGTCCACGGGCACCTGATTGCCGCTGATGGTCAGTGCGCCGGTGATGGCAACCGTCTCATAGGCGGCGGCGAACTGGTCGGCGGTCAGGGCATCCCACGCGGCGGCGGCGTTGGTCGCGGCGCCCGACGCGGGCACCACGGAGACCGTGGCCGGCAGGGTGGGCAGCGCGCCGACCGTCGTGGTGTAGGTCAGGGCGTTGGTATAGGGGGCCGTGACCGTGCCGTTGGTGCGGTTGTTACCGGTGTTGGTGGACATGGTAAGGATGTTCATGAACAGATAATATGTGGTGGTAAAATAGTCCGCCGCATACAGGGCGGCGCTCAGATCGGCGGTGCGGACGGCCGAGGTGTTGGCAAGGGGAATATCAAAGTCGCCGTTTTCGTCGCAATAGCGATAGGCGGTGGTGCCGATGAACAGCGCGTTGAGTTCCTGGCCGAGCAGCGGGCTGCCGGTAAATTGGTTGCTGGTGATGCCGTTGGCGACGAGAACCTCACCGGCGTGGCTCCAGATGTTGCCCTTGATGTGCAGAGTCTGGGTGCCGACGGCGTCGTACTCAACGGTCAGGTTGGGCTCGAGGGTCAGCACGGGGCGCTGGTTGTCAACCACAAAGCCGCCGCCGATGTAGTAGTACGAATCGTCGCCGATGGCGAACTGATACGCGCCCTCGGGGATGGTGGCCTTGGTAGACCCGATATTGCCATTCTCGTCCACCGGGTAGCAGGAAGTGGTCACGGCGTTGATGTAGAGATAGCCGGTGCCGTCTTCTTCTTCCATGCCGCTGAAGGTGCCGTAATAGCCGATAACCTCATCGTCCATGTTGCACAGCAGTACGTCCATAGCGCCGCCGGGGAACTGGCCGGTGTAACCGAACACGAACGGCGTGGTGTTGGAGTAAGCGCTGTGGCGGATGTTGGCGTTGGTGTTGGACGTAATGACGGGCTTGATCAGGTAGAGCTCTTTGATGTCAAAGGGCTTCGGGGGATCGCCCACCGCGCAGCCGAACGGCACGACAAGGCTGCTGCTGGGGTTGTAAGCGTCGGTGAATTTCACATAGCCTTCATATCTGCCCTTGGCGCAGTTGGCGGGAATCACCATCTTGGCACCCAAGGTGAATACGTCGTCAGCGGCGACGGACACCAT
>JAVBOJ010000139.1:0-6777 GCA_031550755.1 Oscillospiraceae bacterium
AAGCGGTTGCGCCGCTGCCCAGCACGGCGACGCGGCGGGTGGCGTCCAGCTTGACGCCCCGGCGGCGCAGCGCCCACAAAAACCCCGCGCCGTCGGTATTGCGACCGTGCGGCCCGTCGGGCGCGCAGGTGACGGTATTGACGGCGGCCAGCGCGGCGGCGGCGGGATCATAGCTCTGCAAAAACGACAGGATGGTCTGCTTGTGCGGCCTCGTGCAGTTGAAGCCGCGCAGATGCGCCCCGGCGTATTCCACCGCCTGCGCCAGCCCGTCGGGCGGCACATCCACCACCTCGTACCGGGCCTTGACGCCGGCTTGGGAAAACAGGGTTTCATGCACCCGGGCCGACAGCGAATGCCCCGCCGGATGTCCGAACAGCGCAAACGCCGGCTCGCGCGGGCGCCAGTCTAAAAATTGTTCCAGCGTAAGCACGCGCGTCCCTCCCGATCCCTTTTCTTAGGATTATACCAATAAAGACAAACGGAGTCAACGGCGGGGCGGAAGCGCCGGTGCCCCAAACCCGCCCCATGAAGCGGCACAGGCTATGCCAAGACGGCGCGCGTCTTCCTCTTGCATCCCCCACCCCCATATGATACACTGTCATCGGTGAAATTTAGGACGGGAGTGTTGGCGATGATATCCCTGAAAAACCTGACAAAAAACTACGCGGGAGGGAAGGTTCGCGCGGTGGACGACCTCTCTCTGGAGGTCAAAAACGGAGAAATATTTGGCTTCATCGGCCCCAACGGAGCCGGCAAAACCACCACCATCAAAATGATTACCGGGATTTTGCGGTCCACCGCCGGCAGCATCTCCGTCGATGGGACGGATATGCTCAAAAATCCCATCGAAGCCAAGCGCCGCATCGGATACGTGCCGGACAACCATGATGCGTACGAGCGGCTGACCGGCGTGGAATACCTCAATTTTATCGGCGATGTCTACGGTGTGCCGGTGGCCGAGCGGCGGGCGCGGGTGGAAAAATACTTATCGATGTTTGAAATCGAAAAGGCCGCCGGAGACCCTGTGCGGTCCTATTCCCACGGCATGAAGCAAAAGCTGATGCTGACCGGCGCGTTGCTGCACAATCCGCCGCTGTGGCTGCTCGACGAGCCCATGGTGGGGCTGGATCCCAAGTCGGCGCTGCTCTTGAAGGAGGAAATGCGCGGGCACGCAAAGGCGGGGCACACGGTGTTTTTCTCCACCCATGTCTTGGAAGTGGCCGAGCGGCTGTGCGACCGCATCGGCATTATCTTCGGCGGCCGGCTGATTGCCGTCGGCTCGCTGGAGGAGCTGCGCGCGGGCGACAAGGCCGGAACCCTGGAGGAAATTTTCTTCCAGCTCACCGAAAAGGACGGGGGGAGCCGCGATGTCTGAGGCGCGTCAGTTCTGGCGTCTGCTGCGGCTGCAACTGCGGATGCGGCTGGGGCTTTCGCTGCTCAAGGCCGACAAAAAACGCAAGGCCAAAATCATCGGCCTCGGGGCGCTCATCCTGCTGGCCGTTGTAAGCGTCCTGAGCCTGTACATTTTGCTGTTGTACCTGCTGGTCGGCCCCGCCATTCAGGCGGGACTCGGCGCCGTCATGATGGGCGCGGTGTTTTTAATCATCATGATGATGTCACTTGTCTTCGGCACCATCCTGATGCTGACGCTGGTCTTTCAGGCGCGCGACGCCGAACTGTACGCCGCGCTGCCGCTGTCGCCCCGGGCGGTGTTTTTGTCCAAATTCGGGCTGGTCTATCTCTCCGAGCTGCTGATCGCGCTGGGGCTGGCCGTGCCCGCCATTGTCATGTACGCCGTGTACGGCGGGCTGTCGGTGGGGCTGATATTGGGGCTTGTGCTGGTGGTGCCGCTGCTGCCGCTGATTCCGCTGTGCATCGCCTGTCTGCTGGCGTTCGGCCTGTCGCGGCTGACCGGACTGACCCGCCGGCGGGAAATGTGGACGGTCATCGGCATGTTTTTGCTGATTGTCGCCATGGTGTTTTTGCAAATGGGCATCCAGCGGCTGACCCAGTCGGCCTTTGAGCTGAACGAGTCCTCCACCCTGCTCGACCTCAACCGGGATCTGCTGAAAAATCTCACGGGTGCCTTCCCGCCGGCCATGTGGGCGGCGGCGCTGCTGGCGCTGCCTCTGGCCGAGGCGATTCCGCAGCTGCTTTTGTTCTGGGCGGTCTGCGCCGCCGCGCTGTTTTTGTCGGCCTGGCTGGCCGGGCGGGGGTATTACCGCGTGGCGCTCCAGTCGCTGGAAACGCCCAAGCGCGAGGGTAAGGGCTACCGCGCCGGGCAGGTCAAGGCCGCCTCGCCGCTCAAAACGCTGTTTTTCCGGGAATGGAAAATTCTCATCCGCACGCCGGTTTATCTGCTCAATTCGGTGTCCATGATCGTGCTGTTCCCGGTGCTGATTTTGATTATGCCGCTGATGAACGCCGGCGGCACGGACATTTTGTCCGATCTTCTGGAGCAGGGCGTGGCGGCCGCCGGGCCGTTTTTGCCGCTGATGATCTCGGCGGGGCTGTTCGCCTTTGTCTGCCTTGTCAATACGGCGGCGTCCACCGCCATCTCGCGCGAGGGGCGCAATTTTTGGATCATGCGGGCGATTCCGGTGCCCATGCGCACCCAGCTGCGCGCCAAATTCCTCTGCCCGGTGTCCATCATGGCGCTCAGCGTGCTGGTGATGGGCGGCTGTCTGATGGGGGCGCTCGGGTTTGGACTGGACGTCATCCTGCCGGCGGTTTTGATCGGGCTGTGCGCCGTTTGGCCGACGACCGCCGCCGCCATGCTGCCCGATATCATCCGACCCAAGCTGAGCTGGATGACCGAGGCCGCCGCCATGAAACAAAACGCCAACAGCATGATCGGGATGCTGACCTCTCTGGCGGCGCTTGTCCCGGCGGGGATTGCCGCGTGGCTGTTGTACACGCCGCTGGACGGCGAGGTCTGGCTGTACAGCGCCATTTTGATCGGCGTTCTGCTGGCCTCCGGCGTTGTTCTGGACGGCGTGATGATGTCGCTGGCCAAGAGCAGGCTGGAAACGAGGGACGTATAACAACGGGGGTTGACAGTCATGACCATTCGGAAGCTGTTCAAAGAGACGTATTTTTTGCTGCTACTGTGTTTTTGCATTGGTTTTTCCCCTCCGGAATCAGCAAAGAACTGTTCTCCGTATTCGTAGAGACGGCCTTTTTGATCGCGTTTTTTATGATCTGCGACCACGGCGACAAGCAGCACGGACTGAAATTTTCCAACCGCAAGACGTGGAACAAGGCGGTCTGGTTGTTTGCCCTTGTTTTGGCGGGCTGGTTTTTACGGAATGCGGCCATGTGGCTGTTGTTCATGGTTGTAAGAGCCTCTGCTGTGTGGACGTTTGCGGTAATTTTCGTCTCTCTGGCGGTATGGCTGGCGGAGCTTGTGCTGGCCGAAAAGCTGTTGTTCAAAAACGGCTACGGCAAAGCCGCCGGCAGAAAGCCGGGCTTTGAAAAAGCCGGCGTGGTCATCCTTTTAGTCTGCGTGGCGGTGGCCATCCCCTATGAACTGTTGTCGGCGGACATGATGAGACAGTTTGACGCCATGCGCAACTCTGATAGCATTCTGGGGATGTTTGCGCTTTTGAGCGGCCCGCCCGATTCTGTACGCTTTGTGATGGGGCTTTTTTCCGAGTTTTTATCAACAGGCGCCCTCTACCTCCTCCTGCTTCTCCTCTTTTCCTCCACCTTTGACAAGCGCACCCCCGCATCGCTTGAAGGGCAAGCCCTTCCGGAGATAGAACCCAATAATAAAGGAGAATCCCAATGAGCAAAGCACCAAAGAAGGCGGGCAAACTGGTCGGCGAGTTCAAGGAATTCGCACTGCGCGGCAATGTCATCGATCTGGCCGTCGGCGTGGTCATCGGCGGCGCGTTCGGCAAAATCGTCTCCTCCGTCGTGGCCGATATCCTCATGCCCATCGTCGGACTGCTGTTCGGCGGCGTAGACTTTTCCAGCTGGAACATAGCCGTCGGCCCGCTGTGGGGCTCCGGCGAGCCCGTGCCCATCAACATCGGCAGCTTTATCAACACCGTCGTGGACTTCTTCCTCATCGCGCTGTTTATCTTCCTGCTGGTCAAGGGTATCAACGCCCTACGCCGCAAGGAAAAAGAAGCGCCCTCCGCCCCGGCCGAGCCCACCAAGGAGGAAAAATTGCTCCAGGAAATCCGCGATCAGCTCGTGCTGATGAACGGGAAAAAATAAGAAGCGCGTATGCCCCGCGCAAGGAGGCCAAGCGGCGGAGAATCTGCGGGACCAAGAACGCGCAGCGTTCTGTCCGTAAAGATTTGGAGCGGGCTTGGATGACTGCCCGCGCGAGGCCGGACGCGTGACACGCCCTCGGTGTCCCTTCGCATTCCAAGGATTGGGGGACGACGGGGGGTACGACGGACGGCCAATGGCCGCCCCTACGCAGATGTACGTCACCCGCCCCGGTCTGCGACCCTCCGGGTCTCGCCGGGGTCGGGTGAGGGATATGGGCGTGTCGGCATTGTAGGGATGGCCGCCCCGCGTCCCTATCTGTTATCCGTTATCCGTTATCTAAAGGAGGATCCCCTATGATTGCCATCCGTCAAGTCCGCGATATTTTAAACGCCAAGGTGCTCTGCGGCGAAGAGCATCTCGACCGGGAGGTGCATTCGGCCTGCGGCGCCGATATGATGAGTGATGTGCTTGCGTTTGTCAAGGATCAGTCGGTGCTGCTGACCGGCCTTGTCAACTTGCAGGTGGTGCGCACCGCCGATATGATGGATATGGTGTGCATCGTTTTTGTGCGCGGCAAACAGCCGTCGGAGGAAATCGTGGCGCTGGCAAATCAAAAAGAAATGGTAGTTTTGACCACGGATTACCGGATGTACGGCGCTTGCGGCAAGCTCTACGCGGCCGGCCTGGCCTGTCTGGAGTAAGCCATGGAGCCTTTGAAGCTGCATTTTGTTGTGGATGGGGACAACTTCACCGCCGCGGGAGAGGCCTCCTCCGAGCTCAAACGGGTACTCAAGCGCCTCGGCCTGGATGCCGATATGATTAAACGGGCGGCCATTTGCCTGTATGAGGGCGAGATCAACATGGTCATCCATGCCCGCGGCGGCGAAATCGACGCCGAGGTATCGCCGGACGAAATTCTGCTCACGCTGCAGGATGTCGGCCCGGGGATTCCCGATGTCGAGCAGGCCATGCGGGAGGGCTTTTCCACCGCCACCGAGTCGGTGCGCGATCTGGGCTTCGGTGCCGGCATGGGGCTGCCCAATATGAAACGGTACTCCGATTCCATCGAGGTGACCAGCCGGGTCGGCGAGGGCACCCGTGTGGTCATGCGGATCGGCCGATAACAGGTTTCCCGAGAAACGGGGTGTTTTTATGCTGCACAGCGTTCGATTGGACAAGGAAAAATGCAAGGGCTGCACGACCTGCATCAAGCACTGCCCCACTGAGGCCATCCGCGTCCGGCGCGGCAAGGCCACGATTGTGGATCAGCGCTGTATCGACTGCGGTCAGTGCATCCGCGTCTGTCCGCACCACGCCAAGCGCGCCGTGTGCGACGGATTGTCCCGCCTGAACGACTTCGCCTATACCGTCGCCCTGCCGGCACCGTCGCTGTACGGACAGTTTCACCGGCTGGACGACGTCAACATTGTGCTGCAAGCGCTGATTGACATCGGCTTTGACGAGGTGTTCGAGGTGTCGCGCGGTGCGGAGATGATCTCCGACCTTACCCGCCGCGCCATCAAGGCGCCCGGCGCACTGCCGCGCCCGGTCATCTCCAGTGCCTGTCCGGCGGCGGTACGGCTGATTTGCCAGCGGTTTCCGCGGCTGATTCCCAACATCGCGCCGCATATGGCCCCGGTGGACATTGCCGCCGTGCGCGCGCGGGAGGAGGCGGTGCAAAAAACCGGCCTGCCGCCCGAAAAAATCGGCATCTTTTTTATCACGCCCTGTCCGGCCAAGGCCACGGCGGTACATAATCCGGTGGGGCTGGACGCGCCCGTGATGGACGGCGCGATTTCCATGGCGGACATTTATCTCAGTCTGCTGCCGGCCATGAAAAAGGTGGAAAATCCGCCGTCGCGCGCCTCGTCCGGCATCATCGGCATCGGCTGGGCCACCTCGGGCGGCGAGAGCTCCGCCCTGCTCGGCGAGAGCTATGTCGCCGTGGACGGCATCGAAAATGTCATCCAGGTGCTGGAAGACATCGAGGACGGCAAGCTCACCGAGGTGGAATTCGTCGAGATCAACGCCTGTACGCAGGGCTGCGTCGGCGGCTGCCTGACGGTGGAAAACCCGTTTATCGCCAAAACGCGGGTCAAACGGCTGATGAAATTTTTGCCGGTGTCGCGGGTCAAGCCGGACGCGAGCCGGGACGACGAGGCCCGCTGGACCCAACGGCCGCAGCACACGCCGGTCTGGCAGCTCGACGTGGATATGGAGCAGGCCATGGAAAAGCACACCCGCATCGAGGCGTTGCTGCGGGAGCTTCCGGGGCTGGATTGCGCGTCCTGCGGCGCGCCGTCGTGCGCGAGTCTGGCCGAGGACGTCGTACTGGGCTTCGCCTCGGAGGAGGACTGCATTTTCCGGATGCGCGAGCGGATGCTCTACCTCTCCGGCACCGGCGACGCCGAGCAGTACCTGCCGCCGCCGTTTCGGAAGTAGGAAGCGCCTCGCCGGGTGCGCAGGGAGGCCAAGCGGCGCAGAATCTGCGGAACCAAGAACGCGGAGCGTTCTGTCCGTAAAGATTCGGAGCGGGCTTGGACGACCGGCCGC
>JAVBOJ010000058.1:0-24147 GCA_031550755.1 Oscillospiraceae bacterium
AATGCCCGCCTCCAGCGACAATGCCGCCATACGCGCCGCGTCTCCGCCGTGGTAGGACAGCCCCACCTCGCCCTGCGCCAGCTCGGCCGCCGCGCCGCCCAGCCGCAGGCAAAATTCCGGCGTCAGCTCCACATTGGCCTCGCCCGTGACGCGCCCCTGTCCGTCAAAGACGGCGTGCATCCGCCGGTGCCCGGTCACCAGACTGCCCGACAGATGCGCGCCGGTTTCGATCTCCTTCTCCGGCCATACCCGTGCGCCCTCGCGGATGACGGCATATTCCCCGACCACCACGCCGTCGCCCAAAATTGCGCCCTCCAGCACCGAGCCGCCCCGGCGCACCACCGTGCCGCGGCACAAAATCGCCCCGGTGACGCCGGCGTCCTCCTCCAGCCGGACACGATCCAAAATGCTGTGGGACACCCGGGCGCGGTCGCCGATGCGGCTCCCCTCGCCGACGACGGCGTAGGGGCCGAGACTGACGCCCTGCCCGAACGTCACGCCCTGGCCGATATAGCAGGGCGGAATCAATTTGATATCCGGCGGCAGCGGCGAGCCTGTCCACACCCGCTGCCACTGCTCGGGCGCGGGCACCGACAGAGATACCCGCCCGTCCAGCGCGTCAAAGCAGCAGCGGCGGTAGGCCTCCCCGTCGCCCATATCGCACCAGTAGCCCTCGGCGGCCTGTCCGTACAGCGGCGCACCCTCGGCTTGCAGCTTGGGGAACAAATCACGCGCGAAATCGTAAAATTCGTTTTGGGGAATTTTCTCAAAAGCCCGGCGCGACAAAATATAAATACCCGTGTTGACCGTGTCGCAAAACACCTGTCCCCACGACGGTTTTTCGATAAAGCGGGACACCCGGCCGTCATCGTCGGTCATGACCAGCCCGTATTCCAGCAGACTGGTCTGCCGGTGCAGCACCAGCGTGGCGTCGGCGCGTTTGGTGCGGTGGAGGTTCAGGCAGGGCGCGATGTCCAGATCCAGCACGGCGTCGCCGCTGATGACCAAAAAATCCTCCTCTTCCTTCAAAAACTCCTCGCAGGCGCGCACCGCGCCCGCCGTGCCCAGCGGCACGCTCTCCAGCGAATAGGAGATCGACAGCCCCCACGGCGCACCGTCGCCAAAATAGTCCTTGATGGCGTACGGCATCGTCTTCAGCGTGACACATACCTCGGTCACGCCGAACCGGCGCAGATACAACAAAATATGCTCCAACACAGGTCGGTCGAGCAGTCCGACCATCGGCTTTGGGCGATGACAACTCATGGGGCGCAACCGTGTTCCCTCGCCGCCGGCCAGGATTACCGCTTTCATGCAGCCATTTCACCTCACGAAAGAATTTCCTTTGCGACGCCAAGGCGTCACAAAGGATCTGAGAACAGGGATGCCACTGCGGCGCAATGAATGCGCCTGCGCGGCGATTTTATTTCGCGTGGGTTTTCCGGAGCTTGTTCTTCTATTATGAGCTTTGCTCTCATAATTTAAACATGGACGGGGGCGGGCCTGACAGATAACACCGTACAGATACCAGATAACAGATACGGACGCCGCCCTCGGTGTCCCCTGCAAAGGCGGAGGCAGACCCCCGCACAGCCCTATCTGTTATCTGTTATCTGCGGAGGTGGTTCCCATGGACGCGGTAGAGCAATTCCTCGACGCTGTCGGCGCGGTGGTATGGGGGCCTGTCCTCCTGATTTTGCTCATCGGCGCCGGGCTTTATTTCACCCTCGGCACCCGCGCGCTGGCCTTCCGGCGGTTCGGGCTGTTCTGGAGGGTCACCTTCGGCGCGCTGGGGAAGAAAAAAAACGGAAATACCGGCGGGATTACGCCGTTTCAGGCCGTGTCCACCGCGCTGGCCTCCACCGTCGGCACCGGCAATGTCGTCGGGGTGTCGGCGGCGCTGATCCTAGGCGGGCCGGGCGCCATTTTCTGGATGTGGGTGTCGGCGGCGCTGGGCATGATGACCAAATACGCCGAGGTCGTTCTGGCGCTAAAGTACCGGACAAAGGACAAAGACGGCGGCTGGATGGGCGGGCCGATGTTCGTCATCGCGCGCGGGCTCAAAAAACCGCTGCTGGCCGGAGTGTTCGCCCTGTTTGGAATGCTGGCCTCCTTCGGCATCGGCAACATGACCCAGGCCAACGCCCTGGCCGGCGCGGTGTCCGAGCTTGTCCCCGTATCGCGGCCGGTCATCGGGCTTGTTCTGATGGTGTTGGCCGGATTGGTCATTTTCGGCGGTATCCGGGGGATTTCCCGGGTAACCTCGTTTCTCGTGCCGTTTATGGCGGGGTTTTACATCCTCGGCTGTCTGGCGGTGCTTGTCTTACAGGCGCAGGAGATTCCGCGTGCCTTTGCGCTCATTTTTCGGGAGGCCTTCCGCGTACCCGCCATGGCCGGGGGGCTGGCCGGCTACACCATGGCGCGGGCGCTGCGCATCGGGGTGGCGCGCGGCGTATTTTCCAACGAGGCGGGGCTCGGCTCGGCGGCCATCGCCCATGCCGCCGCCGACGCGCACGACCCGGTGGAGCAGGGGCTGTGGGGCGCGATGGAGGTGTTTTTGGACACCCTGGTCATCTGCACCCTGACGGCGCTGGTGATTTTGACCTCGGGGGTGTTCGCGCCGGGCGCGGCTCCCGATGCGCCGCTGACCCTGCTGGCGTTTGAAAACGTCCTCGGCCCTTGGGGGCGCGACGTGGTGGGGCTGTCTGTCTCACTGTTTGCCGTCGCCACCATTCTGGGCTGGTGTTATTACGGCGAGACCTGCTGCGCGTTTTTGTTCCGGCGTGCGCAGGCCCGCGCCCGGCGGATCTACCGGCTGTTTTATCTCGCCGCGATTTTTCTCGGCGCGAATGCGCGACTCGGCGTGGTGTGGGGGTTGTCCGACATCTTAAACGGGCTGATGGCGCTGCCCAATCTGATCGCGCTGTTTTGCCTGTCGGGGCTGGTCTTCCGCGAGACGCGGCGGTATGAGGATGGGTTGTGAAAGGAGGACTGTTTCAAGAAACAGTCCTCCTTGTGTGAAAATATGTGCTTTGCTGGGACGGGGGGCGTGACTCCGCCCATTTTGGAGACGGGGGCGTAACTTTCTTTGGTCGTGCGAAAGAAAGTCACCAAAGAAAGCACGCAAGGGGGCTCTATCCGCCCCCTGAACCCCCGGTACTTCGTTCGGGAGGCATTCACCCGCCCCGGTCTGCAGCGCTCCGCGCCTCGCCGGGTCGGGCGGGGATATGTCCCCCGGCCAAAGAAAGGAACGCCCCCGTCCAAAAAACAATGCGGGATCGGAAACGACGGGCGCGCCCGGCTTGCGCTTCCTTGTCACGCTCGCTCGGGCGCACGGCCGGTCGTCTAAGCCGCTCTCAGTCCGTGAAAACAGTCGCGCCGCGGCACGCCTTGGTTTTCCCAGCCTTGCCGCGCCTTAGCCTCCCTGCGCGCCCGGCTTGCGCTTCCTTAATTACAGCAGCACAGGATGACCACCGCGATCAGAATAATCCACAGGCAGTTGTTGTCACCACCGCCGAAGAGTCCGCTAAGACACATGTTTTGTCACCTCCTGTTTGATTACTGTCCTATACTATGATTCCCGGCTCCGGGTTGCCACTTTGACGGGAATGTGATATACTTTTCCCATTCTTCCCATGGAGGTTTTTGTATGTCCAACCTGATTTCCGCCGCGCGGGAGCAATGGAAAGAGCTGCTCCTGCGCGCCTATGAACAAGCCGTCGCCGACGGCGTTTTGCCCTCCGGCGCGGCCGCCGTCGATCCCGAGCCGCCTCGGGATCCGTCCCACGGGGACTGGGCGTCCAGCTTTGCCCTCGCCGCCGCCAAAACCCTCGGCAAGCCGCCGCGCATGATCGCCGAGGCGGTGCGCGACCGCGTCGAGCTCACCGGCAGCTTTTTCGCCACCTGCGCGGTGGCCGGCGCGGGCTTTTTAAACGGCCGGCTGGGGACGTCCTTTTTCGCCGCGCTGCTCGCGGACATCTCCCGTGAAGGCGAGGCTTACGGGCGCAACGATCTCGGCCACGGCAAGCCTGTTATGGTGGAGTTTGTCTCGGCCAATCCCACCGGCCCGATGACGCTGGGCAATGCCCGCGGCGGCGTGCTGGGCGATACGCTGGCGTCGGTGCTCTCCGCCTGCGGCTACAAGGTTTCCCGCGAATTTTACCTCAACGACGCCGGCCATCAGGTGGACATGTTCGGCCGCTCCATTGACGCGCGGTACATTCAGCTGCTGCGCGGAGAGGACGCCTACGTCTTTCCCGAGGACGGTTATCACGGGGAATACATCCGCGAGTTCGCCGCCGCCTTTGCCGAACAACACGGCGACAGCTTTTTGGACAAGCCGGACGATGTCCGCCGCGAGGCCATGGCCGCCTTCGCCCTGCCGCAAAACGTGCGGCGCATGAAGGACGATCTGGCGCGCTACGGCATTGTGTACGACCGGTTTTTCCACGAAACCGAGCTGCACAATTCCGGGTATGTCAAGGAGACCATCGACCTGCTGACCGAACGGGGCCACACCTATGAAAAGGATGGGGCTCTGTGGTTTGAGGCCACCAAGTTCGGCTGCGACAAGGACGAGGTCATGCAAAAATCCAACGGATTTTTCACTTATTTCGCCGTAGACATCGCCTATCACCGCAATAAATTCGTCGAGCGCGCCTTCGACACCGCCATCGATGTGCTGGGCGCCGACCACCACGGACACACCCTGCGGTTTGCCGCCGCGATGGAGGCCATCGGAGTCGATCCGGCGCGGCTGCGCTTTGTGCTGATGCAGCTGGTGCATCTCACCCGCGACGGCGAGGTCGTGCGCATGTCCAAGCGCACCGGGCGGGCGATCACCCTGTCCGACCTGCTGGATGAAATCCCGGTGGACGCCGCGCGGTTTTTCTTCAACAATCGCCAGACCGGCTCGCACCTGGAATTCGACATGGGGCTGGCCGTGCGGCAGGATTCCGACAACCCGGTGTACTATGTGCAGTACGCCCACGCGCGGCTGTGCTCGCTTTTGCGCGAGCTGGCCGCGGAGGGCTTTGCCCCGCCGGAGGGCGGCGCGGCGGACGTCTCGCTTTTGAGTACGCCGCAGGAGCGGGAGCTTTTGGCCGCGCTGGCGGCCTTCCCGGAGGAAATCGCGCTGGCCGCTCAGGAGCTGGAGCCGTTTCGCATCAACCGCCATTTGATCAAAACCGCCGCGGCCTATCACCGGTTTTACAACGAGTGCCGCGTCAAGGGCTCGGACAAACCGCTGCTGCTGGCGCGGCTGGCGCTGTGCGCGAGCGCCCGGACGATGCTGAGGAATGGGCTGGGGCTGTTGGGCGTGTCCGCGCCCGAGAAGATGTAGCTCGCCCGGGGGGGCAATCCCCAGTCGGCTGCGCCGGGGGATTGCCCCATACAAAAAGGAGAAGCATATGAAAAATAGACTGCTCGCGCTGGTGCTGTGTCTGTCGTGTTTGCTCGCGCCGGGTGCGCTGGCCGCCTCCGAGGAGGCGACCGAAAAAGCCGAGGTGCTCGTATACCTCGACTACCTGATCTCCACCTATTCGCTCTCGGGCAGCGAGCATCCGCTGCAGGACGCGCTGGCCGAGCTCATCACCCGCGACCCGGCGCTGTTTGACAAAATCGTCGCCGAGCTGTACAAGCCTCTGGACAAATACTCCCGCTATCTGACGCTGGAGCAATACCAGCAGGACTATCCCGCCGGTGCGCCCTTTGTCGGCATCGGCATCACGGTGGACGCCGCCCGGACCGAAGGGATTTTTGTCGAGTCGGTCGTCGCCGGCGGCGAGGCCGAAAAGGCCGGCATGAAACAAGGCGACCGGATTATCCGCGTCGAGGGCGCCGACGTCACCTTCTTCCCCTGGCAGGAGCTGCGCGGCTTTTTGCAGGGCGAGGTCGGAAGTAAGGTCGCCGTCACCGTGCTGCGCGACGGCAAGGAGGTCGAACTGAAAATCAAGCGCACCGTGCTGCAGGGCTCGAATATCTCCTCCCGGACGCTGTCCGGCAACGTCGGCTATATTTCCATTGCCCGCTTCGGCTCGGCGCAGGATTATTTTGACTTCGCCAGCATTTGGGAAAATATGCCCTACGACGGCATCCGCTCGGTCATTATTGACCTGCGCGGCAATCCCGGCGGCGATGTGGACGTCATGTACAACATCGAAAACTATATTGTCCCCGACGCCGGGCGTGCGCTGTTTACCCTTAAGGGGCGGGACTCCATGGATTATGAGTTTTTCACCTCGACCGGCGCGGGCTTTTGGAAGCCCAACAAGCTGCTGATTTTGGTGGATCAATACTCGGCCAGCGCCGCCGAAATGATGGCCGGCTCGCTGCAAATGCTGGGCTACGCCGAGCTGGTGGGCGTCACGACCTACGGCAAGGGGCAGGGACAGGCCGTCTTCGGACTGACCGAGGACACCCTGACCGTCCTTACATACAGCGAGGCGCTGCTGCCCGACCTGACCTCCTACCACGGCAAGGGCATTGTCCCCAAGCACAAGGTGGCGCTGGAGCAGCGGGCCTATCCCATGCCGGAGATTTCGCCCATGGCGGTATCGTCGGCGCTGCTGCCCACGGCACGCGGCGGACGGGTGCTGGGGCTGGAGCAGCGGCTGAGCCTGCTGGGGTATTTTAACGGCACGGCGGACGAGAGCTTTACTCCCTATACCCGTTGGTGCGTCAACGCCTTCCAGCGCGATCTGAAGCTCCCCGAGACCTCCTATGTCTCGACCGAGAACCTGAGAGCGCTGGAGAGCGAGACGGACAAGCTCAAGTCCCGGCAGGTCTGGTACGACACCCAGCTCGATTTCGCCTATGAGACGGCGGCGGAGGCAGCCAAGCAGCCGCTGTCCGGCAAGCTGCCGCCCCGCTCGATTGAGGAGGCCATGGGGCAGTCTCGCTGAGTACCCTCATTTTCAAAAAACTTCAAAAATTGCTCTTTACACCGGCGGCAAACTGGTATAGAATATCTAGGAACTACGGACACGGGAGCAAAGGGGGCGACGCGCGTTGGATCATCATACCCGGAAATTTTCCTTGGAGGAAGAGCACAACAAGGAAATGAAGCTCATTCTGACCGCCGTCTTCGACGCGCTCCGCGAGAAGGGGTATGACCCCATCAATCAAATCGTGGGCTACCTTTTGTCCGAGGATCCCACCTATATTACCAATTATTTAAACGCCCGCAGCCTCATTCGTAAAATCGACCGGGATGAGCTTTTGCAAGAGCTCGTGCGGCATTATTTGAAATCGTGAGTAGCCGGGCCGGAGTGTTTCTCCGGCCCGCTTTTTACGCATATGTCCAATTTCGTTGGGGAGGAATTTTTATGGCCACCATCGTCCCGTTCCGCGCGCTGCGGTACGACACCGCCAAGGCGGGCTCACCCGAGTCGCTCTGCTGCCCGCCGTATGACATCATCCCGCCGGCCCGTCAGGCCGAAATGGAGGCCGAAAGCCCCTACAATGTCATCCGGCTGGAGCGCCCCCTCGGGGAGGACTGCTACCGCCGCGCCGGCGAAACCCTGAAATCCTGGCGCGACGGCGGGATTTTGAAGCAGGACGAGGCCCCGGCCTTTTACCGCTACTCCATCCGCTTTGACGACCGCGGCACCCAGCGCACCCTGTCGGGCTTTTTGGCGCGGGTCAAGCTGGCGGCGTTTTCCGAGAATGTCGTCCTGCCCCATGAGGAAACACTTTCCAAGGACAAATCCGACCGGTTTTCTCTGATGGAAGCCACTTTTTGCAACATCAGCCCGGTCTATGGCCTCTACCGCGACGACGACGGACGGGTCGAGCGTCTGCTCACCCGGGGGGCGTCCACCCCGGCGGCCGATTTTACCATGCCCGACGACACCCGCCACAGCCTGACGCCGGTCACCGACCCGACGCTCACCAAGGCGCTGTCCGAGGCCTTTTCCGACAAGCAGATCATCATCGCCGACGGACATCACCGCTATGAAACGGCGTTGGATTTCGAGCGCGCCCGCCGCGCCGAAAATCCCCGGCTGCCGTACGACGACCCCTGCTCGTATATCATGATGATGCTGGTGTCCTTCCACCACCCCGGGCTGGTCGTCTGGCCCACCCACCGGCTGGTCAAGGGCTTCCCGGATTTTGACGCCGCGATGTTCACCGGCAAGCTGCTGGCCGATTTCCACGTCAAGCGCCACGCGGGGCTGTCCTACATCGAGGAAACCCTGCTCGAAACGCCGCACACCGTCGGGCTGTACGCCGGCGGCGACGGGTTCTGGACCATTGCCCCGCGCGACCCCGCCGGCGCCCTGCGCCGCGCCCTGCCTGACAAAAGCGAGGCGTACCGCGGGCTGGAGGTCTCCCTGCTGCATTCGCTGCTGCTGGAGCCCTACTTCGGCATCGACCGCGAAAACTTGGCCGCCCAAAAAAATCTCACGTACACCCGCAGTCTGGACGAGGCGCTGGACTCTGTGCGGCAAGGGCTTTCGCAGGCCGCCTTTCTGCTGCCGCCGACCCGCATCGCCGATATCGCGGCGGTCTCGGCGCACGGCGAACGGATGCCGCAGAAATCCACGTACTTTTACCCGAAGCTGATTACGGGGCTGACGATTAACCCTTTGCGGTAAGCCCCACAACCACAACGGAGGTAACCCCATGACCATCCGAATCGCCGGCGGGCGGGTCATCGACCCGGCCTCCGGTTTTGACCAAATCGCCGACCTGTATCTCCGCGACGGCGTCATCGCCGCCGTGGGCGGGGACGGGCTCGCGTGCGACCAAACCATGGACGCGCAGGGGCTTGTCGTCTGCCCGGGGCTCTTTGACCTGCATGTGCATCTGCGCGAGCCGGGCGGCGAACACAAGGAGACCATTGCCACCGGCACCCGCGCCGCCCTGCGCGGCGGCGTCACGACGGTGGTGGCCATGCCCAACACCAGCCCGGTGTGCGACTGCCCGGAGGTGCTGGCCTTTGTGCGCGAACGCGCCCGGCGGGCCGACGGAGCGCGGGTACTGCCCGCCGCCGCCATCTCGGTCGGGCAGGGGGGACATGCCCTCACCGATTTCGCCCTGCTGCAAAAAGCCGGCGCGGCGGCGCTGTCCGACGACGGCCGCCCGGTGGAGGATGACGCCCTGATGCGCCGCGCACTGTTGCGGGCGTACGAGTTGGGGCTTCCGGTGCTGTCTCACTGCGAGCCCGAAACCGAAAACGCCCGGCGGGACATCCGGCTGTCCGAGGAGACCGGCTGCCCGGTGCATCTCTGCCACATCAGCCGCCGCGAGACGGTGGAGGCCGTGCGGAGTGCCCGCGCGCGCGGTGTCAAGGTCACGGCGGAGACCTGCCCGCATTATTTCCTGCTGACCGAGGAAGCGCTGAAAACCTTCGGCCCCAACGCGCAGATGAATCCGCCGCTGGCGGCGGAGGACGACCGGCAGGCCATCCTCGACGGTCTGCGCGATGGGACGATCTCCTGTATCACGACCGATCACGCGCCGCATACGCAGGCGGAAAAACAGTCGGCGCACCCGCCCAACGGCATCGTCGGGCTGGAAACCCTGCTGGCCGCCAGCCTTACGGCGCTCTATCATACGGGGCGTTTGCTCCTGCCGGAGCTGCTGAAAAAGCTCACCGCCGCGCCGGCCGACATCCTCGGGGTGCCGCTGGGGCGGCTGACGCCGGGCGCGCCCGCCGATGTGCTGCTCTTCGACCCGGACGAGCCGTGGATCGTTCGCGCCGAAGACTTTGCCTCGAAATCACGCAACACGCCGTTTGAGGGCATGATGCTGCGCGGCCGCGCAAAACGCGTGCTGGTCGGCGGCATCGAAAAGGAGGTTTTCCCATGTCTGTGACCCTGTTGATGGACAAAATCGAGCAAACCGGCAACCCGACCGTGGCGGGGCTCGACCCGCGCCTGTCCATGCTGCCGGAGGAGCTGCTGACCCGCGCGATTGCCGCTCACGGCGAGACGCTGAAGGCCGCCGCCGAGGCCGTGTGGGTGTTTAACAAGGGAATTTTGGAGGCGCTGGCCGGGGTCGTTCCGGCGGTCAAGCTCCAATCGGCCTGTTATGAAGCCTTTGGGCCGGAAGGATTTGCGCTGATGCGCGACACCATCCGGCTGGCGCGCGAGGCCGGGTTTTACGTCATCGCCGACGCCAAGCGCGGCGACATCGGTTCCACTGCGCAGGACTACAGCGCCGCTTTTTTGGGAAAAATCCGGGTGGGCGGCACCGACATCGCCCCGATGGACGCCGACGCACTGACCGTCAACCCCTACCTCGGCTCGGACTGCATCAATCCTTTTTTGGAGGACTGCAAAGCCTACAACCGCATGATTTTCGTGCTGGGGCGCACCTCGAATCCGTCGTCTAGGGAGCTCCAGGAGCTGGACGTAGGCGGCGCGCCGCTGTACGAGCGGGTCGGGGCGCTCATCAAGGGCTGGGGCGAGGGGCTCATGGCTCCATGCGGCTACTCCTCGGTCGGACTCGTGGCCGGCGCGACGCACCCCGAACAGGCCAAAGCCTTGCGGGACAAGCTCCCGGGCGTGTTTTTCCTCGTGCCGGGCTACGGCGCACAGGGCGCGGGCGCGTCCGACGCCGCCGCCGCGTTTGACGCGCAGGGGCGCGGCGCGATTGTCAACTCCTCCCGGGCGATTTTGTGCGCCTGGCAGAAAAACGGCGGTTCTTTCGCCGACGCCGCCCGCGCCGAAGCGCTCGACATGCGGGCGAAGCTGCGGGAAGCCTTGGGTAAATAGTACAAAAGATAATAGATGGGATTGGGAATTATGCCGAAAGCAACACTCGTTTTACAGGACGGCACCCGCTGGGAGGGCGAGGCCAAGGGCGCACCCGGCGTCGCAGTGGGGCAGCTCACCGTCCACGCCGCCCACGGCGGCACCATGCGGCTGCTCACCGACCCGGCCAGCGCCGGCCAGCTCGTGACCCTCACCTTTCCCATCGCGGGAAGCTACGGGGTCAACACCGAACACTGCGAGACCGGAAAGCCTTGGGTCAGAGGCGTTATCGTCCGCGCGATGGACGATCAGCCGTCCAACTGGCGCAGCGCCGAAACGCTGGATTTCTTCCTCAAGCGCCATCTCGTCACCGCGATTGCCGGCATCGATACCCGCGCCGTCGCCCGGCATCTGCGCGACCACGGCCCGCAAAACGCCGCCATCGTCGCCACGCAGTTTACCGGCTGGGACGCGCTGTCGCGCACCATCGCGTCGTATGTCCCCGAGGCGGTCTATCCCGCCGCGGTGACGGCGCCCGAGCGGGTTGCGGCCGAGGTGCCGCCGTCCTTCCGGGTGGCCGTGTGCGATTTCGGCTCGTCGCGCGGGCTGTCCCGCCTGCTGGCCGCCATGGGGGCGGAAGCCGTTTTGCTGCCGCCGGGGGATGTATTCTCATTTTTGAGAAATGAACGCTACGACGGTCTGATCCTGCCCGACGGGCCCGGACAGGCCGAGCGCCTTCCGATGGAACCCTTGCGCGCCTTGGTGGACAGCGGATTCCCAATTTTGGGAATCGGGCTGGGCTTCCAGTGGCTGGCGCTGGCGCTGGGCGCGAGGCTCGCTCCGTTGAATCTCGGGCATCGGGGGCTGTCCTGCCCGGTGCGCGACTTGCTGACCGGACGCTGCGCCATCACCCGCCAAAACCACGGGGCGGCCGTCGCGGCGCAGGGACTGGATCCCGCGCGGGTGCAAATCACCCATGTCAATGTCGACGACAACACTGTTGAGGGCTTGCGCGCCAACGGAAAACCGGCCTTCGGCATTCAATATCTCCCCAATTTTACAAGAGACGCCGACGGCGGCGCGTTGGCCGCCGAATTTTTAGACTGTATCGCGGAGGTGAAGTCCCATGCCGCGCCGTGAGGAACTCAAAAAAGTACTGGTGATCGGCTCCGGCCCCATCGTCATCGGGCAGGCCGCCGAGTTTGACTACGCCGGCACACAGGCCTGCCGCGCCCTGCGCGAGGAGGGCATTACGGTGGTGCTGGTCAACTCCAACCCGGCCACCATCATGACCGATCAGGCCATGGCCGACCATATTTATATCGAGCCGCTGTGTCTGGACACCCTGCGCGCCGTCATCCGCAAGGAAAAACCTGACTCGCTGCTGCCCACGCTGGGCGGTCAGACCGGCCTGAATCTGGCCATGGAGCTGCACGAGGAAGGCTTTTTGGCGCACGAGGGCGTCGAGCTGCGGGGCTGCAAGCCCGAATCCATCAAAAACGCCGAGGATAGGCAGGCCTTCAAGGACACCATGGAGCGCATCGGGCAGCCGCTCTGCCCTTCGCTGGTGGTCGAGTCGGTGCAGGAGGCGCTGGATTTCGCCGAAACCATCGGCTATCCCGTCATCGTCCGCCCGGCCTACACCCTCGGCGGCACCGGCGGCGGCATGGCCGCCAGTCCCCGCGAGCTGGCCCTCATCGCCGAGGGCGGTCTGGCCGCCTCCCGCGTGGGGCAGGCGCTGATTGAGAAAAACATCGCCGGCTGGAAGGAAATCGAGTTCGAGGTCATGCGCGACCATCTCGGCACCGCCATCACCATCTGTTCGATGGAAAACATCGACCCGGTCGGCGTCCACACCGGCGACAGCATGGTCATTGCCCCCGCCATGACCCTATCCGAGCCCGAGCTGTCCATGCTGCACGACGCCGCGCTCAAAATTATCCATGAATTGGATATCTGCGGCGGCTGCAATGTGCAGTTCGCCCTGCATCCCGAGAGCATGGAGTATGCCGTCATCGAGGTCAATCCCCGTCTGTCGCGCAGCTCGGCGCTGGCCTCCAAGGCCACCGGCTTCCCCATTGCCCGCGTGGCGTCCAAAATTGCCGTAGGCTATGCGCTGCACGAGATTCCGAACACCGTCACCGGCTCCACAATGGCCTCCTTTGAGCCGGCGATTGACTATCTGGTGGTCAAATATCCGCGCTTCCCGTTTGACAAATTCGTCACCGCCGACCGCACGCTGGGCACCCAGATGAAGGCCACCGGCGAGGTCATGAGCCTCGGCGTCACCTTCGAGGCGGCGCTGATGAAGGCCGTCCGCTCGGCCGAGCTGGGCGTGGACAGCCTGCTGCTGCCGCGGCTTTCGAAGCTGCCCGACGAGGAAATTTTGTCCCGGGTGGGGCAGATCAATGACGAGCGTCTGTTTGTTTTGGCGGAAGCCTTGCGCCGCAAGCTGTGCGGCGTGGACGAGCTGCACGCTGTCACGAAAATTGACAAGTGGTTTTTGCGCGGCATCGCCCGGATTGTCGAGATGGAGCATCGTCTCGCGGCGGGCAAGCCGTCGGAGGCGCTGCTGCTCGAGGCCAAAAAAATGAGCTTCCCCGACGTCGTGATCTCGCGGCTGGCGGGCACACAGATCGTGTCGCCGCGCGACCCGGTTTACAAGAAGGTGGACACCTGCGCCGCCGCCTATGAGGCCGTTTCGCCCTATTATTACTCCACCTTTGACGAGGAAAACGAGGCGATGCCGTCGCCCCGGCCGCGCGTCGTGGTCATCGGCGCGGGCCCCATCCGCATCGGGCAGGGTATCGAATTTGACTATTGCACCGTTCACTGCGTCTGGGCGCTGCAAAAGGCGGAGTACGAGGCCGTCATCATCAACAACAACCCCGAGACGGTTTCCACCGATTTTGACACCTCCGACCGGCTCTATTTCGAGCCGCTGACCCCGGAGGACACGCTGGCGATCCTGGCGCGTGAAAAGCCGGAAGGCGGTGTGGTGCAGTTCGGAGGTCAGACGGCCATCAAGCTCACAAAGGCCATCAGCGGCGCGGGCTACTCCATTTTGGGCACGCCGGCGTGGAGCGTGGACGCCGCCGAGGACCGCGAAAAATTCGACGCCATTTTGGAGGAATGCCATATTCCGCGCCCCGAAGGCGCGATGGTGTTCACCGCCCGCGAGGCCGTCGCCGCCGGGCAAAAGCTGGGTTATCCCGTGCTGGTGCGCCCGTCGTACGTGCTGGGCGGTCAGGGCATGGAAATCGCCTACTCCGACGCCGATATTGAAAATTATATGTCCATTATCACACGAAATGTGCAGGAGCACCCCATCCTTGTGGACAAATACCTCTGCGGACGCGAGCTGGAGGTGGACGCCATCTGCGACGGGGAGGAAATCCTCATCCCGGGCATCATGGAGCATCTCGAGCGCGCCGGGGTGCACTCGGGCGACTCGATTTCGGTCTATCCGCCGCTGACGCTGGAGCCGCGCCACATCCGCATGGTCGAGGAATACACCCGGCGGCTGGCCACCTCACTCAAGGTCGTCGGGCTGGTCAACATCCAGTTTGTCCTCTACAACGACCAGATTTACGTCATCGAGGTCAACCCGCGCTCGTCGCGCACCGTGCCGTATATCAGCAAGGTCACCGGCATTCCGATGGTCGATCTGGCCACCCGCTGTATCCTCGGCGGCAAGCTGTCCGACATGGGCTGCGGCACCGGGCTGCATCCCCACGGCGACATTGTGGCGGTCAAAGCGCCGGTGTTTTCTTTCCAAAAATTGCACAATGTGGACACCCAGCTCGGCCCCGAAATGAAGTCCACCGGCGAGGTGCTGGGGCTGGCCACCACCTTCCGCGAGGCACTGTTCAAGGCGTTCGCCGCCTCGGGGATGTCGTTTGCCAAGACCGGCGCGGCGCTCATCACGGTGCGCGACGCCGACAAGCAGGAGATTTTGCCCATTGCCGACCGCTTTGCCGAATTGGGCTTTACCCTTTACGCCACAGCGGGTACCGCCAATTTGCTCAACAAAAATATGATCGCCGCCTCGGCGGTGCGCAAAATGGCCGAGCTGGGCCCCAACATCGTCGATCTCATCCGCGGCGGCACGATCGACTATATCGTCTGCACCTCGTCCCACGGGCGCGGCCCGGAGCAGGACGACGTCCGCATCCGGCGGCTGGCCGTCGAGCGCGGCATCCCGGTGCTGACCTCGGTGGACACCGCGTCGGCCCTGCTCAAATGTCTGGAGAGCGACCTGCGGCTGGCCGACTGCGAAATGCTGGATCTCAACGCCCTGATGCCCGAAGCGTAACATTCTCAAAAATGAGAACTTTCGTCTTTCCTATTTCTCAAAAAGGAGAAACGTCATGCTGTGTACCGTGCTGTCCAACTCCGCCCTGCGCCCCGGCGCGTTTGACCTGCGGGTGAAGCCCCTGGAGGCCGTCCGGGCCGCGCGCCCGGGTCAGTTCGCTCAAATCGCCTGCGGCGCGGAGCATTTCCTGCGCCGGCCCATCAGCCTGTGTGACCAGACCGGCGAGGAACTGCGCTTTGTCTACGAGGTCAAGGGATCGGGGACGATCTGGCTGTCCCGGCGCGCGCCGGGCGATACGGTGGATATTTTGTTCCCGCTGGGCAGCGGCTTTGCTGTTCCCAAAAACGAGAACCTTTTATTGGTAGGCGGGGGGCTGGGTGTGCCGCCCATGCTGCTGTGCGCCCGGCGGGCTGAAAAAGCACACGCCGTGCTGGGCTTTCGCAGCGCCGCGCTGGCCATTTTGACCGGCGAGTTTCCCTGCCCCACGACCCTGATGACCGACGACGGGAGCTTGGGCCAAAAGGGCTTTGTGGACGCCGCCGTGCGCGACCTGCTGAAAAGCGGCGGCTTCCATCGGGTGCTGGCCTGCGGCCCCAAGGTGATGCTGCGGGCGGTAGCCTCTGCGGCGCAGGAGTTTGGCGTCCCCTGCTCCGTCTCGATGGAGGAGCGCATGGCCTGCGGCGTCGGCGCCTGTCTGGTCTGCGCCTGTAAGACAAAAACCCCCGACGGCGAAACCTACAGTCAGGTCTGCCGTCAGGGGCCGGTGTTTGACGCGTCGGAGGTGGTGTGGTGATGAAACCTGAAATGTCTGTATCCCTTGCGGGCGTAGAGCTTGCAAACCCCGTCGCCGTGGCGTCGGGCACCTTCGGCTTTGGCCGGGAATACGCCATGCGATTTGACCTCAACCGCCTCGGGGCTATCTGCGCCAAGGGGTTGACCCTCAAACCGCGCATCGGCAATCCGCCGCCGCGCGTGGCCGAAACGCCGTCCGGGTTGCTCAACAGTGTCGGGTTGCAAAATCCCGGTGTGGAGGCGTTTTTGCGCGAGGAACTGCCGTTTATGCGGCAGTATTCCCCCAAGATTATTGCGAATATGGCCGGAAACACGGTCGAAGAATACGCCGAGATGGCCTCCCTGCTGGCCGGTCAGGTCGATCTGCTGGAGGTCAACATCTCCTGCCCCAACGTCAAGGCCGGCGGGCTGGCCTTTGGCACCGACCCCACCATGGCGGCGCTGGTGACCGAAACGGTCAAAAAAAAGGCCGGGGCCACCCCGGTTTTGGTCAAGCTGTCGCCCCTGGTCACTGATATCGCCGCCGTCGCGCGGGCCGTTGAGGCCGCCGGGGCCGACGGGCTGTCGCTCATCAACACCCTGCCGGGGATGCGCATCGACGTGCACACCCGCCGCCCCATCCTCGCGATGAACACCGGCGGGCTCTCCGGCCCGGCGGTGCTGCCGGTGGCGGTGCGCTGCGTCTGGCAGGTCGCGCAGGCCGTGCGGCTGCCCCTTTTGGGCATGGGCGGCGTGTCCTCCGGATTTGACGCCGCCGAGCTGATGCTGGCGGGCGCAACGGCTGTGGCCGTAGGGTCGGCGCTGTTTCGTGATCCGCTGGCCGCGCTGCGCGTGCTGGATGAATTGGAAAATTACTGCCAAGACCACGGCGTAGCGCTGGTGGCCGAGCTGACCGGCGCGGTGCGGGCGCACGGGGTTTAGTCGGTTTCGGCCTCCGGCGGCGGCTCCGGCTGCGGCTGTTCGGCCAGCAGACTGATTTTGAGGTAGTTTTGCAAAATGGACAGGTAGGCGTCGTCCTGCTTGTCCGGCGAGAGCAGGGTCGTCAAATTGAGCAGCGACAAAAAACGCTCGTTGTTGTGCAGCGCTTCGTAATAGCGGTTGAGCTGCGCCAGCGACCGGTTATGTACCAGCAAGACCGTGCCGGCGAACAGCTCGCTGACCGCGCCGCCCACCGCGCTGAGGATGGCGGGCGCGGCCTCCGCGCCGGAGAGCGCCATGAAAACCGACGCGCCGAGCAGGAAAAATCCGAAAACGCAGGCGCCCGCCGCCAGCCAAAAGGACGAGCGCGCCTGGCTTTTGCTGATGAGGAAGTATTCTCGCACCTCGGCCATGTTTTCGATCATGATTTCCATGATGCTTTTGGGGAGGGCGGGCGGATTGGCGGCGGCGCGGGTTGCCCCTTCCTCCGCCGGCGTGGACATCATGCGGGTGCGCAGACCGTCCTTGTAGGCGTCGGTCTTGGGGTTGTAGCCGCGACGCAGAAAGGCAATGGTGACCACGCCCCAAATGATGACGGCGTCCACGCCGATTATCCCTATGATATTCGTCCATAGTACGGCCGAATCAAGAGATACCCCGATGATGACACCGCCCAGTACCGCCAAACACAGCAGCACCAAGAGCGCCAGCGCAAGCCCCAGTTTATTCCGGCTTGAAAAGATTTGTTTCATACCCCATGCCTCCGCTTTCCCATCTCGCCGCCATCCTATCACAATCCGACACAAACCGCAAGCGCGCTTTTCTTGACCATTGGGTCGAGATGTGGTACAATTTCCCCGGCAGAGGAGGACGACAGCCATGAGCACAACGAGAGAGGCGTTCCGAAAAACTTGGTGGATTGCGCTGCTTTTATGCGCCGCGTATGCTGTGTTGTTTTTCCTTCCCGTCCTTTTGCGTCCGATGCCGGAGGCTGCCCGCCAGTTTCTGTCCGTGATCCCGTTTGCCTATCTTCTATATACGGTGTTTTTTGTCCGCTGGGAATGGCGAGACAATCTGGCGCAGGACTCCCGATGGTGGGCTGTCCTCAAGGTGCTGGGCGTCGTGTTGATTCTTGGGGTGTTGGGGCGGTTGCTGGCGTTTGCCGATGCGCGGAGCGTAAGCGCGCCCGGCGAAGGCTGATTCTTGTGTTTTGCGTGTCGCTGGCCGTACTGCTGGTTGCGACATGCGTCCTTGCGTCCCTATCGATAAGCCTATTAGAGACTATAGCGATGAATGTATACCAGGATTCACGTTTGGCTGTTGTGAACTGGTTTTATTTTATCCTCAATATCCTGAAATTCCTCTCCTTCTACCTCATCGCGCTGTTTGTCAGAGCCTGCTTTGTATCGCCCGCCGCCCTCGCGGAACCAATCCCCGCGGGCGAGAACGCTCCGTCCGGATAAACGCAACCCTTGCTTCCTTGACCCCTGAGCCGGGATATGGTACAATTTCCCCGGGCATATGGACAAAAAGAAATAACCGCCCCCGTCCAAGGTCGCGGTTATTTCTTCGTAAATAAACCGTTATACCCGGGCGAACCGTTCTGACGGTACGGCCCTCTGTCACCATATTACCCCGTGATGTCTGTTTTGTCAAGTCTTACGAGAGGGAGCGAAACTATGAAAGAAAACAACCTGCGCCTGTTTGCCGAAGAGATCCGCGTCGCCACGCTGGAGGAGTTCGCGGCGCTCGGCTTCGGCCATGTGGGCGGCGCGATGAGCGTGGTGGAAACGCTGGCCGTTTTGTACGGCGGCGTCATGAACATCGATCCCCAAAACCCCGGCTGGCCCGAGCGCGACCGGCTGGTCATGTCCAAGGGACACGCCGGCCCGGCGCTGTACGCCACGCTGGCGCTGCTCGGCTACTTCCCCAAGGAGATGCTGCTGACCCTCAACAAGCCCGGCACCAACCTGCCATCGCACTGCGACCGGCTCAAAACCCCCGGCATCGACATGACCACCGGCTCGCTGGGGCAGGGCATGTCCACCGCCTGCGGGCTGGCCTATGCCCAAAAGCTGGACGGCGCCGGTGCGCGCACCTTCCTTGTCATCGGCGACGGGGAATGCGACGAGGGGCAAATCTGGGAGGGCGCACTGTTCGCGCCGCATTACAAGCTGGACAATCTCATCGCGTTTTGCGATAAAAACGGCCAGCAGCTCGACGGGTACGTTAAAAACGTGCTGGACTCGGGCGACCTCGCCGCCAAATTCGCCGCCTTTGACTGGTACACGCAGGAGGTGGACGGACATGACATCGGCGCGGTGTCCGCCGCCGTGGAAAACGCCCTCAAAAACACCGGACGGCCGTCCATGATCGTCCTCAACACCAAGAAGGGCAACGGCTGCCCGTTTGTGATGGATCAGGAATTCAACCATCATGTGCAGTTTACCGCCGAGCAGATGAACGCCGCGCTGGAATTGGCCCGCGGGGTGCTGGCCGACGCCCGCGCCCGCGTACAGTGAAAGGGGGAGAGAGTATGTCGGTTATCATTCGTCAAACGCTGGAAAAAGAAGCCAACATGTTGCGCGAGACCTATTGCAATACCCTGATGGAGCTGGCCCGCAAGGACAGCCGCATCATCGCGCTGGACGCCGACCTCATGAGCTCCTCCGGCATGAAGCCGTTTAAAAAGGAGTTCCCCGACCGGTTTGTCAACTGCGGCGTCGCCGAATCCAACATGGTCGGCGTGGCCGCCGGGCTGGCCGCCGCCGGGAAAATCCCCTTTGCCCACAGCTTTGGCACCTTTGCCACCCGCCGGGTCTGCGACCAGATTTTTATGTCCTGCGCTTACGCCAAGCTGCCGGTGCGCATTGTCGGCACCGACCCCGGCGTTACCGCCGCGTTCAACGGAGGCACCCATATGCCCTTTGAGGATATGGCCGTGCTGCGCGGCATTCCCGAAATCGTGCTGGTCGAGCCGACCGACTCGGTGCAGCTGCGCGCCCTTCTGCCAGAGCTTATGGACATCCCCGAGACCGTCTATATCCGCCTCCAGCGCAAAAACGCCGTGGCGGTCTATGATGAGGGCTCGACCTTCTCGCTCTCGCGCGGCGTGACCCTGAAGGACGGCCACGACGTCACCCTGATCGCCTCGGGCATTCTTGTCGCCGAAGCCCTCAAGGCGAGCCTGCTGCTGGCGGACGTCGGCATCTCGGCGCGGGTGGTCAACCTGTTTGTCTGGAAGCCGCTGGACGTCGCGCTGGTTGAGCAATGCGCCCGGGAAACCGGCGCGTTGGTCACCTGTGAAAACCACAACTCGGTCGGCGGTCTGGGCTCCGCCGTCTGCGAGACGGTCGCCGCCACCTGCCCCGTGCCGGTCGAGCGCATCGGCTCGGGCGACCGCTTCGGCGAGGTTGGCTCGGAGGATTACCTGCGCGGACGGTTCAACATGACCGCCGCCGATATCGCCGCCGCCGCCCAACGGGCGTACGCGCGGAGAAACGCATAGCGTTTAAACAAGCCAAGGCCGGGAGGGGTTTCCTCCCGGCCTTTGTTATTTCCCTCACCCCAGCAGCCGCGCCAGCACAGCCTTTTGCGCGTGCAGCCGGTTTTCCGCCTCGTCGAAAATCTCGGCGGCGTGGGCCTCCAGCACCGATTCCGTAATCTCCTCGCCCCGGTGCGCCGGCAGGCAGTGCAGCACCATCGCGCGTTTTGAGGCCAGCGACAGCAGCCCGTCACTGATCTGATACCCCTCAAAAACGCGCCGGCGCGCCTGCGCCTCGGCCTCCTGCCCCATGCTGGCCCAGACGTCGGTCACCAGCACGTCGGCGCCCCGCGCCGCCTCCTCGGGCGAGCGCAGCAGCGCGAAGTCCTGCCCCCGGGCGAAGTCCAGCACGGTTTTGTCCGGCTCGTGACCCTCGGGCGTCGCCACCGCGACCGACATCCCGCACTTCAACGCGCCGACGATCAGCGAATTGCAGACGTTGTTGCCGTCGCCGATGTAGCACAGCCGCAGACCGGCCAGCGTGCTCAGATGCTCCCGCACCGTCATCAAGTCTGCCAATATCTGGCAGGGATGGGCAGAATCGGTCAGTCCGTTGATGACCGGTACCGTCCCGTAGGCCGCCAAGTCCTCGACCTCCTGCTGCGCGAACGTGCGGATCATAATGCCGTCCACATAGCGCGACAACACCCGCGCCGTATCCTGTACCGGCTCGCCGCGCCCGATTTGCAGGTCGGAGGCCGACAAAAACAGCGGCGTCCCGCCGAGCTGCGCCATGCCCACCTCGAAGGATACCCGCGTGCGGGTGGAGGCCTTTTGGAAGATCATGGCCAGCGTTTTGCCCGCGAGCGTCCGGTGGGCGATGCCGTGTTTTTGGCTGTATTTGAGCTGATCGGCCAGATTGAGGGTGTCGAGGATTTCCTCGGGCGACCAGTCCAGCAGCTTCAACAGATGTTTGTTCATGAAAACCATTCCTTCCGATTCAGGCAAGATTCACACGTCGCGCGGGCAGTCGTCCAAGCCGCTTTCGGTCGGCGCGCGGGCTTGCCGCCCCTCTCGCGTCTTGGTCTCCTTGCGCGACGACTCATCTCTTTACTACATTCTCAAAAATGAGAAGTCCTTTTTCGATCTCCTCCTGAGAAATCGTCAGCGGCGGCAGCAGCCGCAGGGCGTCCTTTCCGGCGGTCAGTACGACCAGCCCGGCCTCCAGCAGCCGCTCGGCGAGGACGCGCGGGGCGGTTTCGCCCTGAATCGTCACGCCGATCATCAGCCCCAGACCGCGTGTCCCGGCGACATGGGGCGAGCCCATCGCCTCGATGCGCGCGCGGAGGGCGTCTCCCTTGGCTTTTACTTGCGGCACAATGGGTTCCAGCGTTTCCAGCACAGCCAGCGCCGCCGCGCAGCAAACCGGGTTGCCGCCGAAGGTGGTGGCGTGATCGCCCGCGCCGAGGACTCCGCGGCATTTCTCATTTGTGAGAAATCCGCCCAGCGGCAGGCCGCCGGCAATGCCCTTGGCAAAGGTCACCACGTCGGGCGAAACGCCGAGCCCCTGATAGACAAACCATGTCCCCGTGCGGCCGATGCCGGTCTGCACCTCGTCGAAAATCAGCAGCCAGTCCCGTTCGCGGCAGAGCGCCTCCACGGCCCGTATGTAGGCCGGCTCCAGCGGCAGCACGCCGCCCTCGCCCTGAATCCCTTCCACCATCACGGCGCAGACGTCGCCGCCCTGCGCCGTAAGCGCCGTCAGATCATTTGCCGGCACATGGCGGAAGCCCTCGGTAAACGGGTGAAAATGCCGGTGAAAGACCTCCTGCCCGGTGGCCGACAGGGTGGTCACCGTGCGTCCGTGGAAGGAATTTTGCAGCGTCACGACGGTGGAGCGGCCCTCGCCGTATTTGTCGCGGCTGTATTTGCGCGCCAGCTTGATGGCGCCCTCGTTGGCCTCGGCGCCCGAATTGGCGAAAAACGCCCCGGCCATGCCGGAGAGTTTGCATAATTTTTCCGCCAGCGCCCCGGCGGGGCGGCTGTAATACAGGTTGGAGACATGCCCCAGTGTCCCTGCTTGCGCCGCAACGGCTCCCGTCCACGCCGGATGGGCGTGCCCCAGAGAGCACACGCCGATGCCGCTGCCGAAATCGATGTATTCCCGACCCTGCGCGTCATACAGCCGGCTGCCCTCGCCGCGGACAAAATCCACGGCGTAGCGCGCGTAGGTGGGCAAAATATGGGCGTCGTACTGGGCTTTGAGCGCGTTGTCCATGAAAGTCCCTCCTATTTGTTTGTCCATTTGCGGATGACGTCGTACAAAAGCGCCGCCTCAATGGGCTTGGTCACATGGTCGTTCATGCCGGCGGCCAGACTTTTTTCGCGGTCGCCCGACATGGCGTGCGCCGTCATGGCGATGATGGGCAGGTCGCCCCAGGCCGGGTTTTTGCGGATCTCGGCGGCGGCGGTCAGGCCGTCCATCTCGGGCATCTGGATGTCCATCAGCACGAGGTCGTACTTCGTATTTCTCAGCATTTCCAGTGCTTTACGGCCGTTGTCGGCCACATCCACCGGATAGCCCTCCATTTTCAAAAGCTCCACCGCGATCATCTGGTTGATCTCATTGTCCTCGGCCAGCAGGATGCGGACGGGCCGCTGCTCGGCCTGTCGCGACGGGGGGCAGGGTTCCGGCGAAGCCGCCGGGGCGCGTTGGGACGCAGCCGCTCCGCCCTCAAACACCGCGGTAAAATAAAACGCCGTGCCGACGCCGGGCTGGCTTTCGCACCAAATTTCCCCGCCCATGATGCCGACCAGATTTTTGCAGATGGCCAACCCGAGCCCTGTCCCGCCGTATTTGCGGGTGGTCGAGCTGTCGGCCTGGGTAAACGGCGTGAACAGCCCCGCCACCTGCTCGGGCGTCATGCCGATGCCGGTGTCCCGCACCGAAAACAGCAGCCGCAGGGACTCTTTTTCGCCCTCGGTCCGCCGCACCTTGACCGTGATCTGCCCGCGATGGGTGAACTTGATGGCGTTGCTGACCAGGTTTAATAAAATTTGGTGCAGCCGCAGCGGATCGCCCACCAGCGTTTGCGGCAGCCCGTCGGCAATCTCGGTGCAAAGCCGCAAATCCTTCTCGCCCAGCTTCTGATCCACCACCCGCGACAGCCCGTCAAAGACCTCCCGCAGCGAAAAGGCGGTTTTTTCCATCTCCAGCTTGCCGGCCTCGATCTTGGAAAAGTCCAAAATATCGCCGATGATGCGCAGCAGCGCCTGCGCCGACTGCTCGGTTTTTTCCAGATAATCCCGCTGCTTGGGGGTCAGCTCGGTGCGCAGCAGCAGATGGGTCATGCCCAGCACGGCGTTCATCGGCGTGCGGATTTCATGGCTCATATTGGCCAAAAAGTCACTCTTGGCGCGGGCGGACTGCTCCGCCACGTCGCGCGCCACCCGCAGCTCGATTTCGGCGGCCCGCATTTGGGTGACGTCCACCAGCCACACCATGACGCCCTCTTCGCCGTAATATTCGGTGTAAAACATGTTGGCCAGCATTTCCTTGATCTCGCCGCCCATTGTTTTCATCGTCACGGGCCGCCAGTTGACCGAGCCGGTCGCCGACAGCTCCTCCCGCACCGACGCCGCGTCGTCCGGGTCCGTAAAATAGTCCTTGATCCATGTGTTCATCTCGACGCCCAGAAAACGCCGGATAAACGGATTGGCAAACCGCACCACGCCACCCACCAAAATGGCAAAGCAGAGGGGGCTGGATTCCATAATCTGTTGCAACAGCGCCTGTTCGCGCTCCAGCTCGGCCGACTTGGCCTTGAGCTCGCGCAGGTCGCGCGTATATCCCGCCACGATATACGAGTCGCCCCGCTTGACCCGCACCAGCGTAATTTCCGCCGGCACCGGCTCGCCGTTTAGCTTCTGGTGCATCC
>JAVBOJ010000081.1:0-5119 GCA_031550755.1 Oscillospiraceae bacterium
CAGGAGGACGCCCGGTATGTCCTGCCCAACGCCGCCGCGACCGAGATCGTCATGACCATGAACGCCCGGGCGTTGCTGGGATTTTTCCGCCAGCGGCTGTGTACGCGCGCCCAGTGGGAGATCCGCGCCATGGCTGACGAAATGCTGACGCTGGTCAGGGATGTCTGCCCGATTTTGTTTTCTCACGCCGGCCCGGCCAGTGTCGGAGGCCCCTGCCCCGAGGGGAACATGTCCTGCGGACAGGCGGCGCAGATGCGCGCACGGTACAATTACAATCCGAAAGGAACTTCTTATGCTTCCCTTTGAAGCCATTCAGCCGTCCCATGCCGCCCTGTTTCACCAAATCGCCGACCAGGAGGACTGCCGCACCACCGAGCAATCCTTTGTGGGGCTGTATATTTGGAGCCACCGCAGCAAGCTGGCGCTCTGCCGGTGGGGAGATTTTCTCTTTTTTCGCGCGATGTGGAAAAAAAAGCCGTTTTATCTCATGCCCATCGGCCGGGGCGACTTGGCTGCCGCGCTCGATTTGCTGGAGGAAGACGCCGCCGCGCAGGACGCGCCCTTTGTCATGCATGGGCTGACCCAGTCGATGAAAGACCGGGTGGAGCGGATCTTTCCCGGCCGCTACGTTTTTTCCGAAGACCGCGATCAAGCCGATTATCTCTATGAGTCCAAGGCGCTCATCGAGCTTTCCGGCAAGGCGTATCACTCCAAGCGCAACTTTATCACCCGGTTTGAAAACGAATATGCCGGGCGGTTTGCTTACGAGGATATCACGAAGGAAAATCTCGACGATCTCTGGGAATTTCAGGATCGCTGGTGCCACAAAAACAACTGCGCCGACAGTTTGACCCTGCAAGAGGAAGCCACCACCATCGCGCTGCTGCTGTACAATCTGGAGCTGCTCGGCGCGTACGGCGGGCTGCTGCGGGTGGACGGGCGGGTAGTCGCGTTCACCGCCGGCTCCCAGATCGGGCGGGACACGATGGATATCCACATCGAAAAGGCCGATCACGACGTGGTGGGCGCTTATCCGATGATCAACCGGTCGTTTGCCCGGCGGCACTGTCAGAGCCTCGCGTTTATCAACCGCGAGGAGGACATGGGGCTGGAGGGTCTGCGCCGCGCCAAGCTGTCCTACCATCCGCTGGAAATCTGCCTGAAATACACCGCCCGGAGGGCTGACCATGTATAATATCACCCATGCCGCCCCGGCGCATCTGGCCGGCGTCAAAGCGCTGTGGGAGCTATGCTTTCCCGGTGAGGCGGCCTTTGCGGATTACTTTTTCCGGCGGCTCTACGAACCGAAAAACGCGCTGCTGGCTGTGGACGAGCAGGACAGCCCCTGTGCCATGGTGCATCTGATGCCGCACAAAATGGTCTGGTGCGGGCAAACGGTGGATGTATCTTACATTTACGGCGTGGGCACCCATCCGGCGCACCGCCGGCAGGGCTTGTCGCGCGGGCTGATGGAGCAGGCGCTGTTTGAGCTGCATTTGCGCGGGGCGGTCTTTGCCCTGCTGATTCCGCAGGAGCCGTGGCTGTTTGATTTTTACCGCGCCATGGGCTTCGCATCGGTGTTTTCGCTGCCCCGGTTCGCCGACGCGGCGGACAAGTCTCCGGCCTCACCCGAGGACATTTCAAGGCTCTCGGCGCTCTATGAAAAACACATGGCCGAGCGACCGCACCTGTTGCGGAACAAGGCGCATTGGGAGCAGATTTTCGAGGAATGCGCCCTGTCCGGCGGCGGCGTATTTTTCACGGGCGAGGACGGATATCTCGTCCTGGCCGGAAAAGACACCGTGACCGAGCGCTTGGGCGCGACTCCCCTGCCGCCCGAGACGCCCTTCGGATGCGCCCGGGTGGTGACCGCCGCGCGCGCCGTATCCATTTGGGAGGCGTTTCATAAAACACAGCTTGCCTAGTCCCTGCGCGACGACCTCGCGCCGTGGAACAACCGCGCGGCGGACGGCGCACCGGATTGGGACATCTTTACGCTGACAAACAAGTTGCTTCCGTACGACATGTACCCCTATATGAACCTGATGCATAACTAGGAGGAGATTGTATGATCGCCCTGCTTTTGGCGCCCGGTTTTGAAGAAACCGAGGCCGTGGTTCCGCTGGATATCCTGCGCCGCGCGGGCCTGGACGTCGTCACGGTGGCGGTGGGTCAAAACCCGGTGCCCGGTGCGCACAACATCGCGGTCGTGGCCGATATGGCGCTGGAAAGCCTAAACACCCTGCCCGACATGCTCATTCTGCCGGGCGGTTATCCGGGCGTCAAGCATCTGGAGGAATCGCCCCGTGTTCACGCGCTGATCGACGATATGGCCGAAAAGCAAAAACCCATCGCCGCCATTTGCGCCGCGCCCGCCATTCTGGCCCGCAAGGGACTGCTGCGCGGCCGCCGTGCGGTCTGCTTCCCCGGCATGGAGGCCGAACTGCTGGCCGGCGGCACGGTGGTGTTGGAGAATGAAAAGGTCGTGGCCGACGGGCCGTTTTTAACGGCGCAGGCCGCCGGCGCGGCGCTGGAGTTCGGCTTTGCCATCGTGTCGGCCCTGAAGGGCGCGGACGCCGCCAAAGAGCTGCGGGAGAAGATGTATGTCTGAACTCGCCGCCCAAAAAGCCTCCCTGCGCCGGGCGGTGCGCGCCGAGGGAAAGGCCCTGACCCCGCCCTTTTTGATGGAGAGTGATCTGGCGCTGTGGCAGCACGCGCGGCACTACGCCCCGCTGTGGGAGGCGCATACCGTTTTTCTTTACGCCGGCAACGGTTTCGAGCCGAATACCCGGCCGATTTTTGAGGAGCTTTTGCGCCGGGGCGCGCGGGTCTGCCTCCCGCTGTGCCGCGACGGCGGCCGGATGGAAGCCCGGCAGGTAACCTCGTGGCGCGCGCTTGTCCCCGGCCCGTGGGACATTTTGCAGCCGCGGGACGACGCTCCGCTTGTCCCGTTTGAGGAGATCCCGCTGGCGCTGGTGCCGGGGCTTTTGTTTGACCGGCAGGGCTATCGGCTGGGTCAGGGCGGCGGTTATTACGACCGGTTTTTGGCAACCTATCGGGGCGGCACCTTTGCGCTCTGCCGCGACCTGTTTTTATACGACACGCTTCCGCTGTCCTCCCATGACCGCCCGGTGGACGCCGTCCTCACCGAGACCCGTCTCTTTCCGCCTGCAAAAAGAGGCGAGGATTGATCCCCGCCCCCCTCGGCGCTTTGCCATTTTAGTTGCAGCAGCAGCACAGCACGACGATGATGAGAATGATCCACAAACAGCCGTTGTCGTTAAACATATCTTTGAAGCACATAGTTTTCACCTCACTTGTTGTTGTCTGGTTCAGTTTATGCCGTCTTTTCCGGTGGTGTTACCGCTATTGCAACCCCTGATCAAATCCTGTATTCCGCAATAAAAGGAGGGAGTTCCATGCCGGAGCAAACGACCAACCCTTCCGCGCGTCAGCCGGATGGAAGACAGAGAAAAAAGAAGAAAAAAAGAGCCAATACAGGCTGTTTGTCTGGATTGCTTTACTTTTTGTTCGTTATCGGCATTTCCACCCTGCTGGCTGTGGCCGGCTGGGCCGCCGCCAACGACGTGCTGGGTCTCATGAAGGAGGAGCACGAGGCGACGGTAACCATCACCGCCGAGGACAACATGGGCGATGTGGCCAATAAGCTTCAGGAAGCCGGGCTGATTAAGTACCCATTTCTGTTTAAATTATACGCAGGGTTTTCACATGCCGACGAAAAAATCGATCCGGGCACCTATACCCTCAACTCCAAATGGGACTACCGCGCCATCGTCTATGGCATGCGGGACATACCGCAGTACGAAACCGTGCGCGTCGTCATCCCGGAGGGGCTGACCCTCAAGGAGATCCTTCAGCTGTTGGCTGATAACAAAGTGTGTTCACTGGCTGATTTGCAGGACACCGTCAAAAATCACGATTTCGAGTACTCCTTCCTCAAGGATCTGCCCCATACCGACAACCGTCTGGAGGGTTACCTCTATCCCGACACCTATGATTTCTATGTCAATGAGAAGCCGGTCGTGGCGCTCAACAAGCTGCTGTCCAACTTTGACAAGAAGTTTACCGCCGATCTGCGCGGCCGGGCCGACGATATGGGCCTTTCCTACCACGAGGTCATCACCCTGGCGTCCCTGATCGAAAAAGAGGCCGCCGGGCCGGAGGACGCCGACCTGATTTCCTCGGTCATCCACAACCGGCTGAACAGCAGCAAGTATCCGTTTTTGCAGATTGACGCCACCATTCAGTATTTCCTGCCCGAGCGCAAGGAGCGCCTGACCACGGCCGACACCGAGATCGACAATCCGTACAACACTTACAAATACGAGGGTTTGCCGCCCGGGCCCATCGCCAACCCCGGCGTGTCGTCCATCCGCGCGGCGTTGTATCCGGAGGAGACCGGCTATTATTTCTACGCCATCAACAAGGACGGCGTGCATGAGTTCTCCAAAACCAAGGAACAGCATGACAAAATTGTCGCCGAGGCCCGCGCCGCCCAGAACAACCCGTAGCACGAGATTTTCGAGACCAATTATGGGAGGAATGACCCTTGAAAAACATGGGACTGAACGAAATCCGCGAAAAATACCTCTCCTTTTTTGAATCCAAGGGACATCTGCGCCGCGCCAGCGCGCCGCTGGTGCCGCAGGGCGACGCCTCCCTGCTGCTCATCAACTCGGGCATGGCGCCGCTCAAGCCCTACTTTTCCGGCGATATCACCCCACCGGCACCTCGCATGACCACCTGCCAGAAGTGCATCCGCACGCCCGATATTGAGCGGGTGGGCAAAACCTCCCGCCACGGCACCTTTTTTGAGAGGCTGGGCAACTTCTCCTTCGGCGATTATTTCAAAAAAGAAGCCGCCGCGTGGGCGTGGGAATTTGTGACCGAGGTCATGGAAATCCCCCGCGAACTGGTGCATGTCTCGGTCTATCTCGACGACGACGAGGCCTATGACATCTGGACGCGCGACATCGGCGTCGAGCCGTCCCACATGGTGCGGCTGGGCAAGGCCGACAACTTCTGGGAGATCGGCGCCGGCCCGTGCGGCCCCTGCTCGGAGATTTACTTCGACCGCGGCGAGCAGTACTCATGCGGC
>JAVBOJ010000009.1:0-5570 GCA_031550755.1 Oscillospiraceae bacterium
GGACGCCCTGCGGACATCGCTGGGCGTGCGGGCCGAGGCGGCGGAGGAGTTTGAGGAGGTCACCCGCACTTCGGCGCTGTCGCCCTGTCTGGCGTTCGCGGCGGTTGACTCCGGTGCCCGCGCGGCGCTGGACTTGCTGCACACGCCGTTCCCCGAGGCGAACCGCACGCGCGGGAGCTTACCGCCCCAAGCGGTTGCGGCACTGTATGGGGACAGCCTGCGGCTGTCTGCCTCGCAGGTGGAGAGCTTTTTTGCCTGTCATTTTTTGTATTTTTTGCGGTACGGGCTGGGTGTGCGCCCGCGCCGGCCGGGCGGCTTTACGGCGTCGGAAAGCGGACTGTTCGCCCATTTCGCGCTGGAGCGGGTGGTGCGCGAGGCCATGGCGCACGGGGGTTTCGGGGCTTTTTCGCCCGAGGAGGCGCGCCGCGTCGCCCGCGAGGCCGCCGGGGAATACGGCCAAACGGCGCTCGCGCCGCTGCTGTCCCACTCGCCCCGGTTCCGGTTTTTGTTCGCCCGCATGACGGCGGGGCTGGAGAACATGGCCGAAAACATGGCCGAGGAGCTGGCGCGCTCGGATTTCGTCCCGCTGGACACCGAGCTCTCCTTCGGGCGGCGGGAGGGCGGACTGCCGCCGGTTGCTGTCGCGCCGGGGGTCAGCCTGGTCGGGCAGGTGGATCGGGTGGACGGCTTCGTGCGGGACGGCACGTTGTACGTCCGCGTGGTGGACTACAAAACCGGCCGCAAGGCGTTTTCGCTGGGGCAGACGCTGCACGGGCAGAATTTGCAGATGCTTTTGTACCTCTTCGCGCTGGAAAACGAGGGGCTGACGCGCTACGGGGCGCGGCTGGGGGCGGACGAAATCGCCCCGGCGGGCGTGCTGTACCTGCCGGCGCGGGAGAAAATTTTGCGGGTGGACAGCCCGCGCACAAGCGACGAGGAGATCCGCGAGGGGCTGGCCAAGGAGCTGCGCCGCAAGGGACTGCTGCTGGACGAGCCGGCGGTTTTGGCCGCCATGGAGCGCGACATGGGCGCGAAGGCGGAATTTTTGCCGGTGGCCTATTTGAAGGACGGCAGCCTGGCGGCGCAGTCGCAGGTGGCGTCCGCCGCGCGGTTCAGCCTGCTCAGACGCCACGTTGAGGGGATGCTGCGGGGCATGGCGGGTGAGCTGCGCCGGGGCGACGTGAGCGCCTCGCCGCTGGTCTCGGGCGGCGAAAACCATTGCCAGCACTGTGAATACGCCGCCGCCTGCCAGTTTGACGAGACCGAGGGCGGCGACCGGCCCCGGTACCGCACCGCGCCGTCGGACAAGGAATTTTGGCAGATGCTGGAAAAGGAGGGGGAGGCATGAGCGGTTTTTCTCTGACGCCGGAGCAGCAAACGGCGGTCGAGGCGCGGGGCGGGCCGCTGCTCGTGTCCGCCGCGGCCGGCTCGGGCACGACCCGGGTGCTGGTCAGCCGGCTGACGGCCTATTTGACCGATCCCCAAACCCCTTGCGACATCGACGAATTTCTCGTCATCACCTACACAAAGGCCGCCGCCGCCGAGCTGCGCGGGCGCATCCGGCGGGAGCTGCTCGACCGGATCCGGCAGGACCCGCGCGACCGCCGTCTGCGGCGGCAGCTGACGCGGCTGTCCATGGCGCACATCCAGACCATTCACTCGTTTTGCAAGGAGCTCATCGACGCGCAGGGGGCGTCGCTCGGGGTGTCGCCGGGCGCGCGGCTGATTGAGGAGGCCGAGCGCGACCTGCTGTACGCCCGGGTGCTGGAGGAGACGCTGGAGGCGCGCTACGCCGCGATGGAGGGGTCGGACGACCCGTTTATGCGGCTGTTCGAGGTGACCGGGGATATGCGCGGCGACCGGGCGCTGACGGCGCTGATCCTGTCGGCCTATGAGAGCGTAAGGGCGCACCCGTTTTATGAGACATGGATGGAGACCCATCTGGGCTCGTTTTTGGGTGCGCCGTCACCGCTGTGGGAGGAAACCCTGCTGGCCTCCGCCCGGCGTACGGCGCACGGCGGTGTCGCGGCGCTGACCGGCGCGCTTTCCGACATGGCGGGCATCCCCGCGGTGGAGAGCGCCTACGGCCCGGCGTTTTTGGAGGATCTGCGGCAGGCGGAGGGCTTGCTGGCCGCGCTGGAGCGCGGCTGGGACGAGGCGTGCGCGGTGGCGGAGGCCATTGCACCGCAAAAGCTCTCGGCGGCAAGGGGTTTCGAGGACAAGGAGTTTTTGGCCGACTTGCAGGAGCGGCGCAAGGTGTGGAAAAAACAGGCGGACGCCTTGCGGGCGCTGCTGTCGGGCACAAAGGAGGAGCACACCGAAAGTCTGCGGGCGGTATCGCCCATGGTGCAGGGGCTGTTTGAGGCGGTGGGTCTGTTCGATGCCGCGTTGGAGCGCGAAAAACGGCGGCTGGGCCTGCTGGATTTCTCCGATCTGGAGCATCTGGCCGTGCGGCTGCTGTACACGCCCGACGGGGTCAAAACCCCCGTCTCGGCCGAGACGGCCGGGCGGTTCCGCGAGGTGCTGGTGGACGAGTATCAGGACGTCAGCCGCTTGCAGGAGCTGCTGTTGCAGGCGATTTCAAGGGACGGGCAAAACCTCTTTATGGTGGGCGACGTGCGCCAGTCGATCTACCGGTTCCGGCTGGCCGAGCCGGGGATTTTTCTGGACAAATACCGCCGGTTTTCCGACGCGCCCGCGCCGGGAGAGCCCCGGCGGGTGCTGCTGAGCGCCAATTTCCGGTCGCGGCCGGAGGTGCTGGCGGCGGTCAACGGGGTATTTGCCAGCATTATGTCAACCGAAACGGGCGAGATGGACTACACCGAGCGGGAGTATCTGCAAGCCGGTGTCCCTCTGCCGGAGGGCGCGTCGCCGGTCAAACCGGAGCTGTTGCTGCTGTCCGGCGTGCCCGAGGCCGCCGAGGAGGACGCCCCCGCCCCCTCGCGCGGAGAGGCCGAGGCGGCGATGGTAGCCGCGCGGCTGCGCACGCTGCTGGACGAGGGGTTTTCCGTGTCCGACGGAAAGGGCGGCGTCCGCCCGGTCACGCCGGGCGACATGGCGGTGCTGCTGCGCTCGCCGGCGTCGAAGGAGGCCGTCTACCAAGAGGCGCTGGAGCGGGTCGGCATCCCCTGCCACGTCGAGCGGGAGCAGGCATTTTTCACCCTGCCCGAGGTGCGGGCGGTGCTGGGTCTGCTCGCGGCGGCGGACAACCCCCGGCAGGACGTGGCGCTGCTGGCGGCGCTGCGCTGCCCGGCGTATGCCTTCGACGCGGAAGCGCTGGCGGCGCTGCGGGAGGCCTGCCCGGACGGGGATTTGTACACGGCGGTGGAAACACGCGCCGCCGCCGGCGACCCGCGCTGTGCGCGGTTTTTGCGCGATCTGGCGGAGTTTCGCCTGTGGGCGCCCGATCTGGGCGTGTCGGGTCTGCTGTCGATGATCTATGACCGGACGAATCTGCCGGCGCTGTACGGCGCGCTGCCGGGCGGCCTTGTCCGGCAGGAGAATCTCACGGCGTTGCTCACGCTGGCCGACCGGTTTGAAAGCGCGCGCGGGCGCGGACTGTTCGCCTTTTTGCGGCTGACCGACACCATGTGCGCCAGGGGGGAAAGCCGCGCGAAAAAGCCCGCGTCCGGGACGGCGCGGGTCATGAGCATCCACAAATCCAAGGGGCTGGAATTCCCGGTCGTGGTGGTGGCCGACTGCGCGAAAAATTTCAACCGGGAGGACACGCGCGGGGCGCTGCTGCTGCATCCGTCGCTCGGCGTGGGGCCTCTGCGGCGGGAGCCGGAACGGCACATCGAATATCCGACGCTGGCGCACCGGGCCATTGCCGTCCGGCTTTCGGAGGAGATGCTGGCCGAGGAAATGCGGGTGCTCTACGTGGCCATGACGCGGGCGCGGGAAAAGCTGATCCTCACCGCCGCGCCGCGCGACGCGGAAAAAGCGCTGGCCCGGCGGGAAAGCGCCCCTCTCTCGCCGGCGCGGGCGGCCGAGGCCAAGCATTTCGCCGACTGGATTTTGATGCATTTGGCGTCCTCGCCGGCGGCGCGGGCGCTGTGGGAGGTCAAGGGGCTGACGCCGGAAGAGACACCGGCGGTCTCCAAAACCGCTGCCCCCTCATCGGAGCCGCTGCCCCCGCCCGACCGGGAAAAAATCGCGGAGATCGTCCGGCGGCTGTCGTTTGTCTACCCGCATCCGGCCGACCTGCCGTCCAAGCTGACGGCCACCCAGCTCAAGGGGCGGTTTTTGGATCACGAGGCGCAGGAAGACGCGCCGCCCGAACGCCACGCGCCGGTGTTCGACCGGCCTCGGTTCATGCAGGAAACCGGCCTGACGTCGGCCGAGCGCGGCACGTCGCTGCATCTGTGTATGCAGTATATCGACTTCGCCCGCTGCGCGGACGTCGCCGGCGTGCGGGACGAGCTCAACCGGCTGCAACAAAAAAGCCTACTCACAAAGGAGCAGGCGGAGGTGATTCAGCCGCAGCGGATAGCGGGCTTTTTCGCGTCCGGGCTGGGGCGGCGGGTGCTGGCCGCCGGAGCCGTGACGCGGGAGTTTAAATTCTCGCTGCTGCGCCCGGCGGAGGAGCTTCTCGGTTATGGCGGAGAAGAGGAAATCCTGTTGCAGGGCATGGTGGATCTCTATTTTGAGGAGCCCGGCGGGCTGGTGCTGGTCGATTTCAAAACCGACCGGATCCTCCCGGGCGGCGAGGCGGCGCGCGCCGCACACTACGAAACCCAGGTAAAGACTTACGCCGCCGCGCTGTCGCGCATCACGGGCCAGCCGGTCGCCGAGCGGCATCTGTACTTTTTCGAGACCGGGACGGCGCATCAGATGTAGACAATCTCCACGCCGCCCAGCGAAATATGGCCGGTCAGGGTGAGTACCGGGCCGCCGGCGTTGGGGTCGCGCCGGTTTTTCTCATCCACGCCGCCCAGCATGGCCGAAATGCGGTTTTGCACCGTCCAGCTTCGCGGGATGTACAGCTCGACGCCGGCAAAGGAGCAGTCCAGCACGACCTCGGCGCCGTTGGGATCGAGCTGGGCATTGTCAAAAAACAGCTTGAGCGCACCGAAGGAGCAGTGGGCGTTTATCCGGCGCAAAGCGTTGGCGTGCAGGTACTTCACGGTGGATCCGAACGAGACGGTGCATTCGATGTCGTTTTCGTCGGTGTGATCCACCTTTTCATGCGGGTCGTGCCCATGGTCGTGATGGTGCTCAAAATGGGTCGTGCAGTGCTCGCCCCATTTTCCCTTGCGGTGGAAGACAATGGAAAATCCGATGCTGGCAAACAGCGCGGCCAGCAATATCGCCCAGAAGGACAGCCCCGCCAGGCCGAGCGGCTCGGCGTAGAGGATGGCTGCGATGCCGAGCGGGAAAAAGACGCCGAAAAATTGAAGATGCACCAGGCTCTCGACAAAAATGGGAACCAAAAACAGGGTGCAGGCCAGCGTCCAGAAGCTGATCTGGACAAAAGCGCCGAGCTGATTGAGCACGATAAACGCGGCGGCGCAAACAAAAAACAAACCCCAGAACCATTTTCTCAGTTTCATAAAATCCCTCTTTCATCC
>JAVBOJ010000068.1:0-4021 GCA_031550755.1 Oscillospiraceae bacterium
GACGGCCCGCCGGTCTGCGCCGCTTTAAACGCGGTGCCGCCGGGGATGCCGCCGCCGATGTCGTAGACGATCTCCCTTAGGGTTGTGCCCATCGGGATTTCCACCAGCCCGGTGTTCTCGATTTTACCGCCGAGGGCGAACACCTTGGTGCCCTTGCTTTTTTCGGTACCGACGGCGGCGAAGCTCTCGGCGCCCTCGCGCAGCACCAGCGGCACATTGGCCAGCGTTTCCACGTTGTTGATCAGCGTCGGACGGCCCCACAGACCCTTTTCCGCCGGAAACGGGGGGCGGGTGCGCGGCTCGCCGCGCTGACCCTCGATGGAGCTCAGCAGCGCCGTCTCCTCGCCGCAGACGAACGCGCCCGCGCCCAGCCGGATGCCGATATCAAACGAAAAATCGCTGTCAAAAATATTTTTCCCCAACAGGCCGTATGCCCGCGCCTGTTCGATGGCCTTTTCCAGCCGCTCCACCGCGATGGGATATTCAGCGCGCACATAGACAAAGCCCTGATCCGCCCCGATGGCGTAGCCCGCGATGGCCATGGCCTCAATGACGGCGTGCGGGTCGCCCTCCAAAATCGAGCGGTCCATAAACGCGCCGGGGTCGCCCTCGTCGGCGTTGCAGACCACAAATTTTTTCTCCGACTCGTTTTTGCGGGTCAGCTCCCATTTGAGCCCCGTCAAAAAGCCGCCGCCGCCGCGGCCCCTCAGCCCGGCGCGCTTGACTTCGTCGATGACCTGCTCGGGCGTCATGGACGAGAGCACCTTGCCCAGCGCCGCGTAGCCGTCCATGGCGATGTATTCCTCAATGTTTTCCGGGTCGATGACGCCGCAGTTGCGCAGCACGAAGCGGCGCTGTTTTTTGTAAAAATCCAGATCGCTCAGCGAATAACGCCCACCCTCGGCGTCGTGCAGCAGCCGGGTGACCGGGCGTCCCTTGAGAAAATGCTCCCGGACGATTTCCTCGGCGTCGTCCGGCGTGACATGGCTGTAAAACACATTTTCCGGGTGAATGTTGACGATCGGCCCCAGCGCGCACAGTCCGAAGCAGCCCGACCGCACGATTTTGATTTCTCCCGCGAGCCCCTGCGCCTCCACCTCGCGCTCCAGCGCCGTGATGATCTGCTCGCCGCCCGAGGAGGTGCAGCCGGTGCCGCAGCAGACCAGCGCGTGCAATCTCTCCTGTGTCACCGCGCCGCCCCCTTATATTTTTTCAGAATATCGGGCACGCCCACCGGTGTCACGCTGCCGTACACATCCTCGTCCACCATGACGACCGGGGCCAGTCCGCACGCGCCGACGCAGCGGGTGATCTCCAGCGAAAACTGTCCGTCCTCGGAGGTTTTGCCGGCGTCCACGCCCAACAGCTCCTTGCATTTTTCCAGACACTTGTCCGCCCCGCGCACATAACAGGCGGTGCCCATGCAGACGCCCACCTTGTGTTCTCCTTTGGCCTCCAGCGAAAACTGCGCATAAAACGTCGCCACGCCGTACACATTGGCCAGCGGCTTGCCGAGCCCCTTGGAAATGACCCGCATGGCCTCCTCGGAAATATGCCCGAACTGCCGCTGGGTCTTTTGCAATACCGGGATGAGCCCGCCGGGGTCGTCCCGGTATTCTTGTATAAACGCATTCAGCTTTTCCTGATCCTCGACGCGCATAATAAAATCCCCCCATTGGCGATATCAGGGATAGTATTTCCAATTGCGCAAAAAAATACACCCCGGCTTCGTCAAATTCCGCCGTGGGGCAGGCAGTATAATAGGGGCACTTCCCGACAGGGGGCGTTGCCGTGAAAACCACGATTTACATAGACACGCTGTTTTGTCTCAACCTGCTGCTCAATTATATGCTGCTTTTGGCCGCCGTCCGGCTGACCGACGCGCATTTCCGGCGCTGGCGGCTGTGGCTGGCCGCGGCCTTCGGTGGGGCGTACGCCGTCGTGGTTTTTTTGCCGGCCATGTCCTTTGCGCAGTCGGCAGTTTGCAAGATTCTCTCGGCGGCGCTCATGGGGCTCATCGCCGTGGGCGGCTTGTCGTGGCGGAAGTTTCTGCGGTTTATGGGGGTCTTTTTGGGCGTCAGCTTTGCGCTGGCCGGCGGCGTCACCGCCATCGGCACCCTGACCGGCAACGGCGGGGTCGTCAACGGCGTACCGGTGCTGCCCATCCATCTGCCGACCCTGCTGCTGGCCTTTGCCGGCTGCTATCTGCTGCTCACCCTCGCCTTTCGGCGGGCGGCGCGGCACGGGAGCGAGGAAATCCTGCCGGTTTCGGCCCGTTGGGGCGATTGCGCCGTCACCTTTTCCGCCCTGCGCGACACCGGCAACACCCTCACAGATCCCATGACCGGCGCGCCGGTTCTGGTGGCGGACTGGGAGCGCGTGCTGCCGCTGCTGCCGCGCGAGGTGCGCCCGCTGTTTGACGACAGAACGGTGCAAAGTCCCGCCGAGGCACTGGAATATCTGGCGCTGGTGGGGCACGCCGCCCGGTGGCGGCTGATCCCGTACCGCAGTGTGGGCACAGAGGCCAATTTTCTGCTGGCGCTGCGTCCGGATGAAATAAAAATCGGCGGGAAACCCCGCCGCGGTATGCTGATCGCCCTCTCGCCCAACGCCCTGTCCGACGGGGCGGCGTATTCGGCCATTGTGGGCGCGGTCTAAAAACTTTTTGGGAGGCAGGTAGAATGGGCAAACGGAAACTCAGACTTTACATATGGATCCACCGGCTGCGCGCCCGCCTGGGACTGACAAAACCCGGCAAAATTATGTACATCGGCGGGAGCGAGGTCCTGCCGCCGCCGCTTTCGCCCGAGGAGGAGAGCTATCTCATCAGCCGGTTTTCCGAGGGCGGCGAACAGGTGCGGCGTATTTTGATCGAACGCAATCTCCGTCTGGTGGTCTACATCGCCCGACGGTTTGAAAATACCGGTATCGGCGTGGAGGATCTCATCTCCATCGGCACGATCGGTCTGATCAAGGCCATCAACACCTACAAGCCGGACAAAAACATCAAGCTGGCCACCTATGCCTCCCGCTGTATTGAAAATGAGATCCTGATGTTCCTGCGCAAAAGCGTCGGCCACCGCAACGAGGTCAGCTTTGACGAGCCGCTCAACACCGATTGGGACGGCAACGAGCTGCTGCTGTCCGACATCCTCGGCACCGAGAGCGATTCGGTGCTGCGCCCGCTGGAGGAGGGGGTGGACAGAGATCTGTTGAAGGCGGCGCTGGGCAAGCTCTCCGACCGGGAAAAGGACATCATCTCCATGCGGTTCGGTCTGGGCGGCGCGCCGGAACGGACGCAAAAGGAGGTCGCCGACATGATGGGCATTTCGCAGTCGTACATCTCCCGGCTGGAGAAGAAGATTATCTTGAGATTGAAGAGGGAGATGTCGCGGCTGGCGTAGGAAGGTGATCCTTATTTCTCGACCCTGTCGGCGGGCGCTTCCCCCACTTCTCATCCACGTCGCATACATACAGCAAAATCTGCGCCACGACGGCGTAAAGCTCCGGCGGGATCTCCTGCCCCAAGGCCAGCAGCCCCAGCGTTTCGGCGAGGTTCTCATCCTCATGGATGGGAACCTCGTGCTTTTCGGCTTCCGCAATGATATTCTCGGCGGTGATGCCCTTTCCGGAAGCGACTACGCGCGGCGCACTCTCGTCGGGATCATACCGCAGCGCCACCGCCGCCCGGCGTTTTTTCTTCATATTGCCTCACACCTTCCGGTCAAAGGAATACCGGCTTTTGCGCACGTCGCGCTCGGCCCTGACGCTGAGCAGGTTGGCGCTCTCCTCTTTTTGAATTCCGGTGAGCTTGGTCAGCCGGAAGCCCTCCTCGGACAGCGCCTCATGCAGGCTTTCGGCGTTTTGCTCCAGCGCGGCGGCCGTGTCTACGGCCTCCGACCGAAATTCACATTCGATATTTTTCCCGACCACCTTGACAAACGCCTCCACACGGCCCATATAACCCGTGCCGAGCGACAAAAACAAGGTGGCGTTTTGTGGATCGATTTTTTTCTGCCGC
>JAVBOJ010000132.1:0-6526 GCA_031550755.1 Oscillospiraceae bacterium
GTCCGGCACCGTGTCCATGCGCAGACTGTGAATGTCCAAAAACTCCAGCGCCGTGAGGTTGCCCAGTTCTTCGGGCAGAGAGGTGATATGGGTCGTGCTGATGGACAGCACCCTCAGTTTTTTCAGGGTGAAAAATTCCGGCGGCAGGGATTCCAGAGCGCTGAGGGCGGCGTAAAATTCCTCCAGCTCGGTACATTGGCCGATCTCAGGCGGGATTACGGATAAATTGTATGCTTTCCCGCAGTAAATAAACCGCAGGTTTTTGAGCTTGCCAATCTCCGGCGGCAGCGCCGCGACGCCATTTTTGCTGCAACGGAGGCTGGTGACGCCGGTCAGAGTCCCGATGCCGTTGAGCTCGGAGATATCGAATTCCTCACCGGTCTCAAGCCGCACGAGAGGCGGCACGGACAGCTCACCGGTGTATTCCGCCAGCTCCTCCAACGAGACCGGATCGTCCGACGCGCGGTCGAACAGCCCCGCTACCACAAAGGCAAACCCCTTGTCGGGGAAAAGTCGGCGAAGGTCGGCGTTGCCGAGGGGGTGGGGGAGGGCGAAGGCGAGGTTGTCACGAACGGTGACGGTGAAGGCGACGGAGTCTCCGGCGGCGGACTTGGCACCGACGTTTCGGTACAGGCCGCGAGCATCACGCAGAGTAAAAAACCCGCGCAAACGCGCTTCATACGCCCACCCGCACCTTTTCAATCCCCGCCACGGCGGCCTCGATCAGCGTCTCCTTATCCAGCGCCGCCTCAGCCTCGAGCACTTTTTCCAGCCTGGGTTTTGTCTTGGGGTGGCGCGGCGTGAAGACGGTGCAGCAGTCCTCAAATGGCAGAATGGAGGTCTCCAGCGTGCCGATGTGCCGCGCGGTGGTGACGATCTCCTCCTTGTCCATGCCGATGAGCGGGCGGAAGACCGGCAGGGTCGCGGCGTCCTCGGTGGCGGCCATGGCCTCCATGGTTTGGGAGGCCACCTGCCCCAAGCTTTCGCCGGTGATCAGCGCCCCGGCGTTGTTGGCGCGCGCGACGCGCGAGGCGATTTCCATCATCACCCGGCGCATGATAACGGTGAACAAATCCTCCGGGCAATGCCGCCGGATGGCCTCCTGCACGGCGGTAAACGGCACCATGCGCACCGTCATCGGCCCGCACCACAGCGCCATCAGCCGCGCCAGCTCGACCACCTTGTCGCGCGCCTCGGAGGAGGTATAGGGGTAGCTGAAAAAATGCACCGGCAGCAGCTCCAAGCCCCTGCGCGCCATGCGCCAGCCGGCCACAGGGCTGTCAATTCCGCCCGAGAGCAGGAGGACGGCTTTGCCGCTCATGCCGAGCGGAAGACCGCCCGCGCCGGGCAAACTTTTGGCGTGTATATAGGCGGCGAAGTCGCGGATTTCCGCCAAAACGGTCACTTCCGGGCGGCGGACATCCACCGTTAGATGCGGAAAGGCGTCGTGCAACGCGCCGCCGAGCTCCTGCGCGATTTGTATCGATGTAAAGGGAAATGCCTTGTCTGCCCGGCGGGCCTCCACCTTGAACGAGCGGGCGGCTTGGAGCGCTGGCGCGAGGTATTCGATCGACCCCGCAATGATCGCGGGCAGGTCCTTGGGCAGCGACGCCGCCTCCGACAGAGCCGCCACGCCGAACACGCGACCGGCCGCGGCGCGGGCTCCCTCCCAATCGACCGGCCCCTGCGGAACGGCGGTGACGGTGGATTGGCGGGCGCTCACCAAAAATTCTCCGTACGGGCGCAGACGCCCCTTGATCTGCTCCAGCAGACGCGACTCAAAACGGGCGCGATTGAGCCCCTTGAGCACCAATTCGCCCATCTTGATCAGCAAAACCTGTTCCATGAATACGACCTTCTCTCTATTCCCGACAGGGATATGACCTAGAAATTGTAACGTATTTGGGGGACGGTGTCAAGGTTGGGCGGCTTGACAAAAGGGCGTGAAAAGGGTATACTCATTCGGATGCAAAATTTTCCATCAGAAGAAAGGAAACTGACATGAAAAGAATTGTCCTTGTGACCCTCGCGGCCGTCTTGCTGCTGGCCTGCGCCGGATGCGGCCCTGCTGCGTCGTCTCCCGCACCGTCTCCTTCGCCGTCGCCCTCCCAGGCCGCCGTCAAAGCCCCGGATGGGTGGAACCTCTATGAAAGCGCCGACGGGAACTATTCTTTTTCTTATCCTGGCGACTGGAAGACGGTGGATGTCACGGGTGTGGAAATTGCCGTCGCGTCGTCCGCCCCCGGCGATTTTGCCACCAACTTCAATGTGGTGACGCAGGAGGCGGACCCCACGCTCTTTACTATCACCGCCGATGATTTCGAAAGTATTTACAAATCGATGTTCGCCAATTTTACATTACTGGAATTCAAAAAAACGACCGTGGCGGATGTGGACGCCGTCCTGCTCTCCTATACGGCGGGACAGGATACGCTGAATGTACAGGCGGTGCAGTATTTCTTCAACAAGGGAGATAAGGGCTATGTGCTGACCTTTACCGCCGATCAAAAGGAATTCGCCGGCGCACAAGCGGATCTGGACAAAATTGTAGCCGGATTTACGGTGAAATGAAAAAAGGGCACTCTCCTTTGCGGGGGAGTGCCTTTCCAACAGGGAGGATACTATGGACGGTCATTTTTTTGCGATGCTGTCGCGTATGCGGCACATCGCCCGCTGGGGGCTCATGCGCAACACCCAGCCGGAAAACTTGCAGGAGCACAGCTATATGACGGCGGTGCTGGCGCACGCGCTGGCGGTTATCCGGCGGGATGTGTTCGGGACGCCCTGCGACCCCGAGCGGGCCGCCGTGGCGGCGTTATTTCATGACGCGGGGGAGATTTTTACCGGCGATCTGCCCACGCCGGTGAAATATTTCACGCCGGGACTGCGCGAGGCGTACCGCGAGGTGGAACAATCCTCGCTGGACAAGCTGCTGTCCATGCTGCCGGAGGAGCTGCGCCGGCCGTACCGCCCGTTTTTGTATGAGGAGGAGCTGGACGCGCAGACCGAGGCGCTCGTCCGCGCGGCGGACAAGCTGGCCGCCTATCTCAAGTGCATGGAGGAGACCCGCGCGAACAACCCGGAATTCGCCCAGGCGCAGCGGCAGACGCTGGAAAAGCTGGCGGTTTTGTCCCTGCCGGAGGTGGCGTGGTTTCTGGAGCGCTGCGCACCGTCGTTCGGGCTGTCGCTGGACGAGCTGGAGGACGAAAAATAGGGACAGGTTTTTCGTTTTTGCGGTTGACTTTATATAGACAAGAATGATAAAATCTTCCTTGAAACTCATTGAAAAAATAGCGGGAATACCCAAATTTCCGCCATAAGAAAGGAACATTGCTTTGAAGTACGTGTATCTGTTCTCCGAAGGCCGGGGTGACATGAAGGCCATCTTGGGCGGCAAAGGCGCCAACCTCGCCGAGATGACCAATCTGGGGATGCCTGTGCCCCAGGGCTTCACCGTCTCGACCGAAGCCTGCACCCGTTATTATGACGACGGCGAGGTCATTTCCCCCGAAATCGAATCCCAGATTTTTGAATATCTGGGCAAGATGGAGGAAATCACCGGCAAAACGCTGGGCGACCCGAAAAATCCCCTGCTGGTGTCGGTGCTCTCGGGCGCTCGCGCGTCCATGCCCGGCATGATGGCCACCATCCTCAACCTCGGCCTCCACGACGAGGTTGCCGCCAGCATGGCCGAGCTTACCGGAAATCCCCGGTTTGTCTACGATTCATACCGCCGCTTTGTGCAGATGTTCTCCGACGTGGTCATGGAGGTCTCGAAGAGCGAATTTGAGAAGATCATCGACGAGATGAAGGAGAAAAAGGGCGTCCATCTGGACGTCGAGCTGGATACCGACGATATGAAGTCGCTGGTTTCCCAGTTCAAGGACACCTTTAAAAAAACCAAGGGCATGGATTTTCCCACCGACCCCAAAATCCAGCTGCTGGAAGCCATCAAGGCCGTGTTCCGCTCCTGGAACAACCCGCGCGCCATCGTCTACCGCCGCATGAACGATATCCCCGGCTCGTGGGGCACCGCCGTCAACATCCAGTCGATGGTGTTCGGCAACATGGGCGACGATTCGGGCACCGGCGTGGCCTTTACCCGCAATCCCTCCACCGGCGAAAAGAAGCTCTACGGCGAGTTCCTCATGAACGCCCAAGGCGAGGACGTTGTGGCGGGCATCCGTACCCCGCAGTCGATCGACCAGCTGCGCGGCATTATGCCGGAGGTCTATGACCAGTTCGCCGCCACCGCCAACAAGCTCGAGCAGCACTACAAAGACATGCAGGACATGGAGTTTACCATTGAGCGCGGCAAGCTCTATATGCTCCAGACCCGCAACGGCAAGCGCACCGCGCAGGCCGCCCTCAAGGTCGCCGTCGATCTGGTGGCCGAGGGTATGTGCTCCAAGGAGGACGTCATCCTCAAGGTCGATCCCAAGCAGCTTGATACACTGCTGCATCCGCAATTCGAGCCGGCGGCCCTCAAGGCCGCCAAGCCCATCGCCTCCGGTCTGCCGGCCTCGCCCGGTGCCGCTTGCGGTCGCATCTGCCTGAGCGCCGAGGAGGCCGTCGAGGAGGCCAAAAAGGGTCCCGTTCTGCTTGTGCGGCAGGAGACCTCGCCCGAGGACATCGAGGGCATGTACGCCGCGCAGGGCATTCTGACCGCCCGCGGCGGCATGACCTCTCACGCCGCCGTCGTCGCGCGCGGCATGGGCACTTGCTGCGTGGCCGGCTGCGGTGATATCATCGTCAAGGCTGACCATATCGTCGTCAAGGGCCAGACCATCAAGGTCGGCGAGTTTATGAGCATCGACGGCTCCACCGGCCATGTCTATCTCGGCCAGATCCCCACCGTCGAGGCTTCCGTCACCGGCGATTTCGCCACCTTTATGTCTTGGGCCGACGAGATCCGCACCCTCAAGGTGCGCACCAACGCCGACACGCCGCACGACGCCGCGCAGGCCGTCTCCTTCGGCGCGGAGGGCATTGGCCTGACCCGCACCGAGCATATGTTCTTTGACGCCGACCGCATTCCCGCCATGCGCGAGATGATCGTGTCGGAAAACGAGGAGCAGCGCCGCAAAGCGCTGGCCAAGCTGCTGCCCATGCAGCAGAGCGACTTCGAGGGCATCTTCCGCGCCATGGAGGGCCGCCCGGTCACCATCCGCCTGCTGGATCCGCCGCTGCATGAGTTCCTGCCCCAGACCGAGGAGGACATCCGCGCGCTGGCCGGCGAAATGAACCTGACCTATGACAAGCTCAAGGCCACCATCGAGAGCCTGCACGAGTTCAACCCCATGCTGGGTCACCGCGGTTGCCGTCTGGATGTCTCCTATCCCGAAATCGCCGAGATGCAGGCGACCGCCATCATTCAGGCCGCCATCGCCGTGAACAAGGAAGGCAAATTCAACGTCATTCCCGAAATCATGGTGCCGCTGGCCGGCGACGCCCGCGAGTTCAAATATGTCAAGGATATCATCGTCAAAACCGCCGACGAGGTCATCGCCAAATCGGGCGTCAAGCTGTCCTATCTGGTGGGCACCATGATTGAGGTGCCGCGCGCCGCCCTGACCGCCGATGAGATCGCCGCCGAGGCCGAATTCTTCAGCTTCGGCACCAACGACCTCACCCAGATGACCTTCGGCTTCTCGCGCGACGACGCCGGCAAGTTCCTCGACGACTATTACAAAAAGAAAATCTTCGAGTCCGATCCGTTCGCCCGCTTCGATCAGGAGGGCACCGGCAAGCTGGTCGATATGGCCGTCAAGCTGGGCAAAAAAGCCCGCCCCGACATCAAGCTGGGCATCTGTGGCGAGCACGGCGGCGACCCCGCTTCGGTCGAGTTCTTCCATCGCGTCGGGCTGGCCTATGTCTCCTGTTCGCCCTTCCGTGTGCCCATCGCCCGTCTGGCGGCGGCGCAGGCCCGCGTGAATGAAAAGCGCGGCGGCGGCGATCTGGGACAGAAATAATAAATTTGCATAGGAGCCTGTCACGCTTGCCGTTTCGCGGGCGGGACGGGCTCCTTTCCTAAGGAGATATCACCATGAAACGGCGGCTTTTTTTCGTCCTGGCCCTCTGTCTGCTCCTCGGCGCGTGCGATTCCAATACGCCGGCACCCTCGCCGTCTCCCTCCCCGCCGCCCTCGCCGTCGGTGACGGCCACGCCGTCGCCCAGCGCCTCGCCGCTGCCCGATGACGGCCAAATTGCCATTCAAATCGGGCTGGAGCCCATCTCGCTGGCCGAGTACAGCTATTATTACTACATGCTGCGCACGACGTTTTATTACCAGTTCGGCAGCCAGCTCGGGCTGGATCCCAACGATCCGGCGTGGGAGGACAAGGCCGCCGCCGACGGGACGACCTACCGCAAGCTCATTCATGAACAGGCCAAAACCGCCATCCAGCGCACCGTGGCGCTGGCCACCGAGGCCACCCGCGCCGATGTGGCGCTGAATGAAGAGGGCCGCGAACGGGTGGCGCAGGAAATGGCGCGGTATGAGCAGAATGCCGCCGCGCAGAGCATG
>JAVBOJ010000032.1:0-13994 GCA_031550755.1 Oscillospiraceae bacterium
ATGCCCAAACGCGTGAAATACCGCCGTGTGCATCGTGGCCGCATGAAAGGGAAAGCCTTGCGCGGCAACACGATCAGCCACGGAGAGTACGGGCTTGTCGCCATGGATCCCGCTTGGATCACGTCCAATCAGATCGAGGCCGCCCGTATCGCCATGACCCGCTACATCAAGCGTGGCGGTCAGGTGTGGATCAAAATATTCCCCGACAAGCCGGTCACCGAAAAACCCGCCGAAACCCGCATGGGTTCCGGTAAAGGTTCTCCCGAGTATTGGGTGGCGGTGGTCAAGCCCGGCCGCGTCCTGTTTGAGATTGCGGGCGTGGAAGAAGAGGTGGCCCGCGAGGCCATGCGTCTGGCCGCTTACAAATTGCCCATCAAGTGCAAATTTGCCAAGCGCGAAGACCTCGAAAAAGCGACAGGCGGTGAGTAGTAGCATGAAAGCCAATGAATTGCGCGATATGACCGAGCCGGAACTCCAGCGCAAACTGGTCGACCTGAAAAAAGACCTGTTCAATTTGCGCTTGCAGCACGCTACCAACCAGCTCGACAATCCCATCCGCATCAAGGATGTCAAACGGGACATCGCCCGGGTCAAGACCATTCTGCGCGAGGAAGAACTGAAGGAGGCTGTGAACAAATGAATGAGCAAGCGCAAGCCACACGTGCCTTCCGGAAGACTCGCGTCGGGGTCGTAGTGTCCGACAAAATGGATAAAACCATAGTGGTGGCCATCGCCGACCGCGTGCGCCATCCGCTGTATAAGAAAATCGTCAAGCAGACCTACAAGCTCAAGGCGCACGATGAAAACAACGAGTGCCGCGTGGGCGACCGCGTCAAGGTCATGGAAACCCGGCCGCTCTCCAAGGAGAAACGCTGGCGCCTGGTCGAGATCGTGGAGAAGGCCAAGTAAGGAGGAAGTTCTCATGGTTCAACAGGAGTCCATGCTCCGGGTGGCCGACAATACCGGCGCCAAGGAAATTAAATGCATCCGCGTACTGGGCGGTTCGTCCCGCCGCTACGGCAACATCGGCGACGTCATCGTCGCTTCGGTGCGCAAAGCGACACCCGGCGGCGTCGTCAAAAAAGGCGAGGTCGTCAAGGCCGTTATCGTGCGCTCCTCTTTCGGTGTGCGCCGTGCCGACGGTACCTATCTTCGGTTCGACGACAACGCCGCGGTGATTATCCGCGACGACAAAAACCCCAAGGGCACCCGTATTTTTGGGCCGGTGGCCCGCGAGCTGCGCGACAAGGATTATATGAAGATTCTCTCTCTGGCACCCGAGGTCCTTTAAACATCTATTTGAAATGTTGAGACATTTCAAATAGAGTTTAGCACAAGGATGTTTTTTGACCGGAATGAATCCGGGCAAAAAACGAAGGATTTACGGGGGCTGCGACCATGGAAAGTTTTCCTCATCTCCCAGCGGAGATAACAGGAGGTTAGTTATGAACAATTTGCATGTACGCAAAGGCGATACGGTGGTTGTGCTGTCCGGCAAGGACAAGGGCAAGCAGGGCAAAGTGATTTCCACCAGCCCCAGCGACGGCCTTGTTGTGGTCGAGGGCGTCAATATCGTCACCCGCCATCAGAAACCCCGCCGGAAGACCGATCCCGGCGGCATCTTAAAGCATGAAGCCGGTCTGCGCGCCTGTAAGGTCATGCGCGTTTGCCCCCGTTGCAAGAAACCTACCCGCGCCGCCATGCAGATTTTGGGCGACGGTTCCCGTGCCCGCGTCTGCAAAAAATGCGGCGACATCATTTGACGAAGGAGGGCGGGTTTTTTATGGCACGGATGAAAGATCGCTATAACAAGGAAATTGCCCCGGCGCTCATGAAAAAATTCTCCTATAAGAGTCCGATGCAAATTCCCCGTCTGGATAAAATCATCGTCAATGTCGGCTGCGGTGACGCCCGCGACAATGCCAAGGTGCTCGACGCCGTGGTGGCCGATATTTCCAAAATCACCGGCCAGAAGGCCGTGGTCACCCGGGCCAAAAAGTCGGTGGCCAACTTCAAAGTCCGTGAGGGAATGCCGGTCGGCGTCAAGGTCACCCTGCGCGCTTCGCATATGTGGGAGTTCCTTGACCGTCTGCTCAACGTGGCGCTGCCGCGCGTGCGCGACTTCCGCGGCATCAACCCCAACTCCTTTGACGGCCGCGGAAACTATGCCCTGGGTCTCAAGGAACAGCTGATTTTCCCCGAGATCGAGTACGACAAAATCGACAAGATCCGCGGGATGGATATCATCATCTGCACCACCGCGCAAACAGACGAAGAGGCCAGAGAGCTGCTGACCCTGATGGGCGCGCCCTTTGCCAAAGCCAACTAAAGGAGGAGAATGAACGATGGCCAAGAAATCGATGATCCTAAAACAGCAGCGGCCCGCCAAGTTCTCCACCCGGGCCTATACCCGCTGCCGCATCTGCGGGCGTCCGCACGCCTATCTGCGCGACTACGGCGTCTGCCGCATCTGCTTCCGGGAGCTTGCCTACAAGGGTCAGATTCCCGGCGTGCGCAAAGCCAGCTGGTAATTTCGCGGTTCCCATGATTATAGGTAGGGCGGAACAGGTTCCCGTATCAGCGGGAAAACCGGCCAGCCCGTAATACCTCTCGCCATTAAGGAGGTAAAACTATGCACATCACCGATCCCGTGGCCGATATGCTGACCCGCATCCGCAACGCAAACGCCGCGCGGCATGACACGGTCGATATCCCGGCCTCCAACATGAAAAAAGCCATTGCCGACATCCTGCTGGAAGAGGGCTACATCAAAAACGTCCAGCATATCAATGACGGCGGCCAGGGCATCCTGCGCCTCACCCTCAAGTATGTGGGCGGCAAGGAAAAAACCATCACCGGTCTTCGCCGGGTTTCCAAGCCCGGACTGCGCGTCTACGTTGGAAGCAATGATATGCCCAAAGTCCTGCGCGGACTGGGTATCGCCATCGTTTCCACCTCCCGGGGCATTATGACGGACAAGCGCGCGCGCGCCGAACATGTGGGCGGCGAAGTGCTGGCCTTTGTCTGGTAGGAGGAGGAAGAAAGATGTCGAGAATTGGCAGAATGCCGGTCAAGCTGGCCTCCGGTGTGGACATCAGCGTCGAAGCCGGCAATTTGGTCACCGTCAAGGGCCCCAAGGGCACTTTGACCCAAAACCTGCACCCCGATATGACCCTTGAGCGCGACGACGCCGGGGTTTGGCATGTGCAACGCCCCACCGAGCAGAAGCGCCACAAAGCCTTGCACGGGCTCACCCGTACCCTGCTCAACAACATGGTGGTCGGCGTGACCGACGGCTTTAAAAAGGAACTGGACGTTAACGGCGTCGGTTACCGCGCCCAGAAACAGGGCAATCAGCTCGTCATGAACTTGGGGTATTCCCATCAGGTCATCATGGAGGAGATCGACGGCATCACCGTTGAGGTTCCCAGCCCCAACAAGGTCATCATTCGGGGCTGTGACAAGCAAAAAGTGGGTCAGTTTGCCGCCGAAGTTCGCGAGAAACGCCCGCCCGAACCCTACAAAGGCAAGGGCATCAAATATGTCGACGAGGTCGTCCGCCGCAAAGAAGGCAAGACGGGCGCCAAAAAGAAATAAGGAGGTGCGCACATGGTTTCCAGACCCAATACCAAGGCCAAACGGCTCCGGCGGCATAAGCGCGTGCGCGCCGCCATCTCGGGCACAGCGCAGCGCCCCCGCCTCAACGTCTTCCGCAGCCTGAACCACATTTACGCCCAGATCATCGACGATGTCACCGGCCACACCCTCGTGGCGGCGTCCTCGCAGGACAAGGGATTTTCCGGTTCCGGCGGCAACAGGGAAGGCGCCAAAAAAGTGGGGCAGGCGCTTGCCGAGCGCGCCAAAGCCAAAAACATCACGACGGTCGTGTTTGACCGCGGCGGATATCTTTACCATGGTCGCGTGCAAGCGCTGGCCGAAGGCGCCCGTGAGGGCGGCCTTACATTCTAGGCCGGGAGGAGAAGACAAATGGTACAGAAATTGGATCCGCAGGCCGTGGAAATCAAGGAAAAAGTGGTTGCGTTAAACCGCGTTTCCAAAACGGTCAAGGGCGGTCGCATCTTTAAATTCTCGGCGCTGGTCGTCGTCGGCGACGGAGCCGGCACCGTGGGCTTCGGCCTCGGCAAAGCCTCCGAGGTGCCCGATGCCATCCGTAAGGGCATTGAAGACGCCAAAAAGAACATGGTCAAGGTCAATCTCAAGGGTACCACCATTCCCCATGAGACGGTGGGCGTCTTCGGCGCCGGCCGCGTCATCCTGAAGCCCGCCGCGCCCGGTACCGGCGTTATTGCCGGCGGCCCGGTGCGCGCCGTCATGGAAATGGCCGGCATCCGCGATGTCCGTACCAAATCTCTGCGTTCCAACAATCCGCAGAATGTGGTCACGGCTGCTATGCAGGCTCTCAAATCCCTGAAAAGCCTGGAGGAGGTCGCGCGGCTGCGCGGTCGCAATCCGAGCCAAATCATCGGGTAAGGAGGAACGAAACAATGGCCAACCTGCAAATCAAGCTGACCCGCAGCCTGACCGGCTGCCTGAAGAAACAAATCGCCACGGCGCATTCGCTGGGCCTCAAACGCGTTGGCAATGTTACCCTTCAGCCCGACACGCCGCCCACCCGGGGCAAGCTCAGGGTGATCGCTCATCTGATCCAAGTGACCGAACAGGCCTAAGCAGCCTCTGTTTGGATGATAACGTAGAGTTCTTACTTCTGTATTTCGAGAAATTGCTCAGGGATACGGACGAGGAGGTAGGAAAACATGAAACTCCATGAATTGGCTCCGGCCGAAGGTTCGGTCAAAAAAGGGTGGCGCGTTGGACGCGGCACCGGTTCCGGCAACGGGAAAACCAGTGGCAAGGGCCACAAAGGTGCCAAGGCCCGTTCGGGTTATTCCCACAAATGGGGCTTTGAAGGCGGCCAGATGCCGCTTGCGCGCCGTCTGCCCAAGAGAGGCTTTGTCAATATTTTTGCCAAACCTCTGACCGCTGTCAACCTCTCCATTTTTGACGGTTTTGCCGACGGCGAAACGGTCTCCTTGGAGACGCTGTGCGACCGCGGACTGGTCAAATCCTGCCCGTACGGCCTCAAAGTGCTGGCCAAAGGGGAGCTGAAACACAAAGTCACCATTCAGGCCAACGCCTTCTCGGCGCAGGCTCTGACCAAAATCGAATCCGCGGGGGGAAAGGCTGAGGTGGTGTAGCCGTGTTTCAAACCATGCGCAACGCCTGGCGTGTTCCCGAACTGCGGAAAAAAATCCTGTTTACCGTCTTTATCCTGCTGATCTATCGCTTCGGCGCCAGCATTTTTGTGCCGGGCATCGATCAGACGGCGCTCACGGCCTTGTTTAACAACACGCTCAACAACACCATTCTGGGCATGTTCGATATGATGTCGGGCGGCTCGATGTCCAAGGCCACCATTTTTGCGTTGTCGATTCAGCCCTATATCAACGCCTCCATCATCATGAACCTCCTGACGGTCGCCATTCCGGCGCTGGAGCGGATGCAGAAGGAAGGCGGCGAAGAGGGCAAAAAGAAGATCGCCGCCATCACCCGTTATGCCACCGTCGGCCTGGGTCTTTTGATGGGCTTCGCCTATTATGCCACCCTGCGCAACAGCGTGGTGGGTCTCGCCGACGGCAGTCAGGTGCGCGTTATCTCCGACGGAGGCTTTATGACGGCCGCCATCGTGGTTTTGACCTTTACCGCCGGCTCGGCCTTTATCATGTGGCTGGGCGAGCAGATCACCGAGTTCGGCATCGGCAACGGCATCTCCATTATCCTGTTCGCGTCCATCATTTCGCGCGGCCCGGCGCTGGTTGGTTCGGCCATTGCCATGCTGTCGACGACCTCGTGGTATCTGGTGCCGCTGGTCATTGTCGCCTTGCTGCTGGTCGTGGGATTCGTCGTATTCATCACAAACGCCGAACGAAGGATTCCTGTGCAGTACGCAAAACGGGTGGTTGGGCGCAAGATGTACGGCGGCCAGAGCACCCATCTGCCGCTGAAGGTCAACATGTCGGGCGTTATGCCGATCATCTTCGCCGGCTCCATCGCCTCGTTCCCCGCCACCATCGCCGCCTTGGTCGGCGGTCAGGACGGCGCCACAAGCATCAACAAAATTCTGGGTACCCAATCGGTTGTCTACCCGATTTTGTATTTCATCCTCATCATTGCCTTCAGCTATTTCTATTCGACCATCCAGTTTAACCCGGTCGAGGTGGCCAACAACCTCAAGCAAAACGGCGGATTTATCCCTGGCTTCCGCCCCGGCAAGCCCACCTCCGACTTTATCAAAAAGGTGCTCAACAAGATCACGTTGTTCGGTGCGCTGTTCTTGGGCGTCATCGCGGTGCTGCCCATCCTGATGAGCCATGTCCCCTCCCTCAGCGGCTTCGCGTTGGGCGGTACATCGGTGCTGATCGTGGTCGGCGTCGCGCTGGAGACGGTCAAGGCCATCGAGGCGCAGATGCTGATGCGGCATTACAAGGGATTCCTCGACTGATTTTGAAAGAACGGTTTTTCAAAATCCAACCCAAACAGGATATTGTTTGAGGAAAGTGAATTTCCACAAACAATGAAGGATCTACGGGAACAAGGACGGAACTACGCGGGCCGGTGCAAGCCGTCCCGCGATTCCTCCCGTCTTGACAGTGCGGAGGAGGATTGCCATGAACATTGTGTTGTTTGGCGCCCCTGGTTCGGGAAAAGGTACGCAAGCGGAGCGGATTTCCTCCACCATGGGCATTCCTGCGATCTCCACCGGAAACATTCTGCGCGAAGCCATCCTGAACGGCACCGAGGTCGGTTTCATGGCCAAGGAGTACGTCGATGCCGGCGCGCTGGTGCCCGACGAAATCATGCTGGCCATTATCCGTGACCGGCTGAATCAGCCGGATTGTCAAAAAGGCTTTTTGCTGGACGGCTTTCCGCGCACGGTTCCCCAGGCCGAGGGCCTTGCGGCGCTTGGCATTTCGATTGACATTGTCCTCAGTCTGGAGGTGCCCGACGCGGATATCGAACGGCGCATGGGCGGCCGCAGGGTCTGCCGGCAGTGCGGCGCGTCCTATCATGTCGAGCACAAGCCGCCTGTTCGCGACGGCGTTTGCGACGCTTGCGGCGGCATCCTCGTCCAGCGTGCGGACGACGCCCCGGAAACCGTTTTGGCGCGGCTTTCCACCTACCACAAAAACACCGAGCCCCTCAAGGGCTATTATGAGCGTCTGGGTCTGCTGCGTCCGGTAGCCGCCCATGACGACATCGGGAAAATCACCGAGCGGTGCCTTTCCCTGTTGGGAGTGCCCGTATGATCCCTGTGAAATCGGCGCGGGAAATTGACTGTATGCGCAAGGCCGGCGCGCTGGCCGGCGCGGCGCTCAGGGCCGGCGGGCAGGCGGTCCAGCCCGGGATCACCACGGGTCGGCTGGATGAAATCATCGCCCGGGTTATCCGCGATGGCGGCGGAACGCCCACCTTTCTGGGGTACAACGGATTTCCCGCCAGCGCGTGCATCTCGATCAACGAGCAGGTCATCCACGGCATCCCCGGCGCGCGCAAGCTCCGCGAGGGCGATATCGTGAGCATTGACGTGGGCGCCTGTATCGGCGGCTTCAACGGTGACTGCGCCGCGACGTTTGCGGTCGGGGCGGTGTCCGAGGAGGCCGAACGCCTTGTACGGGTCACACGCGAGTCCTTTTACAAGGGCTTGGCGTGCTGCCGCGAGGGGTTCCGCATCGGAGACGTTTCGCATGCGGTGCAGAGTCACGCCGAGGCCCACGGATACGGCGTTGTGCGCGATTTTACCGGTCACGGCGTGGGCGCGGCGCTCCATGAGGAGCCGGATGTGCCCAACTTCGGGGAACCGGGCAGAGGCCCGCGGCTGTTGCGCGGCATGACCATTGCCATCGAGCCCATGATCAATCAGGGCGTTTTCGCGGTGAAGATCCTGCCAGACCGCTGGACGGTTGTAACCGCCGACGGCAAGCTCTCGGCTCATTACGAACATTCGGTGCTGATTACAGCGGGGCAGCCTGAACTGCTGACCGCCTGGGAAGAGGAATCATGAATCCATCCGACATAGTGCGATCAATGCGGGGACATGACGAAGGCTCTCTTTGTTTTGTCCTGAAAAAAGAGGATGCCTGGCTTTTTCTGGCCGATGGAAAGCTCCGCCGGGTGGAAAAACCCAAGCGCAAAAAAGAAAAGCACGCTGCCTTTGTCGCCGTGTCCGACTCATATGCCGCGCAGAAGATCCGCGCGGGCGAAAAGGTGACAAACAGCGAGCTGCGCAAGACGCTTCTCGCCTTTGAGAAGCAAGAGAAGGAGGGGTTGTAGTGGCAAAAGACGATGTCATCGAGGTGGAAGGTATTGTGCTGGAGTCCCTGCCGAATGCCATGTTTCAGGTGGATATCGGCAACGGGCACAAGGTGCTGGCGCACATCTCGGGCAAGCTGCGCATGAATTTTATCCGCATTTTGCCGGGCGATAAGGTCACCCTGCAAATCTCCCCTTATGACCCCACCCGGGGCCGCATCACCTGGCGCAGCAAATAAAACAGTCAAACATCCGGCGCTGGGCGAAAGCCCGCGGCTGAGGCGCCGGGTTTGAATAGAAGCGCGCATGTCCCGCGCAAGGAGACCAAGCGGCGGAGAATCTGCGGAACCAAGAACGCGGAGCGTTCTGTCCGAAAAGATTCGGAGCAGGCGAGGACGACTGCCCGCGAGGGGCTGGACGCGACACCGCAACCCCTAACGCAAACCCATGAAACAGGAGGAAAACACCATGAAAGTCAGACCGAGCGTGAAACCCATGTGTGAGAAATGCAAGATCATCAAACGTCACGGACGGGTCATGGTGATCTGCGAAAATCCCAAACACAAACAAAGACAGGGCTAATCCCCCTAAAAATTGGTTAACATAGCCTTTTTGGGGCTAGAATACTATGGAGGTGCTGGAAACCATATGGCACGTATTGCCGGCGTCGACCTGCCCCGTGACAAACGGGTGGAAATTGGGCTGACCTATATCTTTGGCATTGGCCGCAAAACATCCAACGACATTCTGAAATCCACCGGCGTCAATCCCGACACCCGCATCAAAAACCTGACCGACGATGAAATCGCCCGTCTGCGTGACAGCATCGAAAAAGAGCATCACGTCGAAGGAGATCTGCGCCGCGATGTCGCCATGGACATCAAGCGCCTCATCGAAATCGGCAGCTACCGCGGCGTGCGTCACCGCAAGGGGCTTCCCGTGCGCGGACAGCGCTCCAAGACAAACGCCCGCACCCGCAAAGGCCCCAAACGTACCATCGCCAACAAGAAGAAATAAGGAGGAGTATCTGAATGGCAGCACCCAAAGCCAAACGCGCCGTTTCCCGTAAACGCCGCGAGAAAAAGAACATAGAGAAGGGCGCGGCGCATATCCGCTCTTCCTTCAACAACACCATGGTCACCATCACCGACCAACACGGCAACGCTCTGTCGTGGTGCTCGTCGGGTTCGCTTGCGTTCCGCGGTTCCCGCAAGTCCACGCCCTTCGCCGCTCAGATGGCCGCCGAAACGGCCGCCAAGGCGGCCATGGAGCATGGCCTCAAAACGGTGGAAGTGTTCGTCAAGGGGCCGGGCTCCGGCCGTGAGGCCGCCATCCGCGCGCTGCAGGCCGCCGGGCTGGAGGTCAACATGATCAAAGACGTGACCCCCATTCCCCACAACGGCTGCCGTCCGCCCAAGAGACGCCGCGTTTAAGGCAGGAGGAGTAAGAATATGGCAAGATATACCGATGCGGTGTGCCGTCAGTGCCGCCGCGAAGGACAAAAGTTGTTTTTGAAGGGCGACCGCTGCTATTCCGATAAATGCGGTGTCGTTCGCCGTTCCTATCCGCCCGGACAGCATGGTCAGGGCCGCAAAAAAGTCTCCGAATACGGCATTCAGCTCCGCGAGAAGCAGAAGGCCCGCCGTTACTATGGCGTGCTGGAGAGCCAGTTCGAAAAATATTTCGACATGGCCGCCTCCAAGCGCGGCGTCACCGGCGAAAACCTGTTGCGCATTCTGGAATCCCGTATGGACAATGTCATTTACCGGCTGGGCTTTGCCATGTCGCGCCCCGAGGCGCGTCAGATGGTCAACCACGGCCATTTTGCCGTGGACGGACACAAGGTGGATATCCCTTCCTATCTCGTGACCGCCGGCCAGACCATCACCCTGCGTACCCGCAGCCGTGATGTGGAGCGCATCAAGATCTGTCTGGAAAACAACGCCTCCCGCGTGCCGCCCCGCTGGCTGGAGCTGGATCGTGAAAATTTCTCCGCCAAGGTCGTGGGACAGCCCGAGCGCGATGACATCGACCTCCCGATCGAAGAGCATCTGATTGTCGAGTTGTACTCCAAGTAATGCCATCCGTCTGCCGGGGGCAAAGGGTCCCGGCGGAAAGGCCTGAAAACAGGCGCCGACGACATCACAGCTCTTGAAAAAGGAGGGTAAGCATGATAGAAATTGAAAAGCCCAGCATTGAGTGTGTGGAGGATGTCAACGAGCCCTCGCACGGCAAATTTATCGTAGAACCTTTGGAACGCGGATACGGCACGACCTTGGGCAATTCCCTGCGCCGTATTTTGCTGTCTTCGCTGCCGGGCACGGCGGTCACCACCATCAAAATCGCCGGCGTGCAGCATGAGTTTTCCACCATTCCCGGCGTCAAGGAAGATGTGACCGAGATTGTGCTCAATATCAAGGGCATCATTGCCCGGCTGCACAGTCCCGGCGTCAAGACGGTCTATATCGAGGCGCGCGGCGAAGGCACGGTTTGCGCCGGCGATATCAAGGGCGACGCCGAGGTGGAGATTTTAAATCCGGATCTGGTGATCGCCACGTTGGGGCCGGACGCCGAGCTCAATATGGAGCTGACGCTGGCGCACGGCCGCGGCTATGTGCCGGCTGACCGCAACAAGCCCACTCAAAACATCATCGGGCTGATCCCGGTGGATTCGATTTATACCCCGGTGCTCAAGGTCAATTATACGGTGGAAAACACCCGCGTCGGCAATATGACCGACTTCGACAAGCTCACCTTGGAGGTCTGGACCGACGAGACCATCTCGGCGCGCGACGCCGTGAGTCTGGGCGCCAAGATTTTGAGCGATCATCTGGTGTTGTTTACCGACCTGTCCGAGGTGGCCGGCTCCAAGTCCACCGTTGTGGAAAAAGCCGAGGCGCATCGTGACAAGGTGCTGGAAATGACCATTGAGGAACTGGATCTGTCGGTGCGGTCGTTCAATTGCCTCAAACGCGCCGGCATCAACACGGTGGAGGATCTGGTGGCCAAAACCGAGGAAGATATGATGAAGGTGCGCAATCTGGGGCGCAAGTCGCTGGAAGAGGTCATCAACAAGCTGACCACCATCGGCCTGTCTCTGGCCACCGAGGATAATTGAGCGTATTGACACGCTGTAGGAGGAAACAGGTATGCCCGGAACAAGAAAACTCGGCCGCACCACCGACCAACGCATGGCCATGCTGCGCGTGATGGTCACCAATGTTCTGGAATTCGGCCGGATTGAGACCACCGTCACCCGCGCCAAAGAGGTCAAGCCTCTCGTGGATAAAATGATCACCCTGGGGAAGGAAAATACCCTGGCCGCCCGCAGACTCGCCATGGCGTGCATCACCAAGGAAGATGTGGTCAAGAAGCTGTTTGATATCACCGCGCCCAATTACAAAAGCCGCGAGGGCGGTTACACCCGCGTGATCCGCATCGGGCCGCGCCGCGGCGACGCTGCCGAAATGGCCGTGCTGGAACTGGTGTAAATTCCAAACGAATCGATCCCCCGGCGGCTTTGTGAGTCACCGGGGGTCGTTTTACATGGGAGGGCTTCTATGAACCGACATAAGAAACTTGTGCTCCTTGTGGGGCTATGCCTACTGGCCGTTGTGGCGGCGGGATTTTTGGGCGCGTCGTTTTTGTTTACCGACGAGCCGGATCTGGCGGATCCGAGCTATCGGCCCGACCGCATCATTGACCACAACGACATCGCGTATATTCACGAATATTTGACCTACCACCCGCAGATCACAGAAGCAATCGCCGGTCAGCGCTGGTATTTTGCCCACGCCTCGGTGGGCAGCAACATGCTCGACGGCATGAAGGCGCTGCACGACGCCGACCCGACCGCCTATCCTCTGACGGTGGAAACGGCTGAAATGCCGGCGCCGGGGCGGATTTTGACCGGCGTCATCTACGAGGACAAGCGGGGCAATCCCGGGCCGGCGCGCAAGCTGCGCCTGTTCGAGGAGGCCCTCGGTCAAAACGGCTGGGATGTGGCCGGCATCGCCATGAACAAGTTTTGTTATATCGACGCGCCGACCTACGATCCGGCACTGGGCGACGAGGGAAACCTGAAAAGTGCCGAGGCGCAGGCGGTCGCCTATCTCGTCAGCATGGAAATCCTGGCCGCCGAGCACCCCGCGACGCGGCTGGTCTACACCACCATGCCGCTGACCGTCCGGGGAGAGCAGGAAAACAGGATGCGGGCGGCGTTCAATCAAAGGGTTCGGGAGGAGTGCGCCGCAAACGGCTTCTTCCTGTTTGACATCGCCGACATTCAGAGCCATGACGACAAGGGGGAGGTCAGCCTCATCGCGTCGGTGGAATGTATGCAGGGACGCTACAGCGGCGACGGCGGACATTTGAACGCGCGCGGGCAAAAGCGCGTGGCCAAGGGTTGGTACGCGCTGGCGGCGGCGCTGGCGGAAGAGTGATAAAAACGGCCCCCGTTTGGCAACGCCAAACGGGGGCCGTCGGTACTTTACGCCGGATCAAACATATCCTTGCTCACGCCGCACATGGGGCAGACAAAATCATCGGGGATGTCTTCCCAGCGGGTGCCGGGAGCGATGCCGGCGTCGGGATGGCCGTCCTCCTCGTTGTACACCCAGCCGCAGACACTGCAAACGTATTGTTTCATACAAAAAACCTCCTTATTGATGAGCTGCCTTTATTATAGCACAACAGAGGCGGTTGTAAAGGAAAGTCATACGATATTTTGGGAAAATGGAGAGAACACTTTTTGTATAATACTACATAAATTCAACAAAATCCGGCATTTCCGGCGTCCATGGCGGCATGCTCCCGGCTTTCATCGCGTCGCGAAATACCGCCACGGCACGCTGAGTGGGGGCGGGCAGCAGCGGGGTCATGGGATGCAGCGCCGTGAGACCCTCGGCGAGCCCCATACGCCAATGGCGCACCGGCAGGGCGTCCTTGGGCGCACCCTTTTCGGACAGCTGGGCGGCCAGCCGCAGATAAAATATATCCCAATGCCACACGGCGCCCGCCAAAATATCCTCCGGGTCGCCGCGTCCCGACAGGGTATACAGTCCGGCGTGCAGGGAACAAAACCCCTTCGGCGCTATAGCGCCGGGCAGCCAGACAAGATCGGCGCCCGTTTCGGCGCGCAGAAATTGAGAAGGAGAAACGCACAAAACCCGCACCCGCGGATTGGCCATCACCGCGCCCTCCGAAAAGGCGCGCAGTTCCTCTGCGCTGTCGGTCACGCACAAAATCAGCCCCCGCGAGGACATCAGCCCCGCCAGCACGCCGCCCAACAATACGGCACCGGGCATGTCGCCCCAGTATGTATCCAGCCGGCGGCAGGGGTCGTGATGCGGCGTGGCGTGCAGGGTCAGGATGTCCGGAAAGTCCAGCCGCGCCCGCCACGCGATACGCGCGTGGGACGGATCGGGGAAAAACACCAAGTTGGGCTGCTGCGTCTGCAAAAAGTCAAATACGGCGTTGTACGCCTCGTCGCCCTCCGGCAGCTCCGGCAGGCACAGCGGGGCAAAGCCCGCCCGCTCCAGCGCGCGGCGGCCCATGTCGTGCATCCGGGCGGTGTCGCCCGCGCTCAAGATAAATGCCGGCTGAATCTTGGCCGACTTGAATAGCGTGCCGTACAGCGGGCGGCGCTCCTCGTTTTTTTCGTCCTC
>JAVBOJ010000065.1:0-6353 GCA_031550755.1 Oscillospiraceae bacterium
TCGGCAAGCCCAGCCCGCAGCAGGCAATGGCCTCCCCCAGCCCGACTTGGAGCGTCAGCGCCGGATAGAGCGACCAGCCCGTCTCGGGCGCGGACACAAGGATGATGATCGGCACGACCAGCGCGTTGAGAATCACCGGCGGCAGGGTGGCCAGCACGCGGTTTTTGCACCGGACGGTGAGCAGGCAGGCCAGCAGCGTAGCCAGCGGCCCCAGCACGATATCCCATGGCCCGAGCCCGCCCAGCAGGTTGGACAGCAGACAGCCGACAAACAGACCCGGCGCGGTGGCCGGGAAGAAAAACGGCAGCACGCACAGCGCCTCGGACAGGCGGCATTGCCATGGCCCGAACGAGGTCATCCCAAAGACTAGCGTGAGGCCGGTATACAGTGCGCCGATCAGGGCGGCTAGGGTGAGATCCTTTGTTTTCATGGAAAAAACTCCTTCTCCGCAATTCCAACTGAGAGTATATCACACGCGGACAGTCCGCGCAACGAGAAATCGGATAAAATTGCCCATTGACAAACGCCGTTGGATTTGCTACTATAATTATGGGTATTTATACTCTTTATTCTAAAGGAGTGGTGCCTATGGTAAATGGCATCAGCAATTTCTTCACCCAGAGCTACTTCGACCAGACGTACGCCAAGGTGCGCAGCGCCCTGTCCCCCGGCACCACAACGGCGCAAAAAAAGGCCAGCTTGGCCTCTCTGATCGGGACCTCCGGCGCTTCCACCGCCCAAAGCGCCCTGCTCTCCATGAAAAAGACAGGCAGCACTCTACGCGCCTCCCTGTCCGGCCTCACCGGCCTCGGCAGCAAATCGGTCTTTAAACAGACCGCCGTCGCGTCGGACAAGCCCGATATTCTGACCGTTTCATCCGACGCGTCCAAGCTGTCCCCCTCCTTCAAACTCATGACGGTGGAGGTCAGCCGGCTGGCCACCAAGCAAGAGAACAGGGGGGGCTCTCTCTCCAGTACCGGGCGTGACCTCGCCGCGGGGCGCTATGACTTTGCGCTGGACCGCGGCGGCAAGAGCTATTATTTCTCCGCCGAGCTCCGCGCCGGCGACACGAACCTGTCTTCCCTGTCCAAAATGGCCGCCGCCGTCAACCAAAACGCCGCCGCCGGCGTGACCGCCTCGGTGGAGACCAAGGACGGCGCGTCCCGGCTCGTCCTCTCCTCACGCGATACCGGCGAGAATAACGCCTTTGCCCTGCGCGATCTGGCGGGCGGGATGCTGATTTCTCAGACCGGCGCCAACCAGAACACCCTGCGCGCGCAGGATGCCGCCTATACGGTGGACGGCGCGGCCAAAACGTCGGCCTCCAACACCGTCACGCTGGCGGCGGGGCTCTCGGCCACCTTCAAAAGCGCCGATACGCGGGGGGTGACTGTGTCGGCCTCGGCTGACGAAAACGCCGTTTTGTCGGCGGTAAAGGGCTTCGTCTCCGGCTTCAACGAAGGCCTGTCCCAGTCCACCCGGCTGTCGCGCGAGCTGTCCGCCCTGTCCAAGACTTACAGCCGGTCGCTTTCGGCGGTGGGCATTGATGTGGCTGCCAACGGTTCCCTGTCTGTGCGCGATTCCGCCGTCAAAAGCGCCCGGCAAAGCGGTGCGCTGCAAAGCTTGTTCACAAGCGGCGGCTCGACCGGGTTTGCCGCCCGGGTGCAAGCCAAGGCGCAGGCCGTCGAGCGCGCGCCGATGCAGTTTCTGGATCAGTCCCTGAATACGTACGGCCAGAGCAATTCGCTGTTTATCGGTTTGTTGTTTTCCGGCAGTATTTGACGCGTTTATCACCGGCGGCGGCTTCGGGTATCGAGGCCGCCGTTATCTATTTTCAGCCGACGCCGATTGAAATCTGGCGCGAAGGGTGCTATAATAATGGAAAATCATGCCGTTTCGGCCCGTCGCGAGTTTGAACAGGAGGGTTTCCAATGCAAATACGTTCATCGGCCGAGGATTATCTGGAGACAATCCTGCTGCTATCCAGAAAAACCGGCGTCGTCCGTTCCATCGATATCGTCGAGGAGATGGGGTTTTCCAAGCCCAGCGTCAGCGTGGCGATGAAAAAGCTCCGACAGAACGACCTCATCGATATGGACGCCGACGGCTTTATTAGGCTGACCGCAAAGGGTCAGGAGGCCGCCCGGCAGGTGTACGAGCGCCATTCCACCCTGTATGACTGGCTGGTCAGCATCGGGGTGAACCAGACCGTCGCGGCGGCGGACGCCTGTCGGATGGAGCATATTTTGAGCGAGGAGACCTTTCAAGCGATCAAAAAACAGTTTGACGCGGCCAAGTGACAGGGGCGGCCATGGTTTTTTTGATATTGTAACATTGTATTGGGTGTGGTATAAATATGAAACATGATTTATCCAATAAACCTATAAACCGAAGCAAATTGAGACTGAAAATCGGCGGTACATACTTTACCTGCAAGAGATATATTCAATGGATTTTTGGCAATATGAAATTTGCAAGCAAAGTGATTGAAGAACTTCCCTTCATTTGTTTTTCTCACAAAACCCCCTTGCTTCGTAAGCTAAAAGATGTTGATATGCATTTGCAGTACAATAAAATTACAAATTTAAAGCTTGCCGTGCCCAACGTGAACAAAGTGACCATTCATCCAAGTCAAACGTTTTCATATTGGAAGTCTATCGGGAAACTCACAAAGCGAAAAGGATATCAAAAAGGGATGGTTCTGCAAAACGGAGGTTTTACAGCAGGAACAGGCGGAGGTTTGTGCCAGCTCTCAAATTTGATATATTGGATGACGATTCATACTCCCTTGACTATTGTCGAACGTCACAGGCATGGCTATGATGTTTTTCCTGATTCAAACCGAACACAACCATTCGGCAGTGGTGCGACTTGTTTGTACAATTATGGAGATTTAATGATAAAAAACAATACAAATCAGTCATTTCAGCTTTTAATACGTGTTTCAGAAAACGATCTGGAGGGCGCTTGGTTGTCCGATGCGCCCATGCAATTAAATTATGAGGTGTATGAGAAAGAACACATTATCCAACCTGAATTTTGGGGAGGATATACCAGGCACAATATAATTTTTAGAAAAGTATATGACAATGAGAAGCGATTCATTGACGATGAATTTGTTGCAGAAAACCATGCAATCATGATGTATGCGCCGTTGCTTCCTGATCGTATCCAATAACCATTCCCCGTCCCGCGCACCTCACGCCACCCGAACAAAAATCCCGGCGGAAAATCTGAGAAACCTCTTGACAAGCCGCGCGGGATCTGGTAATCTATGTATTGGTTAGTGTCACCTAACCAATAGTTTTGATTGGAAGTTAGCCTAGGCTTACTCGAAACATATGGGAGGAAGTATGATGCCGTTAACCTTGGCAAGGGTGGGAGAGGAAAACTCCATCAAAAAGATCGGCGGCAAGCCCGAAACCCGGCAGTTCCTCGAGACCCTCGGCTTTGTTCCGGGCAGTCATGTCACCGTGATTACCGAAATCGCGGGCAATGTCATCGTCAGTATCAAGGAGTCCCGCGTTGCCATCAGCCGCGAAATGGCCAGCAAAATCATGATATAAACATACATCGGGAAGGGAGAAAACCCATGCAGACGACGCTGAAAGCCGTGAAGCCGGGCAACACCGTCAGGATCGTAAAAATCGGCGGCGAGGGCCCTGTCAAGCGCCGCATTATGGAAATGGGGATCACCAAGGGCGCGGAGGTTACGGTGCGCAAGGTCGCCCCGCTCGGCGACCCGATCGAGGTGACCGTCAGGGGCTATGAGCTGTCCCTGCGCAAGGCCGACGCCGAGCTCATCGAGGTGGAATAAGCGATTCAAACGGAGCCGCGTCTCCGTATTTTTCGAGCCTTGTGTTAGTTGAAGCTAACCATGGCGGTCGTTTCAGGAGGATGGAGTATGTCGATCAAAATCGCGCTGGCCGGCAACCCGAACAGCGGCAAAACCACGCTTTTTAACGCGCTGACCGGTTCCAACCAGTTCGTCGGCAACTGGCCGGGCGTTACGGTGGAGAAGAAGGAGGGCCATCTGAAAAACCGCAAGGATATCACGGTCACCGACCTGCCGGGCATCTATTCCCTGTCGCCCTATACACTGGAGGAGGTCGTCGCGCGCAATTATCTGATCGACGAGTGCCCCGACGCGATTTTGAACATCATTGACGGCACCAATCTCGAGCGCAACCTCTTCTTGACCACCCAGCTGGTGGAGCTGGGCATTCCGGTCGTCGTCGCCATCAACATGATGGACGTCGTGCGGAAAAACGGCGACAATATCAACACCGAGCAGCTTTCCAAGGAGCTCGGCTGCCGCGTGATGGAGATTTCGGCGCTCAAGGGCGTCGGCGTGATGGAAGCGGCCGACGCGGCGGCAGCCGCGGCCTCCGGCGGAAAAACCGTTCCGCAGCATGGCTTTTCCGGCGCGGTTGAGCATGTGCTGGCGCACATCGAGGAGGCTGTGCTGCATGACCTTCCCGAGGAGCAGCAGCGCTGGTACGCCATCAAGCTGTTTGAGCGCGACGAGAAAATCATGCAAAAACTCAAGCTGTCCCAGGACTGGCAGGCGCATATCGAGAAGGACATCAAGACCTGCGAACGGGAGCTTGACGACGACAGCGAAAGCATCATCACCGCCGAACGGTATACATACATCGATTCCATCATCAAGGACTGCGTCAAAATCAAGAACAAGGGACGGCTGTCCGTTTCGGACAAAATCGATCGGGTGGTTACCAACCGTTTTCTGGCGTTGCCGATCTTCGCGGCGATCATGTTTATCGTCTATTACATCTCGGTCACCACCGTCGGCGGTCTGGTCACCGATTGGGCCAATGACGGCGTTTTTGGCGACGGCTGGCGGCTGTTCGGCCTCGATATCCCGGGCATCCCCGCGCTGCTCGGCGGCTTTTTGGAAAACATCCATTGCGCCGCTTGGCTGCAAGGGCTGATACTCGACGGCATCGTCGCCGGCGTGGGCGCGGTGCTGGGCTTCGTCCCGCAGATGCTCATCCTCTTCCTGTTTCTGGCGTTCCTCGAGAGCTGCGGGTATATGGCGCGCATCGCCTTTATCATGGATCGAATTTTCCGCCGGTTCGGCCTGTCGGGCAAGTCCTTTATTCCCATCCTGATCGGCACCGGCTGTGGCGTGCCGGGCATCATGGCCTCGCGCACCATCGAAAACGACCGCGACCGCAAAATGACCATCATGACCACCACCTTTATCCCCTGCGGTGCCAAGCTGCCCATCATCGCGCTGATTGCCGGCGCACTGTTCGGCGGCGCGTGGTGGGTCGCGCCCAGCGCCTATTTTGTGGGCATCGCGGCCATCATCTGCTCGGGCGTCATCCTCAAAAAGACCCGTCTGTTTGCCGGCGATGTGGCTCCCTTTGTCATGGAGCTGCCGGCCTACCATATGCCGACGGTCGGCAATATCCTCAGAAGCATGTGGGAGCGCGGCTGGTCGTTCATCAAAAAAGCCGGCACCATCATCCTGCTGGCCACCATTTTCGTGTGGTTTACCGCCAACTTCGGCTTTCAGGACGGCTCCTTCGGCATGGTTGATATGCAGGACAGCCTTCTGGCGCAAATCGGCTCGGCCATCTCCTGGCTCTTCGCGCCGCTCGGCTGGGGCGACTGGAAGTCGGCCGTGGCCGCCTTCACCGGCCTCATCGCCAAGGAAAATGTCGTGAGCACCTTCGGCATCCTCTTCAATTTTGCCGAGGTCGCCGAGGACGGCGCCGAGCTTTGGAGCGCACTGGCCGCCAACTTCAGCGCACTCGCGGCCTATTCGTTCCTGGTGTTCAACCTGCTGTGCGCGCCGTGCTTCGCGGCGATGGGTGCCATCCGGCGCGAAATGAACAGCGCCAAATGGTTCTGGATTGCCGTCGGATACCAGTGCGGCATCGCCTACGTCGCGTCGTTCTGCATTAATCAGATCGGGATGCTGTTTAGCGGATCGTTCGGGGTCGGCACCGTCGCGGCCCTCGCCCTGCTGGCGGGCTTCCTTTTCCTGCTGCTGCGTCCGGCTCCCAAGCCCGCCGTACGACCGACGGGAGGTGTCTACCATGTTTGAATTTATAGCTCTCAATGGGGGCACGATGCTCGTCGGGCTTGTGCTGCTGGGCATCGTAACCGCCATTGTCACAAGGCTCGTCCGCGACAAAAGACGGGGGAAATGCGCGTCCTGCGACGGCTGCTCCGGGGCCTGTCACGCTTCCGCCGATTGTCATAAGAACGATATCCACAGCCTGTAAAAAAGGGGTTTAGGGGGCGTGGCCCCGAAAACACGAAAGATTTAAATTATAAGGGAGACAAGCTATGTGCACAAAATCCACACAACGGATGGTCCA
>JAVBOJ010000144.1:0-10736 GCA_031550755.1 Oscillospiraceae bacterium
GATGGCGCATTTTGCCGCCGTCCCGCCCCGGGGCGAATTTGTGCTGGTGGTGGAGGGCGCGGCAGAGGTCAGCGAAAAAAGCTCGCCGGAGGAAGCGCTTGCCTACTGCCGCAAGCTATTGGACGAAGGCTTTTCGTTGTCCGACGCGGCGCGCCGCGCCGCCGAGGTCACCGGCCAGCCGAAAAATACCCTGTATAAACTGTTGATCGGGGAAGAATCATGAAGAACTGTAAACGATTGGCCGCGCTGGCCCTGTTGCTTTGTCTGCTGACCGCCTGCTCGGGCGAGACGGTTTCGCCGTCGCCGTCGGTGCTGCCGCCCGGCGTGACAAACCCCCCCGTCATGGGCGATGTTTCCCTTCCGCCGCAAAGTACAGCGGCCTTCGGCACGGAGGATCTCATTGTCGGCTCGGTGGCCTATGGCGCGTCCCGCGCCGAGGTCGAGGCCGCCCTCGGGACGCCGGACGAGGTCGCCGAAGCCGAGGACGAAAGCGGCGTGCCGCGCACCCTGCTGATGTATCTCGACGGGATGACGATGTTTCTCTCGCAAGACGACCGGCTGGTCGGCGCGTCGGTGGCCATTGCCGGCATCGACGGCCCGCGCGGGCTGGTCGTGGGCGATCCGCTGGAAAAGGTCACCCGTTCCTTCCGCAACGACGGCACCGGGGACGATCTGCTCTATTCCGCCGGCCGGCTGGACAAGCCCTTCGGGGAGCTGCCCTGCCTGCCGCCCTGCGGCTATCTGTCCAGCGTGGACAGCGCCCGGTATGTCCACTACGCCGTGCCCATGACGCCGTATGACGGCGACGCGAAGGCGCAGCTGTCCACGGTCGAGCACGCGACGCTCACCTTTGCCTTTCAGGAGGACGCGCTGGTCGGATTTTTCTGGAACACGGGCAAGCTCACCGCGTAAAACGCCTTGCGCTGACAAACATTCCCGCTAGGCCGCGGCTCTTTTTCGGAGTATAATGAAGATACGATGCCGAAAGGAGAAACGCGGATGACGGTACACAATGTGGGGTCGCGCAACGTTGCCTTGTACATAGAGGAAAACGAAATGGAGGCCATGGGGCTGAGCGAGCAGTCCCTCAGCCGGGACCGGGCGCGCGCCTTGGCGATGTCGGCCTTTGACCGGCTGGGGCTCAAGGTGGATGGAGAGATGGAGATCGAGGCCTTTACCGGCTCGGGCGGGGTGATGGTCTTTGCGGCCGTCTATCCGCGTCAGAATCTGGAGCCGCTGTTTTTCTCCTTCCCCGGGCTGGAGCCTCTGCTGGACGCTTTGCGGGTCGCGCCCGAGCTGCCGTCGGACGCCTCGGTGTTCCGGCTGGAGGAGGACTACATACTCTTTTTGCGGCTCGCGCCGTGTGATTTCATGCGGCTGGCGCTGGTTTTTTCCGAATATGCCCGCCGGCTGTTCCGCCCGGCCGAATATGCCCTGTTTCTGGCCGAGCATGGCCGGCTGATTGCGGACGATGTGGAGCGGCTGCGGGTGATTTCTTAGGGGATTCAATGGACGACATTTTTTTCATGGAACAGGCGCTGGCGCTGGCGCGCGAGGCCTTTGACGCCGGCGAGGTGCCGGTGGGCTGTGTGGTGGTGCGCGACGGCGCGGTGATCGGCCGGGGGAGCAACCGCCGCGAGGAGGCTCGCCACGCGCTGTGTCACGCCGAGCTCATCGCCATCGACGAGGCCTGCCGGGCGCTGTCCGGCTGGCGGCTTGTCGGCTGTACGCTGTATGTCACACTGGAGCCGTGCGCCATGTGCGCCGGCGCGATGGTCAACGCCCGGCTGCCCCGGCTGTGCTACGGCGCGGCGGACGCCCGCTTTGGCGCGGTGGACAGCAGGGTACAGCTTTTTTCCACAGGACTCAATCACACCCCTGAGGTGACCTCAGGGGTGTTGGCGCGTGAGTCGGCGGATCTGTTGACGGCGTTTTTCAAGAGGTTGAGGACGTAGGGGCCTTGCATACGCCCCCGTCCTCAAAAACCACCGAAAGGAACATTCCCATGTACGACGCGACCCAGAGGGACTATATGGACAAGGTGGCCGCCCTGCACGGGACGCGCACGCCGCTGGCCTTTGTGGACACCTACGGCTGTCAGCAAAACGAGGCCGACAGCGAGGTGCTACGCGGGATGCTGACCGAGATGGGCTACGCCATGACCGCCGACGAGTGGGAGGCCGACCTGTTGGTGCTCAACACCTGCGCCGTGCGCGAGCACGCCGAGCAGCGGTTGTTGGGCAATGTCGGTGCGCTGACGCATACCAAAAAAGCCAAAAAGAGCCAGCTGTTGGTGCTTTGCGGTTGTATGATGCAGCTGCCTCACGCGATCGAAAAGGTCAAGCAGTCCTACCGCCATGTCGATCTCACCTTCGGGCCGCCGCTACTGCCGAAATTCCCGGAGCTGTTGTGGCAGTTGCTATCCGAGCGGGGGCGTTTTTATTTTCACGCCGAACACACCGGCGAGATTTTGGAGGGAATGCCGATTTTGCGGGGCGACCCGCCCCACGCGTGGATGCCCATCATGGCCGGGTGCGACAATTTTTGCACCTATTGCATCGTCCCCTATGTGCGCGGGCGGGAACGCAGCCGCGCCCCGGAGGACATCCTGCGCGAGATGCGGGCGCTGGCGGACAGCGGCTACACCGAGTTTACGCTGCTGGGGCAAAACGTCAACTCTTACGACGGCAACGGGTTGGACTTTTCCGGGCTGCTGAGGGAGATCGAAAAGCTCCCCGGCGATTTCACCCTGACGTTTATGACCTCCCATCCCAAGGACGCCACAAAGCAGTTGTTCGACACCATGGCGGACTGCCGCAAAGTCAAGCGGCAGTTGCATTTGCCGTTTCAGGCGGGGAGCGACCGCGTGCTGGCGGCTATGAACCGAGGATACACGGCGGCGCATTATATCGAACTGATTCGGTACGCCCGGCGGGTCATGCCGGGGCTGCATCTGACCTCCGACGTGATCGTGGGCTTCCCGGGCGAGACGGAGGCCGAGTTTGAGGAAACGCTGGCGCTCATTGAGCGCGTGGGGTTTGACAATCTGTTCACCTTTATTTATTCGCCTCGCGCCGGCACCCCGGCCGCCGAGATGGACGACCCCGTGCCGCCGGGGCTGAAACGGGAATGGATGGCGCGGCTGTTGGCGGTGCAGAAGCGGGTGTCGCAGGAGAAACAAAGTGAGGGCGCGTAGCCCTCACTTTGACCGCTGACAAACAGGTTTGTCAGCGAAAACGGGTGCTTGGATCAAGCCGCTGAGGCGGCTTGCGAAGAAATGCTCCGCGGGAATGAATCCCGTGGAGCACTGTTTTCAATGTTTTGCGAAAATCGGTCCAGCAAGGACCTGACGGCTGCGCCGTCAGGCTCGACGCGATTTCCGCAAAAGGACGCGTAGCCCTCACGTTTCTTTCGCTGTCACGCTCGTAACGGGCGCGCGGCCGGTCGCCCAAGCAAACTCCGAAGCTTTACGGACAGAGCGCTTCGCGCTCTTGGTTCCGCAGCTTCTGCGCCGCTTGGTCTTCCTGCGTGCCCTACGAGCGCTTCTCATTCCACTGTTTTAACAAATCCGCCATGGCGAAATTCCCCTCGACCTGCTGGCCGCTGAGGTATTTTTGCACCTGCGCCTTGCCCGCGCCCGACTGCTCCCGCCGCGCCTCGAAGTCGGCGTATTTTTCCCGGTGGCCGCAAATGCAGACAAACATCTTTTTCTCGCCCTCGCCGCGCAGCTCCAACTTCTTGTGGCAGTTGGGGCAGCGGGCGTTTGTCTCCACCGAGACGCTCTTGCGGTAGCCGCATTCCCGGTCGGGGCAGACCAGCATCTTGCCCTTTTTGCCCTTGACGTCGAGCAAAAACTTCCCGCAGTCGGGGCATTTGTCGCGGGTCATATTGTCGTGGTGATACACGGCGTCGCTGGCGATGACCATCGACACCAGCTGGGAGGCGTAGCGCCGCATTTCATTGATAAACTCGTCGCTGCGGGCCTGCCCGCGGCTGATTTGTGCCAGCCGGCTCTCCCACCTAGCGGTCAGCTCGGCCGACTTGAGCTCCTCGGGCACCAGCGAGATGAGCTGGATGCCCTTGGACGTCGGGCAGATTTCTTTGCCGTGGCGCTCCATGTAAAAGGCGGAAAACAGCTTCTCGATGATGTCGGCGCGGGTAGCGGGCGTGCCCAGTCCGCCGGTTTCCTGAATAATCTCGCGCGAGGCGCGGCTCTCCAGCTGCTGCACGGGGTTTTCCATCGCGGTCAGCAGCGTCGCCTCATTGTATCGCGCCGGCGGCTTTGTCTTGCCGGTTTCCACCGCGCAGGACTTCAGCGGCAGCCGGTCGCCCTGTCTCAGCGGCGGCAGGCTCTGGTCGGGCTCGTCGTCGTCCTCGTCGGAAAGACCCGCGCCGTAGGCGGCTTTCCAGCCGAGACTTTTGACGATTTTGCCCTTGGTGCGGAATTTTTCCCGCCCCACCGTCACGGTGAGGGCGGTTTCCTCATATTCAAACGCCGGCGACAGCACCGCCAAAAACCGCCGCACCACCAGATCGTAGACATTGCGCTCCTCGGGCGACAGCGCCGGCAGGTTTGCCGGCTCCTCGGTCGGGATGATGGCGTGGTGGTCGGTGACCTTGGCGTTGTCCACCAAATAGCGGGTTTGCAGCGGCTTTTGCCGCAGAAGGGCGGAGGCCATTTCCTTGTACGGCCCGGCCATGACCGCCCGGAGACGCTCGGGCAGCGTCGGCACGATGTCGCTCGTGATGTAGCGCGAATCGGTGCGCGGGTAGGTCAGCGCCTTGTGGCGCTCGTAAAGCGACTGCATGATCGACAGGGTCTGCTTGGCCGAATAGGCGTATTTGCGGTTGGCGTCGCGCTGGAGCTCGGTCAGGTCATAGGCCGGCGGCGGCGCTTTGTGCTTGTACTGCTTGGACAGCTCGGTGATGATCGCGGGCTTGCCGGCGCATTCCGCCACAATCGCGTCGGCGCGGACGCGGTCAAACAGACGGGTTTGGTTGTCGGAGGCCGTCCAAACGGCGGAAAAGCCGTCAAACCGTGCGCGTACGGTGAAGAAATCCTTGGGAACGAACCTTTTGATTTCCTCCTCGCGCGCCACCACCAGCGCCAGCGTCGGGGTCTGCACCCGCCCGGCGGAGAGCTGGGCGTTGTATTTGCAGGTCAGTGCGCGGGTGACGTTGAGACCCACCAGCCAGTCGGCCTCGGCCCGCGCCTTGGCCGAAAGGTACAAATTTTCATATTCCCGCCCCGGACGCAGCGCGGCGAAGCCGTCCCGGATGGCCTTGGCCGTCTGGGAGGAGATCCACAGCCGCCGGAGGGGCTTTTTGCAGCCGGCCTTGAGCAGGATCCACCGCGCCACGAGCTCGCCCTCGCGTCCGGCGTCGGTGGCGATGATGACCTCGTCAATGTCCGGCCGTTTTAACAGTCCCTGCACCACGCGGTACTGCTTGGACGTCTCCTTGAGGACGGTCAGCCTCATGGGGCTGGGCAGCATGGGCAGGGTTTCCAGCGCCCAGGTTTTGTATTTGTCGTCATATTCCTCCGGATCGGCCAGGGTCACAAGATGCCCCAGCGCCCAGGTGACGATGTACTGGTTGCCCGTGATACAGCCGTCGCCGTTTTGACGGCAGCCCAAAATGGCGGCCAGCTCCCGCGCCACCGACGGTTTTTCAGCCAAAACGAGAGATTTTCCCATGGTTGTCCCTCCTAAACTGTCCTTATTATACCTGTTCGAGCCGTCCCGCGCAAGTGCCGCTTGGACGAAAGAAGGCCCCGGAGCAGCGCTCCGGGGGCCCCTTCAGCGGTCGTTTTGCGGAGACTGCCGCACCTTGTCGGAGTGGCCGTGCGGCGTGTTGGGCGTATCGGTGCGCGGCTTGGAACCGGAGGAACTCATTTCTGCCGGGTCGCCCTTGACTTTGTCCTTGCGGATTTTTTCGCCTTCCATGAAAATCACCTCCCGGTTAGTCTGCCCGGGAAGAGGCGGGAAAATCCGGAAACATAAGCAAATTTACCGCTCCAGCGCGGCCCATGTTTTCGGCCCGCAGACCCCGTCAACGACCAGCCCGCGCACGGCCTGAAACGCTTCGACCGCCTGTTCGGTAAGAGGGCCGAAGCTGCCGTCCACGGTCAGCGCCGGGGACGCGCCGCGCTCGTTCAGCAGGGCTTGCAGCTCCTTGACGTCCGCGCCGCCGCTGCCTTTTCGCAACATGGGGCGCGTCCACCCCGCCACGGCGTACACCGCCTGCCCGGCCTTGTTTTGTTGGAAGCGGTGGCGTGCCGCGCGCACGTCCACATGGACAAAATTTTGTCCGATGTACCGCCCGAGGCCGCCGGGGATACCGCGCGCGGCCAGCGCCTTTTCGGCGGCGCGGCAGACGGTCAGTGTGTCCACGCCCTCGATGCGGATGTCGGCGGCTTTGCCCTTCATGTGGCGGCTGGTGGGCGACCCGCCGACGTTGGTGTTGTGTCTGAGGTCGCGGTACCCGCTGTTGATGTTCATGGGTTTGTCGCCGCAGAGGGCGCGGATGTCCTCCAGCACCTTGACCAGATCGGAGGACAGCAGGATGTCGTCGGTGGTTTTGGGGCAGGCGAACTCCCCAATTTTGAAATGCGCCGCAATGCGCCGGGAACCGTCTTTTCTGTTGCTGTAGGTTTTTATGTCGGGGACGGTCAGGTCAATGCCGATGAAGCTGTCCAGCGCGCGCGGCGTGTCCAGCCATGCGTCGTAGCCGAGATAGGCCGCCGAGCCGCCGCCGTCGAAGTTGAGTGCGTCGGTACAGCCGAGGTCGAGCATCTTTTGCGCCAGCTCGGGGCCGGTCAGCGCATCGTCGCCGTCCTGACAGACGTAAAGAACCAGCGACCCGTCCGGCTTGGTGCCGACGGCGGTGCGTCCCCGTCTGTCCTCCAGGACGTTTTTCTCTTCGGTATCAATGTTGATCAGCCCGCCTACCACCAGCGTGCAGTAACACTGGACAAAATGCGTCCACGTGTCGTCGTTGGATCCGTCAAAGTAGGCGATGTGCGCCTTGCCGCCGGTCATGGCCAGCCCGAAGACATGGGCGGTTTGGCGTATCCACGCGCCGTCCGCCTTGAGGGCGCAGCCCGTCGCGCCGGTGAGGGTGTTGAACTGGCCGGCGTTGATGATGATGTCGGCGGAGGTTCGATGATAAGCCGAGGCAATGGCCTCGGCGGGCTGACGGCCCGGCACGGCGTAAATACGGGCGATCCCGGACGGGGAAATCACGGCGATATGGCGGCTCATGGATTTGCCCCCTTGTCCTTGCCGCCCAGCTGCACCAGCGCTTGCAGCAGCTTTTTGGGAACCGGCAGACCCATCCGCCCGGCATTTTCCAAAATGGAAATCCCTTCATTGGCGATAAAAAAGCCGATTACCGCGCCGCGCAGGATACCGGAGGAATGGAACACCAATCGGTCGATCAGCACGGCGACGGCCACAACGGCAAACAAAACCACTTTTTTGACGATGCCCCGAAAGCCCTTCGCGCTGGAGGCCTGTTTGAGGTAAAAGGCCGCCGAGACGCCGGTTATATAATCCAAAATCACCATGACGACCAGGGTGATGAGAAGCGTGTCACAGGCTCCATACATCCACGAGAGCCACGAGCCGAGAACAATCCCGGCTACTTTGAGCGCACAGAATATCTTTTCCATAATGCGGTACCTTCTTTATTCATTGTTTTCAGAATTGGGGACAAGCCGCGCCGGCCTCGGAACCACAGCGAGGCTCATCCCATACTATGATACACAGAGGGGATTGGTGACAGCCCGGCGGGGGGCATTTTTGCGGCGTTTGACCGCCGGGGCGTTTCATGGTAAAATAATGCGAAACTTCGGCCATCATTTTACCGAAAAAAGAAGGGTTCCCTATGTCCTATCTCGCGGGAGACTATGACCTTGCCATACTCGGCGCCGGGCACGCGGGCATTGAGGCCGCGCGGGCCGGCGCCCGTTTGGGCCGCAAGGTGCTGCTGCTGGCGATGCAGCTTGACTCGGTGGGCAATCTGCCCTGCAATCCCGCCATCGGCGGCACGTCGAAGGGGCATCTGGTGCGCGAAATTGACGCCCTCGGCGGGGAAATGGCCCGCGCCGCCGACGCCTGCTGCATCCAATACCGGATGCTCAACCGGGGCAAGGGCCCGGCGGTGCACAGCCTGCGCGCCCAAGCCGACCGGCAGGAATACCAGCGCTACATGAAGCGGCTGCTGGAAAAAACGCCGGGGCTGAGCCTGAAGCAGGCCGAGGCGGTGGAGATTACGCCGGAGGCCGGCGGGTTTTTGGTCAAGACCCATTTGGACTCCGTATACCGCGCGCGGACGGTCGTGCTGGCCTGCGGGACCTATCTGCGCGGCCGGGTCATTGTGGGGTCGTCCATCCGCGACGGCGGGCCCGACGGGCTGATGCCGGCGGCCGGCCTGACCGATTCGCTGCGGGCGCTGGGGCTTCCGCTGATGCGCTTCAAGACCGGCACGCCGCCGAGGATCAATGCCCTGACGGTGGATTTCTCCAAAATGGAAATCCAGCCCGGCGAGCCGGACACCCCGCCCTTTTCGTTTGAAACGGCCGAGCGTCTGCCCGACCGCGCCGTCTGTTATATGACCCATACCACGCCGGACACCCACGAAATCATCCGGCAAAACATTCATCTCGCCCCCATGTATTCCGGCGTTATTGAGGGCGTCGGCCCGCGCTATTGTCCGTCGATTGAGGACAAGGTCGTGCGCTTTGCCGACAAGGAGCGGCACCATCTGTTTATCGAGCCGATGGGGCTTTTTACAAACGAGCTCTATGTGCAGGGGCTGTCCTCCTCCTTCCCGGAGGAAATTCAGACCTTGATTTTGCATTCGATTCCGGGGCTGGAGCGCGCCGAAATGACCCGCCCGGCCTACGCCATCGAGTACGACTGTCTCGATCCGCTGTGTCTCGACGCGTCGCTGATGGTCAAAGCCCTGCCGGGGCTGTTCGGCGCGGGGCAGATCAACGGCTCGTCGGGCTATGAGGAGGCCGCCGCGCAGGGGCTGCTGGCCGGAATCAACGCCGCGCGGTTTGTCGCCGGACAGCCGCCCGTGACCCTGACGCGCGACAGCTCGTACATCGGCGTGCTGGTGGACGATTTGGTGACCAAGGGCACCAGGGAGCCCTATCGCATGATGACCTCGCGGTCGGAATACCGGCTGCTTTTGCGGCAGGACAATGCCGACGAGCGACTGACGCCGCTGGGGTATGCGGTCGGGCTGGTGTCCGAGGTGCGCTTTCGCGCCACACAGGAAAAATACGCGGCGGTGGCGGCCGAAATCACACGGCTGGAGCATACCGTCGTGCCGCCGGGGGCGGCGGCCGCGGCGTTTTTGGAGAGCCGGGGCAGCGCGCCGATCATCACCGGCGCAAGGATATCCGACCTTGTGCGCCGTCCCGAGCTAGGCTATGACTGTCTGGCGGACTTCGATCCGGACAGGCCGCCGCTGTCCCCGGCGATACGGGAGCAGGTGGAAATTCGCCTGCGGTACGAGGGATATCTCAAGCGGCAGGAGTCGGCGATTGCGCGGTTTCAAAAAATGGAGACCACCCTGCTGCCAGAGGAGCTGGATTACACGGCGCTGCAAGGGCTGCGTATCGAGGCGCGGCTGGCGCTCGCCAAGGTGCGCCCGGCGTCGCTGGGTCAGGCGTCGCGCATCCCCGGCGTCAACCCGGCGGACGTGACGGCGCTGATGGTGGCGTTGGAGAAGCGCTCGCCGGGCGCACAGGCAAAATAACCGCGAGCAAGGGTATATGGCCGCACGCGCTTCGTCCCTTGCAAAACCTTCCCCCCTGTGATACACTGATGCGGATAAAGAGCCTGTCGCGTTTTGGCGCGCGGCGTCGTATACTACCTTGGTAACCCCTGATCAAACCCTACACATACCATACCCCGGGAGGTTTTCGGTTCCATGGCGCAAGAGAAACGGGACTATTACGAAGTGCTCGGCCTGCAAAAAGGCGCGAGCGAGGAAGAAATCAAAAAAGCCTACCGCAAACAGGCCAAGGATTGCCACCCGGATCTCCATCCGGGCGATCATGACGCCGAGGTGCGGTTCAAAGAGCTGGGCGAGGCCTATGAGGTGCTGTCGGACGACTCCAAACGCGCCAAATATGACCAGTTTGGCCATGCCGGCGTGGACCCGTCCTACGGCGCGGGCACCGGCGGCGGATATGGCGGCGGCTTTGGCGGTTTTGGCGAGGATATCGACCTCGGCTCTATTTTTGAGTCGTTTTTTGGCGGCGCGTTCGGCGGCGGTACTGCCCGCGCCAATGCCCCGCAGCGCGGCGACAATGTCCGCGCCTCCCTGATTTTGTCCTTTGAGGAGGCCGCCTTCGGCTGCGCCAAGGAGATTGAGATCAGCCGGGTGGAAGCCTGCGAGACCTGTCACGGCTCGGGCGCAGCCGCCGGCAGCCAGCCCGAAACCTGTTCCGCCTGCCGGGGCACCGGCCAGATCAGAACCACACGGCGCACCCCGCTGGGCTCGTTTGCCTCCAGCTCGCCTTGCAACGCATGCGGCGGCAAGGGAAAGATCATCAAAAGCCCCTGTTCGGACTGCCGCGGCGCGGGCGTTGCCCGCCGCAAGGTGTCCAATTCGGTCAATATTACCGCCGGTGTGGCTCACGGACACACCCTTTCCCATCGCGCGCCCGGTCAATGCGGGACCAAAGGCGGCCCGCCCGGCGACGGGTCTGTGGAAAT
>JAVBOJ010000137.1:0-12667 GCA_031550755.1 Oscillospiraceae bacterium
GCGGATCCTGCGCCGCTTGGCCTCCCTACGCACCCGGCGAGGCGATTCTATGTCATGCTCGCTCGGGTGCGCGGCCGGTCGTCCAAGCCTGCTCCGAATCTTTACGGACAGAACGCTCCGCGTTCTTGGTTCCGCGGATCCTGCGCCGCTTGGCCTCACTGTGCACCCGGCGCGGCGCTTCTATGTCACGCTCGCTGCGGGTGCGCGGGCGGTCGTCCAAGCCTGCTCCGAATCTTTGCGGACAGAACGCTGCGCGTTCTTGGTTCCGCAGATTCTGCGCCGCTTGGCCTCCCTGTGCACCCGGCGCGGCGCTTCTATGTCACGCTCGCTCGGCCCTGTCGCTCCGGTTTTCCCTACGGGCGGTTCCCGCCCTGCGGGAAAGACCTGCGCTTTGTCGCAAAATAAGTCCGCGCTCCGCTCGAAGCAAGCTTCTCGTCTACGCTTGTCTTATTTCACGACCCGGGCCGGCTCGCGCTTCTGCCTTTTTCATGCCCGCCGTCATGGGTGCCGGTATGCTGTTCGTGGATGATGCCGACATCGGCATTTTCGTGGGGCTTCATTTTGCGCAGGTCGGCGTTGGACGCGTCCCGGTCGCGCAGCCTGTTTTTGTTATTTTTCACGGCAGTTTCCTCAGGAGCGCTGTTCGTGTTCGATTTCGTCGCGCATTTCCTGTTGCATTCCGGGGATGGCGTCTCGCCGGCGCTCGTTTTTTGCCTGCAAGTCCTGCTTGGCCTTGCCGTCCGAGGTCAGGGAGATCAGCTCCTCGGCGGCCTCGATGTTGCGGCGGGTGGCGTCGATGTTCTGCTTGATTTTGGCGGCGTTGTCCCGCCGGTCGTCTGGTTTGCTCATAAAAAATCCTCCTCAGGTCAAATGAAATCCGGTGTCTTCGATACGGTCGCGGATCTGATATTCGTCCGCCGGCGCGTTGAAGCCGACATCCACGCTGCCCAGCGTCTTGTCAATGTCCACCGTCGCCACGCCCTCGATTTTGTCCAGCGCGTTTTTTAGCGCGGTTTTCATTTCGGTGTTGGCGATGCCGGTCACATGCAGGGTAATGTTGTGCACAGTCTGCGCCTCCTTTTGAGGTTTGTCCTTAGTGTAGGTAAAAACCCGAGCCGATATACCATCGGCTCGGGTTTTGCAGGTTGTCAAAAAAGTTCACCTTAAAATTTGTCTGGTTGCTGCAGGAAAATGCCGTTGGTGAAGGTGTCGGCCATGTGAATCGCCTGAGATTCAATGGTGTCATAGGTGGAGATATCGGCAGGATAGTTGCCCTCCAGCCGCTGCCCCAGCTCCTGCTTGGTGAGGTCGAGATGGGTATAGAGCATCTCGCGCATCTCCTTCAGCCCGTAATAGGGATTGAGGGAATGGAAAGCGACCGCCATTTCGTCGGCGTTCTGATACCAGCGGTGATTGGCGTCCTCGGCGGCGGCGGTGTCGCCGTCGGTCACGGCGGTAATGAGCTCCTTGCCGATGACCAGATGCTCGGTGAGCAGCTCCTGAATTTTCAGGGCGGCGGTCGGGCCGTAGTAGGGTCGGAACAGCGCGGCGATCTGGGCGGGATTTAGCAGCAGGCGGTTTGTTACCGCGTCCTCATCGGCCAGCTTTTCGGCAATGCTGATAATCAGCGAGCGGGACCACATCACATGCTCCATCCAGGCGATGCGCATGTTGGCCATCAGGCCGACCTGGGCGGCGCTCATGCCGTTGTGGGGCGGAACCGAAAAACCGGGGCAGATGCCGATGACGGCGCCGATTGGCAGCCGCCGGGGATCGAGATGGGGGTTTTCCTGCATCAGGGAGGGGACGGTGGTATGGAACCGCTGGGCCAGGCTGTACAGGGTGTCTCCCTTGTGTATGGTATAAAACATTTTGTTGGGACAGGGCATGATGGGTTACCTCCAAAGCATAATCTAAGCCAGCATATGATATGGAAGGGAAAAGTGTTCAAGTTTCGCTTGCGAAACGGCGGGAAGTCCTATATAATATTGCAAAACAAGCGAGAGGGAGAGTAGAGTTATGCGCTTTGTGCTCACCACCGACTCCGCCGGTGATCTGCCGCTTTCTTATTACAAAACCAAGAACCTTCCGTTTATTCCCATTACTTATACCCTGAATGGGAAGACGTTGCCCGACGACGCCGGACAGAGCTCTTCCATTGTGGAATTTTATGAGAAGGTGCGCGCCGGCGCGGTATCGACCACCTCCATGATCAACCCGGACGCCTATACCAACTTCTTCGAACCCTTCCTCAAATCGGGGCAGGATGTGCTGTATATCGCCTTCAGCTCCGGCCTGAGCGGCTCGTGTCAGAGCGCCGTCTCCGCTGCCGCCGAGCTGTCCGCGCGATATCCCGAGCGGCGTATTGAGGTGGTGGACGGACTGTGCGCGTCGCTGGGGCAGGGGCTGTTTTTGGATTTTTGCGTCAAAAAGCGCGAGGAGGGCGCGTCGCTCGACGAGGTGCGCGACTGGGCGGAACACAACAAGCTGCGCATGAACCATTTTGTGACCGTGTCCGACCTCATGCATCTGCACCGGGGCGGGCGGGTGTCCAAAACCTCGGCGGTGATGGGGACGCTGGTCGGCATCAAGCCGATGATTTATGTAAACCAAGAGGGCCGGCTGATCCCCGACGGCAAGGTGCGCGGACGGCGCGGCGCGCTGGCGGCGCTGGTGGATCGGATGGAAGAATATGTCGATGAAAACAGCCTGAAAAGCATCGCCATCAGCCACGGCAACTGCGAGGAGGACGCGCTGTATGTCCTCTCGCTGATTCGTGAGCGCTATTCGGTGGGCGAGGTGATCCTCAATATGATCGGGCCGGTCATTGGCAGTCATTCCGGGCCGGGCACCGTGGCGCTGTTTTTTATGGGCAAAACAAGAAAAAAATAAAACGGGGCGCACGGTGTGCGCCCGTCTTTCTTTGAGGATATAGATATGGTGGAAATTTCTGTCTCGCAGCTGTTTAAATCCTTCGGCGGTGTGGAGGTGCTGCGCGGCGTATCTCTTGAGGTCAACACCGGGGAAAAAATCGCCCTCGTGGGCAAAAACGGTGCCGGCAAAACCACGCTGTTTCGCATTTTGGCCGGCGAGGAGACCCATGACGCCGGCGCGGTGGCGGTCGCGTCGGGGCGGCGGCTGGGGCTTTTGTCGCAGATCCCGGACTATCCCGCCGGCGCGACGGCGCACGATGTGCTGGACTCGGCCTTTGAGACGGTGGACGCTCTGCGGGCGCGCATGACCGAGCTGGAACAGCGCATGGCGTCCGACCATTCCAAGGAAACCCTGACCCGTTACGCCGCCGCGACGGCCGCCTTTGAGGCCGCCGGAGGACTGGATCGGGATCTGCGGCTGGCGCGGGTGCGGCAGGGGCTGGAGATCGGCGACGAGCTCTACGACCGGGCGTTTGACCGGTTGTCCGGAGGGGAGCAGACCCGGGTCAATCTGGGGCGGCTGCTGCTGTCGGACACCGATATTTTGCTGCTCGACGAGCCGACAAACCATTTGGATATGCGCTCGGCCGAGTGGCTGGAGGAATTTTTGAACCGGTACAAGGGCACGGTGGTGACCGTGTCGCATGATCGGTATTTTCTCGACCGCGTCGCCACTCGGATCGTCGAGCTGGAGCGCGGCGCGGCGCAGAGCTACCGGGGCAATTACAGCGCCTTTGCCCTGCAAAAGGAGCAGCGCCGGCGCGACGCGCTGGCCCTCTATGAGCGGGAGCAGCGGGAGATCACCCGGCTGTCTGACGTGGCGCGGCGGATGCACGATTACGCCGGCAAAAGCGCGGCGCTGCACAAACGCGCCTTCGCCATTGAAAAACGCGCGGCGCGTATTCAGACGGTGGACAAACCGCCGTCGGACAAAAAACTCAAGGTCAACTTCCGCGAGGCGGCCTTTCACGCCGATGACGTGTTGCGCATCGAGCGGGTGGCCGGCGGCTATGACCGCGTGCTGTTTGACGACGTCACGCTGGCGCTGCGCGGCGGCGAGCGGGTGGGGATCATCGGTGACAACGGCGCCGGCAAAACCACCTTTTTGCGGCTGCTGCTGGGCGAGCTGCCGCAAAAAGCGGGGCATCTCTGGCAGGGGCCGTCGGTGCGGTCGGCCTATCTGCCGCAGACATTTTCCTTTGCCCATCCCGAGCGCACCCTGCTGGACACGCTGCTCTACGAACAGAACGAGCAGACCCAGAAGGCGCGCGACCGGCTGGGCGGGTTTCATTTTCAGGGAGAGGACGTTTTCAAGCGGGTGGAGGATCTGTCCGGCGGGGAAAAAAGCCGCCTGATGCTCTGTCTACTCATGAAGGAGGAGACAAACCTCCTCTATCTCGACGAGCCGACCAACCATCTGGACATCGCCTCGCGCGACTGGATGGAGGAGGTGCTGGAGGAATACGGCGGCGCGTTGGTGTTTATTTCGCATGACCGGTATTTTCTCTCGCGGTTTGCCGACCGGCTGTGGGTGCTGGAAAATGGGAAAGTTTTGGATTTCCACGGAGGGTTTGAGGACTACCGCGCTTTCCGCGCGCAGGAGAGCGCCGCGCCGGCGGCGGTGAAAAAAGAGGAAAAGCCCAAGCCGCCCAGCCTGAAGCAGCAGCGTGCGCTGGCCAAGCAGTGCGAGAAGCTGGAAAAGGAGATCGAGACGGCCGAGGCCGCGCTGGGCGCGTTGGACATACAAATGGAACAGAGCGCCACCGACCACGGGGCGCTGGTGGCGCTGATGGAGGACAAACAGGACAGACAGGCCGCGCTGGAGACGCTCTACGCCCGTTGGGAGGAGCTGCAGACGGCGCTATTGGAAGGAGAATCGACATGAAAGTTCCGCAGGAAAAATCAAAGCGTATTTTGGTGGCCTTTTATTCGGGCACGGGACGCACCCAAGCGCCCATGCTGCGCGTGATGGAGGCGCTGGACGGCGAGCGGCTGATCACCATCCGCCCCAAAACGCCGCGCACCGGGCTGCGGGTCATCAAGGCCGGCTGGGAAGCGCTGCGCAAAAAACCGGCCAAGTTGGAGCCGCTGTCCGAGCCGGTCAACATGGCCGCCTATGATCTGGTGGTGCTGGGGAGCCCGGTGTGGGCGTCCCGGGTGTCCTCGCCGATGCGCGCCTTTCTCGCGCAATACGGCGCGGGCATCAAACAGGCCGCCTTTGTCCTCACCCATGCCGGGCCGGAGGACTACACCGAGACCTTTGCCGAGCTGGCCGCGCTGGCCGGGGTAAAGCCCTGCGCCACGCTGAGTCTGGATCATGACGAGGCCAAAAACAAGGAAAAGCTCGCGGTGTTTTTGAAAACGCTGACCGAAACGCTGGGCGCATGAAGACGTTTTTGAGACGCTGGGCGCTGGTCTGGCCGCTGGGGCTGGGGCTTGTCTGCCTGTATCTGGCCGTGTTTGTCTTTCCCTACCGCATCGGGGCGGATTTTCTCACCAAGGCCGGCTGGCTGTTTGGCGCGCTGTTTTTGCTCTATTGGCTGACGGCGGCGCTCACGCGCCATACGACGCTGGGCCGGGCGGCGCGGCTTGTCCGCAAAATTATGCGGTTCGGTTGTTTGCTGTTTGTGCTAAGCTTTGTGGTCATCGAAGGGCTGCTGATCGCCGGGGCGCATTCAGACCCGCCGCAGGAAACCGACGCCGTCATCGTGCTGGGCGCGGGGCTGGTGGGGGAGAGCCCGTCGCAGGCGCTGCGTGCGCGGCTGGAGGCTGCGGTGCGGTATTGGAACGCCTACCCCGATACCGTTCTCATTGTCACGGGCGGACAGGGTGCCGACGAGCTGATTTCGGAAGCCGAGGCCATGCGGCGGTATCTCGTGGACAGGGGCGTGCCCGACGCCCAAATCCTTTGTGAGGACAGGGCCAGAAATACCGAGGAAAACTTCGCCTTTTCGGTGGTGCTTTTGCCGGAGGGCGCGCAGACCGTCGGGGTGGTGTCCAACGAGTTCCATCTGTTCCGTTCGCGCATTCTAGCGAGACGGGAAGGGCTTGTGCCGGTGGCGATTTCGGCACCGACGCCGCGGCTTGATTTAAAAATTCTTTACTTCGTACGGGAATATTTTTCGATACTGTTTATGTTCCTCTAAGCTTTTGGTGAATACTATCGATATTATTCCAGAGAGAACAACGCAAAAGGGAGGCAGCGGTATGCCCAGAGAGACCATCCTCGTGGTGGATGATATTGAGATCAACCGGATTATTCTGGAAGAGATTTTGAATGAGGAATACAACATCGTGCAGAAGGAGAGCGGCCCGGCGGCGCTGGAGGCGCTGTTTTCTGGCACGGTGGAGCCCATGCTTGTCCTGTTGGACATTATGATGCCCGATATGGACGGGCATGAGGTGCTGGCGCGCATGAAGGCCAATCACATGACCCGCCGCATTCCGGTCATTTTCATCACGGCGGCCGACGCCGGCACCCATGAGACAAAGGGGCTCATGGAGGGCGCCAGCGATTATATCTCCAAGCCGTTTTATCCCAGCGTGGTCAAGGCGCGGGTGGACAATCAGATGCGTCTGCGCAATTACAGCGAGCATCTGGAGGCCATGGTGGACGCCAAGGTCGCCGAGGTGGTGTACACCAAGGAGCGGATGCTGGAAACCATGGCCGCCGTTATTGAATACCGCAATCTGGAATCGGGGCGGCATGTCATTCGCACCCGAAATCTGTCCAAAATACTCATCAATCATCTGTGCGCCAATCCGGACTTTCATCGGAGCATCCCCGAGTCCGACCGCGAGCTGGTGGTCAAGGCCGTTCCGGTGCATGACATCGGCAAGATCGGCATCCCGGACGAAATCCTGCTCAAGCCGGGCAAGCTCACCCCGGAGGAGTTTGAAATCATCAAAACCCATACCGTCATCGGCGCCGAGATTATCCAGTCGATTTTAGAGGTGGATGATTCCAATTATATCATCTACTGTTTGGAAATTTGCCGCTCTCACCATGAGCGCTGGGACGGGAAGGGATACCCCGACGGGCTGTCGGGGGGGAATATTCCGCTGTCGGCGCGGATTTTGTCGGTGGTGGATGTCTACGACGCGCTGGTCAGCGAGCGGGTGTACAAGCCGCCCATCCCCCATGCGGAGGCCATCAAAATCATCGCCGAATGCGCTGGCACCCAGTTTGATCCGGAAATCGTCCGGGCGCTGCTGGAGGTCGAAGGGGCGTTCGCGAGGGAAAAATAGGAATACAAGAAGGGGCTGCAACACAATTTCCATTGTGCTACAGCCCCTTCTCATTTGGGACTTTGCCCGGACTGGCGTCCCACTCCGCGCGGCTTGTTGCGCAGAGCGCCGAGGTTCTGGGTCTCGTTGGCGGGCGTGGTCTTTTGCTCCTTGGGCGGCTGGTTTTTTCCCATCTGTTTTCACCTATACATAGAAGGATGGTGAGATGCTCTTTAGTATTTCACGGAGGAAAGGAAATATGCGGCGCGTCTTTCACGGGGGTCATTCTCCCTTGTATTTGCGGCGTGTGGCCATACCGCCCCGCAGATGCCGTTCGGATTTGTTTTCCTCCAGTACGTCCTTGACCCCGAGATACAGGGTGCGGTTAAACTGCTGCAGTCTCTCGGACAGGTCTTTGTGTACGGTGCTTTTGGAAATGCCGAACTGTTTGGCGGCGGCCCGGACGGTAGCTTTGTTTTCTATGATGTAAACCGCCACGCTGCAGGCGCGCTCCTCGATGTTTCCTTTCACATATGAGCCCTCCCCACAATTCGTACTCTTACAAAATCATGTATATGCAGGGGGGAGGGAGGATATATCCACGGTTTGTGGGACGGCCTATGCGTTTCCCGGGATGCCGCGCTGAACGTTTTCGGTCAGCCGCGCGTCGATGACGGCCTCGCCGGCAAATTCCGAGAGATCCAGCGTTTTGTCGGGCGGCAAAAAGATGGTGCAATAGACATACGGATGCTCCAAAACGCCGCGATTTTTTCCCATGTCGGCGTCGGATATCAGCAGGATATGCGCACCGCCCGAAAATGAGACCATATCCGCCAGCAGAGCCTCGGCCTGCGCCCGACCGTCTGCGCGGGAGGAGACGGTATATTGCATTCGGATGGCGTCGTCCTCGGCGGGCAGCACCTTGACCTTGGTCACCCCGGCGGAGATTTTGAGGCTGTCGGTGTACGGGAAGCTGACCTCCTCGCGCACCTCGGCGTACTCGGGATAGAGCCGCAGCGCCGCCGTGAGGGAAACCTCGTCCTCAAAGGAGGAGACAAACAGAAAACCCGCGTAAAAGGTCACCGAGACAAACAGAAACAGACCGATGAACACCATGCTGAGGAGATCATAGGATATTTTTTCGTCCTTTTTTCGAAAGACGAACACCAGAATTTCCGCGCCCAGGGCAACCAAGATGACCGGCCAGCCGCGCAGAAAAACAGACAGCACCGACAGGCGGGTGAACAGCGACACCAGCATCAGCACGCCGGCGGCCACCAGCGTGAGTCCCATGGAAACAGTGCCTACGCGACGGTTTTTCATCGGTCATCCTCCTTTGGCTTGCGCCCCGAGGCGACGAGCAGCCGGAACCCGAAGAACAGAAGCGCCAGCGCCAGCAGCGTGGGAGCTAAATAGGAGGAGAGGAAGAAGGCAACTTCGTGCATCATTTGGTTGTCAATGCGGTTCAGGGCGGGCAGCAGCGTGCTGTTGACAAAGATGAGCACGCCAAACACAATCAGGCCGACGGCGATCCATTTGTGATACTTGCGCTGTAATGTCGGCTTTTTGAACAGGGGCAGGGAAAAGACGTCGTCCTCCGGGAACAGCACCCCGTCGCGCCGCATCCGGGTCAGGGAGTGCATGGAGTCAAACATGGCGTACAGCCAGACCACCGCCATGGCGGCGATCGGGAAAACCACCAAAAAATCCAGCCGCGTCCAGCCGGTCATGACGACGAACCCGATGGACAGACAGAACAGCGTCAGATATTGCAGGCCGCGCTTCATATAGCCGAGGTACATATGGCCCGCGCCGGGGATGCAGGAAAACACGACGGTCAAAAAACGGTTTTTCTTCATTTTCATTTCTCCTTTATCTGCTCACGAGCGTTTCGATCAGGCGGGAGACCTCCGAGGCCGAGGAGGTCAAAAACGCGAAAATGTTTTGAAACAGGCCGAAGCCGGTCAGACACAGGACACAGGCGGCGGCGGCAAAGCAGGAGACCGCCAGCAGGCGCGAGCGGATAGACCATTCGCGTCGGTCGCGCTGGGCGGCCAGCTGCCGGAGGATGTCCGGCGCGAGGTCGCGCGCGGGGGTCAGCAGCTGCGCTTCCTGCTCGGCGATAAAGGCGCGCAGCGCCTCGTCGTCGGTCAGCAGCCGGGTATAATGGTCGGTCATGTGTCGTCCCACCTTTCTCTGAGCAGTTTGCGGGCGCGGTAGAGCCGGGTTTCCACCGTTTTTTTCGGCAGATGCTCCGCCGCCGCGATCTCCCGGACGCTGAGCCCCTCCTCGGCGAAGCGCGTCAGCACGGCGGCGTACTTGGGCGGCAGGGAGTCCAGCGCGTCCTTGAGGCGGCGCATGGCGTCCCGCCGGGCGGCGGTCTCCTCGGTGTTGTCCGGTGCCAACAGCCGGGGCCATACCGACTCAAAGTCCTCCCGCGGCGCCCGCCCGGCCTTCTTTTGAAAATCCAGACAGGTGTTGATCGCGATGCGGCACAGCCAGGCCTTTTCGTCGGCTCCGTCAAAGCTTGACAGCGCGCCGAGGGCCTTGAGGAAGGTCTCCTGGGTCAGATCCTCCGCGTCGGGCGGACTGTGTACGATGCGCATACAGACGGTGTAAACGAGGCGTTGGTGCCGCGCGATGAGGTCGGCCATGCGGCTGGTATCGCCGGCGGCGATCGGTTGGTTCTGCGGCATGGCCTTCCTCCTCTTTTCTTTTTCGGGATCCCATTCAGTATAAACGAACGGCGAGACAAGATCACTTCAAATATTCACTTTTTGATTGTAGAACGGCGTGCGGCTTGGTATAATACGGGCAGACAAGGGAATCAGAAGTTTCCTGGGGAGGTGCGGCGGCATTTGAGAGTGATTGCTGTGGACGATGAGGTATTTGCTCTGCGCGATTTGAAAGAGGCCATCATGCAGGCCATCCCCGACTGCGAGCCGGACTGCTTTTCCTCGCCGGCGGACGCGCTCCGGTACGCGGAGGAGAGCAGGGTGGACGTGGCGTTTTTGGACATCGAAATGAGCGGGATGAACGGGCTGGCGCTGGCCAAGCACCTGAAAGACCTCAACCCCAAGACCAACATCGTGTTTGTCACGGGCTACCGGGATTATTCCTGCGACGCGTTCACCCTGCGGGCGTCGGGGTATATCCTCAAGCCGGTCAAGGCGGGCGAGATCCAAAGCGAGATCGAAAACCTGCGCTATGTCCGGGCGGACAAGGCGGAGGGCCGCCTGAAGGTGCAATGTTTTGGAAACTTCGAGGTGTTTTGGGAAGAAAAGCCGTTGAATTTTTCGCGAAAAAAGACGAAAGAGCTGTTCGCCTATCTGGTCAGTCATCGCGGCGCGGGCTGCACCAACGGCGAAATTGCCGCCGTGCTGTGGGAGGACTTCCCCGATTCCGATTCGCTGCAAAGCAATCTGCGCAATTTGGTGTCCGATCTGTCGGCGGTGCTTAAATCGGTGGGCGCGGAGGACGTGCTGATCAAAAGCCGGGGCAGCTTGGCCGTGGCGGCCGACCGGCTGGATTGCGACTATTATCAATTTTACCGGGGAGAGGCCAGAGCCGTCAACAGCTACGCCGGCGAATTCATGTCGCAGTACAGCTGGGCGGAATTTGCCATCGGCAATTTAAACCGCAGAGCCGAGGAAAAGGAGGAAAAACAGTGATTATTTTGGCGGTGGATCCGGACACGGCGGCGCTCGAGCGCCTGTCCGCCTGTCTGCGGGCTGTCTATCCGGACAGCGAGATCGTGACCTTTTCCGATCCGCTTTTGGCGGTCAAATACGGATACAACCACAGCATTGACGTTCTGTTTGCCGAAATCGAGATGAAGGGCATGGGCGGATTTGATATCGCCCGGCTGATCCGCAACAGCCGCAAAGGCGAGACGCCGGTGTCGGTCAACTTTGTCACCTCCACCGAGGAGTACCGCACCGACGCGCTGCGGTTTTTGGCCGACGGGTACTTACGCAAGCCGGTAGATGAGGACGCGATTAGGGGATTGTCAAAAAGCAGTGCTTTTTGACAATCCGCGTCGCTGCGGCGGGACTCCGTGCAGCAAGCCGCACTCAACGTGAAAAGGAGGGGGCTTCCCCCTCCTTTTTACACTTTTCTTCCCCCCTTTGGTTTGTGTAAACCACAGGAAATCCTCTTTATGTTCGCGGCAGACGCAGCGTCACCGTGGTGCCGACGCCGACGGTGCTTTGGATGTCCAAGGCGCCGCCGCACGCCGAGGCCAGCCGGCTGCGCACGTTTTCGATGCCCACATGACTGCGGCCGTCCTGCGGCGGACGGTCGGGGTCAAAGCCCGCGCCGTCGTCCGAAACGGTGATGATCGTTTCGGCGTCGGTCTGCGCCGTCCGGACGGTCACGGAGCCGCCCTCTTCTTTTTTTGTAATGCCATAGCGCACGGCGTTTTCCACAATGGCCTGTACGGTCAGCGCCGGGATCAGAAACTCCGTGGCGGACAGCTCCCAGACCACCCGTACCCTGCCGCCGAAGCGCTTTTTTTCCAGCGCCAAGTAGTTTTTGACATGCTCCAGCTCTTTTTCAAACGGGATGGGCTGGATGCGGGTCAGGGAGTCCAGATTGGCGCGCAGATAATCGGAAAATTCCGAGACGGTCTCCTTGGCCGCCTTGGGATCAATGTCGCAGAGCTGTTTGATGACCACCAGCGTGTTGTAGAGGAAATGCGGCTGGATTTGGGAGAGCATGATGGCAATGCGGTTTTGCGTCAGCTCGTTTTCCAGCCGGCTGTATGCGGCCATTTCCCGCTGCTGGCGCTCCTCGCGCAGAGCCCGGGACTTTTTGAAAATATACAGGTACAAAACGCCCCAGACCAGGAGCGCCAAGAGGTTGAGCGCCAAAAGCAGCATCGGTTCCAATCATTTTCCCCTCCCGGTTGCGGTCGTTTTGTTGCCAGGGGAATTGTATCGCAACAGGCATCACTTTGCAAGGCCTCAAAAAAGTTTTTCAGAAATTTTTAATAATGCAGAAAAAAAGTCTTTTTCTGTTGCACTTCTGTTGCGCTCCTCGTTATATACTGTTGACATACTTGGATTATACGGAGGAGAAAGCAATGAAAAAACAGAGAAAATTCAGGATGTTATCCGGCCTGCTGGCCGTGATCATGATTGTTTCGCTGACATCCGTCAGCGCCTTGGCGGAAAACAGTCCGGTCGTGTCCGACGCCGTCGATTTTGACGTCTTTTTGAACGTTGATCCGGCGCTGGGGGTGGATCCCTCCACGCTGTCCGGTAAAATCGGCGGGTATCTGGATACGCTGATTGCCGCCGGGCTGTCCGAGAACGGGACAAAAACCCACCGGATTGTCAGCTCGGCCGCGTCCATCGACCCGACCGACCTGACGAAATGGCATGTGTACGACCACTATGATACCGCTTGGTACACAGGCTCGTCCGCGTGGGCGTCGGCGTACGGTGCGGCCAGAGGATTGGCCAACAACCATCTTCCCGAGATTTGGTATTATTACGGCGTGTCGG
>JAVBOJ010000016.1:0-9927 GCA_031550755.1 Oscillospiraceae bacterium
TGGTGCGGTCGACGGGACTTGAACCCGTACCCTCTCGGACACGCCCCTCAAACGTGCGCGTATGCCAGTTCCGCCACGACCGCATAATGGTGAACCGTCGTTTATTGTATAGAATAATTGGCAGCTTGTCAAGGGGGATAATTCATGAAGCTGACGATACATTCCGAAAAAAACACGCAAGTCATTGCCGCGCAGCCAGAAGAAAGTATTTTTTCCGTTTTGGCCCGCGCGGGCGGCGCTTCCCTGCACGCGCCCTGCGGCGGGCACGGAAAATGCGGTAAATGTCTTCTGCCCGTGCGCGGCGCAGTGACCGACGCCGACGGGAACATCTTGCGGTTGACCGTCCCCACTCCCCTGCCCGCTTGCCGCGCAACGCTTGCGGGCGATTGCGAGGTCTGGCTTTCGCCCGAGGCGGCGCTGCTCGTCTCGATGGACGCGCCCGGCGCGCCAACAGAAACCGACCTTCAGGGGCTGGGCGCCGCCATCGACATCGGCACGACCACGCTGGCGGTGTTTCTCTATGACGGCCCGCGTTTACTGGGGCGGCTGGGGCAGGCCAACCGGCAGGGCTCTTTCGGCGCCGACGTGATTTCCCGCATCCACTGCGCGTTGGAGCGGCCGGACGGGCTGGAAGCCCTGCGCGACACATTGCGCGGCCAGCTTTTATCCATGCTGGGCGAGCTCTGCCGCGCACACGGGGCGGCGTTGCGCGACCTTCGTCAAATCACCGCCGTCGGCAACACCGTCATGCTGCATTTTCTGACCGGTCTGCCGGTGGACAGCCTCGCCGTCGCGCCGTTTGCGCCGGTCAGCCTATTCGGCGATACGGTCTCCGGCCTCTGGCCGGGACTGGACGCCGCGCTCTATCTGCCGCCGGCCATCGCCGGATATCTGGGCAGCGATGTGACCGCCGGACTGCTGGACATACGCGAAACGCCCGCTCTGTTTTGCGACATCGGCACCAACGGCGAGCTGGCGCTGCTTGTCGGCGACACGATTTACTGCTGCGCGGCGGCGGCCGGACCGGCCTTTGAGGGCGCGGAAATCGACTGCGGCATGGCGGCCGCGCCCGGCGCGATCGACGCGGTTTGGTGGGACGGTGGCCCGCGTTTTTCAGTCATCGGCGGCGGAGCTCCGCGCGGGCTGTGCGGCTCGGGACTGCTGGATGCGCTGGCCATGCTACGCCGGCTGGACGCGGTGGATGAATCGGGCTATCTTTTCCCGCCCGACAAAGCGCCCCGGGAGGTCTCCCCCTATCTGGAGAAAACCGCCCGGGACGTGCGTTTCGTCTTGTCAGACACTGTTTATTTTTCCGCCGGGGATGTCCGCAAGCTCCAGCTCGCCAAGGCGGCGCTCATGGCCGGGGCCGACGCGCTGCTCCACACCGCCGGGCTTTCCTGGGAAGACATCCAAACAACCCATCTCGCCGGCGGGTTTGGCAGTGTGCTGAATCCGCAGAGCGCCCGCGACATCGGGTTTTCCTTCCCCCATGCCGTCGCCGCCGGCAATACGGCCGGTCTCGGTGCGCAAAAGCTGCTGCTTTCCTGCGCGGCGCGCCGGCAGGTCAACGACATCGCCGCCCGCTGCCGCGTGGTGGAGCTGGCCGGAAACCCGGTGTTCCAAAACGCGTTTATGGAACGCGTCAGTCTGTAGACAAACCCCGTTTCCCCGTATCCTTTTGCGGCAATCGGTCCAGCAAAAGCATTGAAACACAAGGCTCTGCGGGATTCATTCCCGCAGAGCCTTTCTTTGCAAGCCGCCTCAGCGGCTTGATCCAAGCTCCCGCTTTCGCTGACAAACCTGTTTGTCAGCGATGGAACGCGTCAGTCTTTGAGCCAATGGGTTTTTGGGCGCATTTTGGCCGACGACACCAGCCCCATCGCGGCGAACATGGTCAAAATCGACGAGCCGCCCGAGCTGACAAACGGCAGGGTCAGGCCAATGACCGGCGTTAGCGCCAGACACATGCCGACATTGATGATGGTTTGGCACAGCAGCATCCCGCCGATGCCGATGCAGACAAGGCTGGCCAGATCCGACCGCGCACGCGACGCCACCCAGAAGCAGCGCAGAATAATGACCGCGAGCAGCAGCAGCAAAAACATACTGCCGACAAACCCGAATTCCTCGCCGAGCACGGCGAAGATGAAGTCGGTCTGTTTGGCAGGCACGTCGCCGAACTGAATTTGCACGCCCTGATACAGCCCCTGCCCCCAAAGCTGGCCGCCGCCGATGGCTGTTTTGCTTTGCAGGGGCTGCCAGCCATATTTGCTCGGGTCGAGCTCGGGATTGAAGCCGATGAGGATCCGGTCGCGCTGGTACGGCTCCAGCAGATTGTTCCATATAAACGGCGCCGCGCCCGCCAGAGCCGCTCCGGCCACGGCGAACCACCGCCATTTGAGCCCGCCCATCAGGCACATGGCGAAAAAAATCACCACATAGACGACGATCATGCCGCCGTCCTTGGAGCAGACGAAAATCAGGCCGCACATGAGCCCCAGATGCGCCACCAACGACGCCACCGACAGCACATGGTTGAGGCTGTCGCGCTCCTTGAGGACGCTGAGCTGCTTGGCCAGCAACAGCACAAAACTGACCTTGACCACCTCGGCCGGCTGGATGGAAAACGGCAAAAAGGAGAAGCTCAGCCAGCTTTTGTTGCCCGAGTCGCCCGCCGTGCCGAATGGAACCAGCAATGCGATAAAGCCGATGTTGAAAACCAAAATCCACTGCCACAAGGTGGCGATATTTTCCAGCTCCAGCACCGAAAACAGCACAAACAGCACCACCCCGCCGGCAATGGCCGCGGCCTGGATGATGAGCTTGGCACCGGCTCCTTCCGGCGCGCTGCGCAGCGCACTGGAAATCAGCACCATGCCGATGGCCGAGGCCACCAGGCACAGCACGAGCAGCAGCATATCGGCTTCCCTGAGGAAGCGGCGGACAGCCCGCCGGACTTCTTTCAACATCGATTACTCCCTGACTCCTGTATCTCCCGTGAAAGCTGTAAAATCAGCGTCCACAGCCGCCGCGCCGCGCCGGAAAATTCCTCCGGCGACAGCGCGGTCATTTTGTTCAAAACAGCCTGCTCCCGGGCGGCGTCATACACCGGCAGCCCTTGGGCGCGTTTCACCTCGTCGATTTGCGCCGACAGACGCATCCGCTGGACAAACAGCGCCAAAAGCGCCGCGTCCACCCGGTCAAACTCCGCCCGCAGTCCCTCCAGCGGTTCCACTAGCCCCGCACCGCCAAAAAGCCCAGCGGCGGCAAGGTCGTTTTCTCGTCCACCTCCGCGCCGGTCAGCAGTTCGCGCCCGCGCGGCAGGGTGACCTCCTGCGGCGCTTCGGTGAAATTCATGACAAACACGATCCGGCTTTCCCCCTCGCCGCGCGCCGTCGCCGACACGCCCTCGGGCAGCTCTCCCGCCAGCACCGGCGCAACGGCGGCCTCTTTGGCGGCCGCTTTGTAAAACGCGTCCAAAAAGTCGGCTTCGGTTCGCGCGGCCATGTGATAGCACAGCCCGCGGCCGTACTCGTTGCGGGTCAGCGCCGGCATGTCCTTGTAAAAGTCGCTTTCATAGACGCCCAGCACCTGCGCGGTTTCGGCGTGTACCACCTCGCAGATATCGCGCAGCGCGTACCGCCCGGACAGCCCCAGCGGGTTTTGCGACAGTCTCAGGCCGTTTCTCTCCTCGGGGAAAATGGCCTCAATCTCCTCGGCCCAAACGCCGGTGACCTCGCGCAGCTTGCCGCCCGGCACGCCGCCGAGGCAGCACAGGTCGTTTTCGTCCACATAGCCGGACAGGTAGGTAGTGACCAAGCGCCCGCCGTTTTTGACAAAGGCGGCCAGCTTTTCGTCGATGCCCGGCTCCATCAGATAGAGCATCGGCGCGATGATCAGCTTATAGCCGGAGAGGTCGCCGGTCTGGGACACGATGTCGGCGGCGATTCCCTGCTTCCACAGCGCGTTGTAATGGAGCTGCAGGGTCTCCATATAGCCCCGGTTTCTCTGATCCAGCCCCTTGAACTCGTCCATGGCCCATTTGTTGGTGTAATCGAACAAAATGCCGACCTCGGCTTTTACCGGCAGACCCAACGCGCAGTCCAGCTTTTCCAGCGCCATGCCCACATCGGTCACGTCGCGGAACACCCGGGTGTTCTCATGCCCGACATGATCGACCACCGCGCCGTGGAATTTTTCGCAGGAGCCGCGGCTCTTGCGGAACTGGAAGTATTGCACCGAATCCGAGCCGTGCGCCACCGCTTGCAGGGACGAGAGCAGATGCACGCCTGGACGCTTGAGCTTGTTGACCTGCCGCCAGTTGGTATAGCTAGGGGCGCTCTCCATCAGCAGGAAGGGCTTGCGTTTGAGGGCGCGGAAAAGGTCATGGTAAAACGCCGTGCCGGCGGCCGTTTCCCACATCGCCTCAAAATTGTTGTTCCATTCGGGATAACTGTCCCACGAGACGATGTCGATGACATCCTCGAATTTCCAATAGTCAATGCCGAAAAAGCCCGACATCAGATTGGTGCAGATGGGAATGCGCGGCGTAATCTCGCGCAGGGGCTTTGTCTCAGCCAGCACATAGTCGCGGAAGCTCTCGGTACAGAACCGCTTCCAGTCCAGATCCAGTCCGTGGATGCCGCCTTCGCCGTGCGGCGCGGGCGAAACGATCTGGTCAAAGGAGGTATACCGGCGGCTCCAGAAGGTCGTCCACCACGCGTAGTTGAGCGCGTCAATGTCGTTGTGATACTTTTCGCGCAGGAAATCCCGAAACGCGCTCTGGCAGATGGGACAATGGCATTCGCCATTGAGCTCGTTGGAGATATGCCACAAAATCACGCCGGGATGGTCTTTGTATCGCGTAGCCAGCTGTGTATTGAGCGCCGTGATCTTCTCGCGCATGACCGGCGAACGCATACAGTGATTGTGCCGCTTGCCGTGCAGGTCGCGCACGCGCTCGGCCGATACCCGCCGAACCTCAGGATATTTCTCATCCAGCCACGCCGGGCGCGCGCCCGTCGGCGTTCCCAGCACGGTGTATACCCCGTTTTTATAGAGCGCGTCCACCCGCTCATCCAGCCAGGAGAAGTCGTATTTCCCCTCTTCCGGCTCCAGCATCGACCAGGAAAACATGCCCATGGTGGCCGAATTCATATGCGCCAGCTTCATCAGGCGGTCATCCTCGGCCAAAATCCCGGGGGTGGTCAGCCACTGCTCTGGGTTATAGTCGGCGCCGTGAACCAAATGCGGAAATCCGGGCAGAGTCATACAAAGCAACTCCCAACATCATTTTTTTCTGCGTCGTCTTATTGTACCGTTTCGGCGCGGCTTTGGCAAGCCGTCAGGGGGGGAAGATTTTTCTGTTACGGATTTGTAGGAAAGTTGTAAGCGAAAAAGGCGGAATTTTCCGGCTGCCGTGTTACAATGGAATCAAAAGGAGCGAAAAATATGGGGCGTCTTTGCAGTTTAATCCTCTGCCTTGCGCTGTTGTCTTCCTGCCGCGCGCCGGCCTTGGTGGCCGAGTCGTCACCCTCGCCGCCGATACCCGCGCCCTCCCCGGCGCAAACGGTCGCACCATCACCCTCCCCGGCGCAAACACCCGCGCCCACGCCGCCCTCCCCTTCTCCGTCTCCCACTCAAAAACCCCCGGCGTTCACCGAGCTGGCGCTCGACCTGCCCGAGGAGAACTATGAGTATATACCGAGGAGATTCTGGTACCGCTGACCCGCGGGGCGGACGATTGGGGCTATTGTATTTCCGGGCCGCCCGCCTTTTGGAACGAAAAAACCAGCGAGGTGTACTGCCCGGAGGGAGCCGTGGCCTATAGTACGTTATACGACGGCTGGGTAATAAGTGGCGAAATTTTGCAGGGATACGCCCTGTACGATGCCGAGGGACGGGTGGCCATTTTGTCGCCCGACGGGCGGCTGCTCAGCGGGTATGAGTATTATTACGATTATACGGACGGCTCTTGGTCGGGTACCCATTGTATCGTCCGCAACGGCTACGCCATCTCCGCCGACAAGCCCATCACCGAAACGGGCAAAAATGGCGTCCTCAACCTACGCGACGGTACAGAGCTGCTCCCCCCAATTTACGACGCAATCTATCTCTGGAGCAATTGCATAGTGGCGGTGCAGGACGGGCACGCGCGGCTGTTTTCCTATGCGGGAGAGGAGCTGTACGACTTTGAGGGTCTTGCGTTTTACGCCCCATATGACCTGTATCGGGGCAGCTGGGAGCTCCGCGATGCATTCCCGGACTTTACAGACAGAGACATCCATTTTTACATAGACGCCCAGCAGACCACCGTGCTGGGATATGACCGGTGGTTTGAGTTCATCGACGACTGGCTCATCATGCGGGACGAGGCCTGCGAGCCAGTGCGCGCGCTCGGCCTGCATGACAAGGTGTTTGCCAACAGCGAGCTGGCCGTGGCGGTCAAAAGTTTTGCCGAAGACCCGTACGATCTGGAGACCATGCACAAGGACACCCTCGATATTTACAGCACAAAAACCTCCAAACTTCTGCGGGAGAACGTCCTCGGGTATGTGGTCGATCCGATGCGCCGCGACCGGCTGGTAGTCTACACCGCGCCGGACACCTGCGAATTGCTGTATGCCGACGGGCGCTCGGTGAACATCCCGATCCATTTCACGGTAGAGAGGATTCATACCGGCTGTTGAACTCCTCCACCAGCCGTAGCAGCGCCTGTTTGTCGTTTTCGCAGCGCCCCTCGATGACCTCGGCCAGCAAAAACCGCAGCAGCTCGCCCAGTCCGCGCCCAGACGGGAACCCCACCCGGATCAGGTCGCGTCCGTCCACGGCCAGCGTGGCCAGCGACACGCAGTCGCCCCGGGCGATGAGCCCGTCGAGGATGGCTTCTATCGCCCGCAAGTCCTCCAGCCGATCCAGAAACGCCGGCGACTGGGCGCGCATATCGGCCTCCGTGCGGCGCACAAGTGCGCGGACAGCCTCCTCGCCCAGCCGAGACCGAGTCCGGCACACGCCTCTTTCCTCCGGTGCGATGGGCCGGTCGTGTATCTCCGCCATTTTTGTGACAAACGCAACGGTTTTGTTGTCGAATTTCAAGCGGCGCAGGGCTTCCTCCGCCAGACGCGCACTTTCAGCCGGATGACCGTGAAAATGGTCCCGGCCGTTTTCGTCGCGGGTGTGACACAGCGGCTTGCCGATGTCGTGCAGCAGTGCCGCCCACCGCAGCCCCGGCTCCGGCGGCGCGTACCCGACCGCGCGGGCCGTGTGTTCGTAGACGGTGTATACATGGTACGGGTTGCGCTGCTCCAATCCGATGCAGGGTGCCAGCTCGGGCAGGACAAAAGCGAACACCGACACGAAGCCCAGCAGTATCTCCGTCGCCGCCTGGCCACACAACAGCTTGGTCATCTCGATGGCGACACGCTCGGCGGCGATGTGGGACAACAGTCCCACGTTTTTCAAAATGCTCCGGGCGGTATTGTCCTCCACATGAAACCCCAAAACCGACGCAAACCGCAGCGCCCGTAAGATGCGCAGGGTATCCTCCTCAAAGCGGGCGTCCGGGTTTCCGACACAGCGGATAACCCCGGCGCGCAGATCCTCCTGCCCGCCAAAGTAGTCGCAGAGGCCCCTGTCCGGATGCCACGCCATGGCGCCGATGGTGAAATCCCGGCGTGACAGGTCGGCGCGCAGGTCGCGGGTAAATTCCACCCGGTCTGGGTGGCGGTGGTCTTCGTACGGCCCGTCTACACGAAATGTGGTGATTTCCATCGAAAGCCCGCCGATCCGCGCCGTCACCGTGCCGTGCTGCAGCCCGGTGTCAAACACCGAAAACCCCTCCAGCTCCTCATGTACCTGCGCCGGCAGGGCGTTTGTGGCGATGTCCCAGTCGGCCGGCTCCCTGTCCAGCAGAAAGTCCCGCACACAGCCGCCCACAAGCCATGCCGAGAATCCGGCCGCCTCCAGCCGGGAGATCGCCGTAATCAGCGGCGGCGGAATGCGCATAGCCATTTCACCCCTTTACAACGGTAAAAGAATTTGATAATATATATAGAAACGGTTTTCCAGAGAGGAGGATCCCCATGGAATTTTCGCAAATGGCCGCCCGTATCCGCGAGCTGCGCGAAATCTGCGGCTACACCGCCGAGGAAATGGCGCGCGATTTGGGCGTTTCCCTGGATGTATACACCCGGTACGAAACCGAGGGGGACGATATCCCCATTTCGGCGCTGTACCATCTGTCACAAAAGCTGGGCGTGGAGCTCAGCGAAATCCTGACCGGCGACCAGCCGCATATCGCCACCTTTTGCGTGGTGCGGCGCGGGCGCGGGCAAAACATCGACCGCTACCCCGGCTACCGGTTTCACAGTCTGGCGCACACCTTCAAGGACAAAATCATGGAGCCGCTGCTGGTGTCGGTGGAGCCGTCCGACCATGACCCGGCGCTGGTCAGCCATCCGGGGCAGGAATTCAACATGGTGCTGGAGGGCAAAATCGAGCTGTTGTTTGAGAAGAAACGCGTTTTGCTCGAGGCCGGCGACAGCGTCTATTTTAACGCGATTTACCCCCACGGTCAACGGGCTGTGGAAAAAAACGCGACATTTTTGACGGTCATTGCCGAAAACTAAATGGAGAGTGAGCCCTTTTGAAACTCTTGTCCCGTTTTTTGCCCCGGATCGAGTTCGACTCGTACGAGGATTTTATCCAAAACTACCGGGTGACTATCCCGGAAAATTTTAATTTCGGCTTTGATGTGGTGGACGCCTGGGCGGCTCTGGAGCCGTCCAAGCCCGCGCTGGTCTGGTGCGACGACCACGGCGGCGAGGAGGTCTTCACCTTTTCGGATATCGCCCGGCGGTCCAATCAGGCGGCCAACTTCTTCCGGGCGCAGGGCGTCGGCAAGGGCGACCCCGTGCTGTTGGTGCTGCGCCGGCGGTATGAATACTGGATTTGCGCCGTCGCGCTGCACAAGCTGGGCGCGGTGGTCATCCCCTCCTCCTTGCAGCTCACCGCCAAGGATATCGCCTACCGTGTGAACGCCTCCTCGGCCAAGATGATCGTCTGCGTCAATGACCCGTTTGTCATTTCGCAGGTCGAGGCGGCCGAGCTGCCCATCCCCCGCGCACTGGTCGGCGGCCATCATCCCGGCTTTCTGGACTTTTCCCTGGAAATGGAAAACCAGCCGGCGGAGTTTCCCCGGCCTACGGGCGCGGACGTGTCGCAAAACAGCGATCCGTTTCTGATTTATTTCACCTCGGGCACCACCGGTATGCCCAAAATGGCGCTGCACAACTTCACCCATCCGCTGGGGCACATCGTCACCGCCCACTATTGGCAGCGGGTGGAGGAAGGCAAGCTGCACATGTCGGTGTCCGACTCGGGCTGGGCCAAATTCGGCTGGGGCAAGATTTACGGCCAATGGATCTGCGGTGCGACGATTTTTGCCTATGATATGGACAAGTTTGTCCCCAAACACCTGCTGGCCATGCTGGAAAAATACAGGGTGACCACCTTCTGCGCCCCGCCCACCATGTTCCGGTTTATGCTACAGGAGGATCTGTCGCAGTACGACCTCTCATCGGTCAAACGCTGTGGCATCGCGGGCGAGCCGCTCAACCCCGAGGTGTTCAAGCGCTGGCGCGACCTCACCGGCATCGAGATGACCGAGGGCTTCGGCCAGTCGGAATCCTCCGTGCTGGTGGCCAACTTCCCGTGGTTTTCCCCCATGCCGGGCTCGATGGGCAAGCCCTCGCCGCTGTATGACATCGACCTTGTCGATGCCGACGGCAACCCCTGCGAGGAGGGCGTGGAGGGCGAGCTCATCGTGCGCAGCCGCGATGCCGTGGGGCTGTTCCGGGGGTATTACCGCGACGAGGCGCAGACCGCGCGCGCCATGCAGCGCGGCTATTACAACACCGGCGACGTGGC